>SXIE01000250.1 GCA_005772945.1 Pseudomonadota bacterium
GGCCGCGCCGGCGCCGCGCGCGGACCTCCCGCTTGGCTCATCCGAGCTCGTCGCGGCTGGTCACGATCTTCGCGATGAGCCCGTACTCGCGCGCCTCGTCGGCCGACATCCAGTAGTCGCGCTCGGTGTGTCGCGACACGATCTCGAGCGGTTGGCCGGTCTCTTTCGCGAGCATGTCGTTGATGAGCGCCCGCGTCTTCAGGATCTGGCGCGCTGTGATCTCGAGGTCCGCGGCGACCCCGTAGACGTTGCCCGAGATGAGCGGCTGGTGGATGAGGAACTCGGTGTTCGGCAGCGACACCCGGTTCTCTTTCTTCGCGCCGAGCAGCGTGATCGTCGCAATCGATGCGGTCAGGCCGACGCACACCACGCGGATCTCGGGCTTCACGTAGCGCATCGCGTCGTAGATCGCGAAGCCGTCGGTGACCGACCCACCCGGGCTGTTCTGGATGACCGTGATGGGCTTGGTCGAATCGTCGTGGTCGAGGAACATGAGCTGGCTGATGACGCGCTTGGCCAGCAGGGTGTTGACGACCCCGAACAGCTCGATGGTGCGCGTCTTGCGAAGCTGCTCGAGCGCGAAGCCCTTGCTGCCTCCGCCGCCCCCGCCCTCTTCGTCCGCGTTGTCGAAACCCGCCACCGTCTGGCTCGTCAGGATCTGCCCCGCCATGCTGTTCTCCTGCGCGGCCGCGCCGCAATGCCGCCGCATCCTACGCGCGCCCGCCCCGGACCTCAAGCGCAGTCCCGCCGGCTGGGCGCCCCTCGCGACGTTTCCCGATCTCCGGCCGTGCCAACCGCGTCCTCTGACGCTACGATGGCCGCCATGTCCGTTGGCTTTCCCGCGTGTCGCCATCGCGGCGCCGAGCTGGCGAGCGGTGTCTACGTTTGCGCGCACCCGCAAGTGTTCATGCCCGCCGGCGCCGACCTCGAGTCGTGCCGCACCTGCGCCGCGACCGGCGTCTTCTGCGACAAGGACCCGATCGTCCCCGAGAAGCGCGTCGTGCGCACCGAGGACCCGAAGCTACGCTCGCGCCCCTGGAACTTCCTCAAGTCGATGGCCGACTTCGTCGGCGACGGCTGCCGCACCCTGACCAAGGACGAGTACCGCGAGCGCCTCATGGTCTGCACGCACTGCGACCAGCGCACCGACAACACCTGCGCCATCTGCGGCTGCTACCTGTCGCTCAAGGCGCGCGGCCGTGCCTTCCGCTGCCCGCACGACAAGTGGCCGCGACTCGGAACCTGACCTCGCAACGGGTCTCACCCCTCGTCGCCGCTCGCTGGCAATACCGCCGGTGGCGCCGCGTCCGCATCGCCGCGCGGCCGCGCTTCCGCTGACGGCGTAGTGTCCTCGTCGCGCTCGGCCCCGCCGCCGCCCCCGAGGCACGGCAGGATCGCCGCCAACACCGGCGCGGCCATGAACCACCGCACCGCGGCAGGGGTCAGGTGGATCCCGTCCTCGGTCCGCACCGCAACCGGCTCGCCCTCCTCGCCCAACGTCGCCTCGCGCAGCGGACGACCATCGTCGCCGAGCGTCGCGCGATAGACGTCGATGTAGACGGCACGCCCGCCGCGGGCCGCGAACTCGGCGATACGCTCGCGCTGAAGGCGCGCCACGATCGGCAGATGGTCCTCGGCGCGCCAGTCGACGTACGCGTAGGGTCCGAGCCACACGACGAGTCGCTCGCGCTCGGGCCCGGCGGCGCGCTCGAGGAGCGCATCGACCCGCCGCGCGTAGACCTCCTCCCAGCGAGCATCGTCCCGCGGGATCCATTGCCCGTCGTTCCATAGGCTCTGACTATCGTTCACGCCGAGCCCGACGATGACCACGTCCGGCCGCAGATCCGCCATGAGCCCCGGCGTCACCGCGATCCAATCGTGATGATCCGGTCGCGCCAGCCCCGAGGACGCCTGCCCCCAGTAGCGCAGCGTGATCCCCTGCGCCCGAAGCGCGCGCTGCAGCATCGGGCCGAGCACGCTCCCGATCGTCGAACTCCCAATCGCGCACACCGTCGCCTTCGCGCGCGCGTCGGCAACGGGACACGCGGGTCGCGCGCGCGCCGTCGCCGACGAGGTCAGCAGGACCGCCAAGAGCGCACAACAGGCCGATCGGAACATGCCGCGACGCTACCCGAACGCGCCGCCGCTGCCAAGCAATCGCCGTGCGTTCGCTTGCTTGGCAAGGACCGACCCCTGGGCGCAGGATGGCAGGCGATGCTCGCCCGCTCCGCGCTCGCCGCCACCGTCCTCGCCCTGACGCTCGCGCACGTCCCCGGGCGCCCCGTCGGCGCGCGCCCCCATCGCCCCCCGACCGCGTCGGTGAGCGAGCCGCGCCTTCCCAACGGCAAGCGCGCTCTCCTCATCGGCGACTCGAACTTCTTCGGGCCGCTCGGCCGCGTGCTCTCCCGCGAATTGGCACGGCGCGGTTACCGCGTGACGCTCGTCGCCAAGTCGGCCAGCGGCCTGGCGCACCCCCAGTTCTTCAACTGGTTCCAAACCGTGCCGGACCTCCTCCGGACGTCCGATCCCGACGTCGTCATCGCCCTCTTCGGCGGCAACGATGGCCAGCCCATTACGCCCCTGCGCGGCGACGAGCCCACGCGCCTGTCGTTCAAGGACCGAGTCGCCTGGGATGCGGCCTACAAAGCGCGCGTGCGCGAGCTGGCGGAGCTGCTTCGCGGCAGCGCGCGCGAGGTGTTCCTCCTGTCACCGACCAACCGACCGGAGCCCGCGCGCGCGCGCGTCGTGCGCATCAAGGGCCTCCAGCACGAGGCCGTGCGCGACCTCGTGCGCGTCCACGCCGTCGACCTCTTCCCGTTCAGCACGGCCCCCGACGGCAGCTATCTCAAGAGCGGGCTCGACCCCGACGGCCGCGCCGTCCGCTATCGCCGCCACGATGGGGTTCACCTCACGCCCGCTGGCGGTGAGGTCGTCGGGCGCCGCTTGATGGATTTTCTCGTGGCCACCTTCGGCCTGTGAGGGCTCGGCCGCGAGGCCTCACGGCGTGCGGCACGCGCAGCTCGCAGCGCCCTCGGCCGCCACGCGCAGCTCGCAGCGCCCGAGGAACTCCGCGACGACGACACGGCCCTCGAGGCGCGCGCGCGCGATCAGGTCGGTCGGCTTCAGCGCCGGCACCTGGGTGCCACAGGCCGTGAGTCCCACGGCCTGCCCATCGGGGCGCACGACGTGATCGGACGTCAGCATGAACGTCTGCGGCAGCTCGGACGGAAAGCGGTCGGTCGCTCGCCCCTTCAGCAACATGAACCCCGACGCCATGAACGTCGGCAGCGACGCGAGCGCCTTCGCAGGCGGATTTGCGGGGCGCGCCGGCTTGGGCGCCACGGCGCCGGAGCACACCGCCCGCCCCGGATACGTCTCCATGATGAGGCAGCCCTGCCCCGCCGCCTCGCACCCCAGAAAGCGACACGCGCCCGCGTTGGTCTTGAACCCATAGGTGGTTCCGCCGCGGTGAGCCAGGACGGGAAAGCGCGGCTCGTCCCCCCAGGCGACGACGACGACGCCCGAATCGTTATCGGGATTGGCGCACCCGAGCGTGCCCCGCGCGGTGTCCACGTCGGCCATGAGGCCGCGCGTGTTCGTCACCATCGCCGACCCGTCGTCGCGCACGATGACGCCCAGAACCGGCACGCTGTCCTTGCCGCACTGCGCGGCGACGTCGAGGCGGAACCCCTTCCGATCCGCATGATACGCGGTGATGATGGCCCCGCCCGGCTCGACGCGAAACCACTAGCCCGACGTGGGTTCGAAGACGTCGGGCGGCGTGGCGGTCGCGGCGGGCGGCGCCGGATCCGGAGCGGGACGCGGCGCGGCCTGCGGCAAAACGAGCGCGGCGAGAGCAAACGGCAACCACAACATGGGACCCCCTGAGGCGCGAGACCTCGGTGCCTACGCGGGGCGGCCCGGGACGGGTTGTAAACAGGCTGTGCGCACCGCGGTCCGATTCCGGCCGGCCCGCGCCACGACGCGAGAGTCGGCGCGCCCCCCCCCGCGCGCGGTCGACCCGTCGCGGTCGGCGCATGCGCCATCGCGTGGCCTCCTCACGGCCGCGCGGGCACCGTCAGGACCACGTTGCCCTTCTTGCGGCCCGTGTCGACGTGGCGATGGGCCTCCGCAAACGCCTCGAACGGGTAGCAGCGGTCGATCACCGGCTTGAACGCGCCTGACGCTGCGAGCGTCGCGAGCAAGCGCAGGTCCTCCGCGCGCACCTTGGCGGGACCCGCGATGAGCCTCTTGCGCGTCGTCATCGCCGCCCAGGGAGCCTGCAGCAGGTCGCCGAGCGTGCCGAGCACCCGCAGCAGCCGTCCGCCGTCCCTCAGCGCGCCCTTGCTCCGGGAAAAAGGCGCGGTGCCGACGGTGTCGACGATGAGGTCGTAGGTCTCGCCGCTCTGGGTGAAGTCCGCCTTCGTGTAGTCGATCACCTTGTCGGCGCCGATGGATGCAACGAGCGCGAGATTCGCGCTGCTGCATACGCCGGTCACCTCGGCGCCGAAGTGTTTGGCGAGCTGGACTGCGGCCGTCCCGACCCCTCCGGACGCGCCGTTGACGAGCACCCTGTCGCCCTTGGCGATCTTCGCGCGTCGGAAGAAGTCGATGACCGTCGTGCCACCGAAGGACAGCCCGGCTGCTTCCTCGTAGGTCAGATTCGCCGGCTTGAGGGCGACCGAGCCAGCGCCCGGCATGCACCTGTATTCGGCATGACAGCCCATGCCCATGCCGCTGAAGGCGAAGACGGCGTCGCCAACCTTGAAGTGCCGCACGTCCCTGCCGACGGCTTCGACGTCCCCGGCGAGCTCGGTCCCCAGGATGGGCTGCCGGGGCTTGGACAGGCCGAACACGAAGCGCCCCATGAACCCGAAGCCTCGCGGCAGCTCGAGCGACCGTGCCCGCCAGTCGCCCGAGGTCACCGTCGTCGCGCGCACGCGGATCAGGATCTCGTCGTCCTTCGGCGCGGGTGTTGGGACCTCCTTCATTACGAGCACGTCCGGCGATCCATAGCGCTCGTACACGATGGCCTTCATCATCCCCCCTGCGGCGTCGTTGGAGTCGCGTCCTGCGGCAGTCCGGCGACGATCCGCTCCGAAACTTCCCAGAGCTTGCGGCCGAGCTCGGCGTCGAGGGCGTCGGCGCGCGGCTTGGCCACGTTGCTGTCGGCGAAGTAGTGACCCGAGACACCCGAGAGCGCCGGGCTGGTCGCGGCGTAGACCCCGGTGGCCGCGCCCTGGGCGACGCTCTTGAGCGCGAGCGGCTGCAGGAGCGCCATCGCGAACCCTACGGCGACGCGCGCCACGGGGTTCATGTGGCGGCCGAGGTTGGTGCGGATGACGCCCGGGTGCACGGCGTTCGCGGTCTTCGCGGTGCCGGCGAAGCGCCGCGCCAGCTCCTTGGCGAACAACAGGTTGGCGAATTTCGACTGCCCGTAGGCACGGAAGCCGTAGCCCTTCGAGCCGTCGAGGTTGTCGAACTCGACGCCGCCCTTGGGCGCCTGTCGATGGGCCGAGCTGCTGAGCATGACGACGCGGCCGGCTTCGGTGAGCGTGTCGAGCAGACCCGTGACGAGCATGAAGTGCCCGATGTGGTTGGTAAGAAACTGCAGCTCGTAGCCATGCGCCTTCTCGAGCTTCGGCAGGGCCATGATGCCGGCGTTGCAGAGGATGGCGTCGAGCCTGATGCCGGCCTGCTTCACCGCCGCGACGCAGGCCCGCACGCTCGCCGGGTCGGCAAGCTCGCAGGCGAGCGGCACGGTCAGGCCAGCGATCGCGCCACACGCCGCCTGCGCCGTCGCGAGCGTTCGCGCCGTGCCGACGACGCGCGCCCCGCGCAGCGCCAGGGTGCGCATCGCTTCGTGCCCGAGCCCGGAGTTGCAGCCCGTCACGAGGATCGTCTGGCCGGCGAGCTGCAGGCCGTCGGTCACTTGCTCGGCCGTAGAGCCATAGCCGAAGCCGCTCGGGCCCTTCGAGGCGAACCACTGGTACATCGACATGAGGTCTCCGAGGCGACGGCAGAGCCTCTGTCGCGTGGTGGGCGTCGCTTCGACGTGCGGCGTAGCCGTTCGAAACCGAACAAGCAAGCGGCAGAAGGGGCACCCACGCGGGGCCGGCGATCGGTGTGCGCGATTGCTCAGGGGATTCGCCTCGGCTATCCTCCCGGCATCTCCGTCGCGAGGTCCCCATGCAGCCCTACCTCCGCCCCGGCCTCTTGGGCCTCCCGGGCCTTGTAGTCCTCGCGGTCCTCGCGCCCGCGATGCTCGCGGCGTGTGGTGCCCAGGCCGGCTCGGACACGCTCCGCATCGCGGGCGAGGACGACGACCCGGTGCAGGACCACATCCCCGAGGCCGCGCTCGTCGAGCCCGATCCCTACGACATCGTCGCGCCCACGGGCATCCCATTGTCGCGCCGCGATCTCCTCGTCATCTTCCAGGACGACGCGACCGTCGGCCCCGTCAACGCGCTGATCGCGTCGCTCGACGCCTCGATCGCCGGAGGCCTTCCCGACCTGGGCATCGTCCAGCTGCGTGTGCCCGTCGCGGAGGCAACGAGCACCGACGAGGACCTGCGCCCGCTGCTCGAGGCGCGCGCCGTGCTCAAGGCGAGCCCGCTCGTCGCGGCGGTCACCCTCAATTGGTTCTACCCGACCGAGCGCCTCCCGCCCTACGACCGCGCGGCCTCGACGGCGTGGACGTGGGTGCGGCCCTGGCCCTCGCCGCCGCTGGACGGCTCGGGGCCCTGGGGCCTCAAGACGATCCGCATGCCGCAGGCGTGGAACCTCGCCGACCACGCCGCGCGCAAGACCTCCGGCCTGCCGCGGCCGTCGGCCGGCATCCTCGAGGGCGGCGTCGACCCGACACTCGCGGATCTCACAGCGCCGATCGAGTTCACCGAGCGCGGTATCCGGCGTCCTTGAACCAACTGACGATGTGGCCTCTGGGCAACTCGTTCATGGCACGCAAGACCTCCCGGTCGACGGCGTCACGAGAGCGGGCTTTGGCTCTTCGA
>SXIE01000251.1 GCA_005772945.1 Pseudomonadota bacterium
AGGGACCTCGCGCTCGATATCGAGGGGTCCGCAACAACCTCTTCGACCTTCGACGCACCTGCGCTCTCGGAAACCTCGAAGTCATTCAGGCACGGATTGCCGCATGAAGTATGGACGCGCAACCCGGTCGGCGTTCTAGCTCGAGCCCGAATTCGTTGGGCCACGCGCGATCGAATCAACGCGCGACGACGTCCCGGATGACCGCCACCAGGATGGCGACCGAGAGCCACAACGCAAGCACCCACCAGGCCGCGCGGACCAGGCGATAGACGGGGTGCTTGGGACGCTTGGGGCGCGCGCCTTCCATGCGAGCGCCATAGCGCTCTGGCTCGTGTGGGTCAACCGCGCTCGGCTCGTCGGCGCGCGCCCACGCGTGGCCGCGGCCGGAATCGAACGCGCGTCGCGGCGCGTTGTCGGCCCCATCGCGAAGCGCCGAGGCCATCCCGCCGGGCCTTCGGACGCCAGAAAGTTGCCCGTCTCGAGGCTCCCAGGGATACAGTACGCCTGTGATCGTCGCGCTGGCCCTCACACTCACGCTCTTTGTCGCGCCGGATCCCGTCCCCGAGGATGCGGTCTTCGCGCCGGCCGAGCCTTGCGACCACACCAAGCTCGGCGTGCCGATGCCGATCGAGAACCCGCCCGGCGAAGAGGCGCTCGCGGCGTTCTACCAGGTGCTGAGGCGCGTCGCGCGCCGCGATGACGACCCGGCGACGCCGCGGCGCGAGGACCAGGCGCGCGTCGTCGTCTGGGGCGCCTCGCATGTCGCGGGCGACATGTTCACGGGCTGGTTCCGAAACGAGCTCAAGTCCCGCTACGGCGACGCCGGCATCGGGCTCATCGTGCCGTCCAAGCCGTGGCGCGACTACTACAATCGCGACGCGAACATCGCGTACTCGGAGACCGGCTGGGACGCCTATTGGGTCTCCAAGCGGCAGCGCCGTGACGACGGGCGCTATGGGCTCGGCGGCATCAGCTTCACCTCCGACCGGCCGTCCGCCTGGGCCAAGGTGTCGACCTCGAAGGAGAATCCCTTCGGCCGCGACATCTCCCATGTCGAGGTCTGGTACTGGCGCGATGCCCGCGGCGGCGACTTCACGGTCGACATCGATCACAAGAAGAAGATCCGCGTGCGCACCAAGACCAACCCGAAGAAGCGCGAGCTCGACGGCCTCGGTTACTGGAGCATCGACCTGCCGCTCGCGCGCCACGAGGTCGAGATTCGCCCTGCCGGCAACGGCGCCGTCACGCTCTTCGCCGTCGCGCTCGACAGCAGCGCGGCCGGCATCCGCATGGATACGCTGGGCATCAACGGGGCGCGCGCCACCGACCAGCTCGACTGGGACCCTGGCATCTTCAACGAACAGCTCATTCGGCGTGACCCCGATCTGGTGGTCCTCGCCTACGGCACCAACGATGTCGGCGACGACGAGCCGCTGGCCGAGTACGAGCGCAAGCTCGACCTCGTTGTGAACCGCGTTCACTCTGCGGTGCCGCGCGCCTCGTGCCTCCTCATCGGGCCGTCCGATCGGCCCGTGAAGATCGACGCCGTGGACGAGGAAGGCGACGAGGTCGAGGTCTTCCAGCATCGCCCACGCCAGGCGCCGTTCATCGACGTGCAACGCAAGGTCGCGCACCGCTACGGCTGCGGCTATTGGAACTGGGCGGGCGCCATGGGCGGCGACCTCTCGATGCTGCGTTGGGTGCACGCGGACATCCCGTACGCGGCGCCCGACTATGTCCACCTGACCAAGCTCGGCTACGAACGCATGGCGCAGCTCTTTCTCGACGCGCTGATCGGACCCTTCGAGGGGTCCTTGCCCGGCAGCATGCTGAACCCTGGCGGCCCCACCATCGGGCCGGCCCCGCTCCCGCTCCCCAGACCGCGGCGCTGACCGAGTCCCTGGCGGCGAAGGTCGCGCGCCACCACGCGGAATCTGCCCCGCGCCGTGCGCGTTGGCCGGCGCTGTCTTTCTTGACGCTCGGCCGCGCTCCCGCCTAATGAGGCCCAGGTCGAGCAGCGTCTGCCCGGTCGGGTGAGGGCAGACGCATCGAGTTCACTCGCGGGCACGCGCGCTGCGCCCCCCGTGATCCCTCTTCCGAGGCGCCGGCGATGTCGTTCCACTCCCTGGAATACGCGATCTTCTTCACGATCGTGTTCCTCGTGTTCTGGGGCCTGCATCGCTTCGGGATGGCGAAGATCCTCTTCATCATCGCCGCCAGCTGGTTCTTCTATGCGGCCTCGAACCCCTGGTTCCTGGTCATCCTGCTCTGCTCGACCATCGTCGACTACCTGGTCGCCTTGCGGCTCGACGCCTCGGACGACCCGCGCCGACGCAAGGCCTGGCTGCTCCTCTCGATCGCGTCGAATCTGGGGCTGCTGTCGGTCTTCAAGTATTCGAATTTCTTCAAGGAAACCGCGGTCGCCATCGGCGGCCTCTTCGGCTCCGACGCGACGTTCCAGGCCTGGGACATCGTCCTGCCGGCGGGCATCAGCTTCTACACGTTCATGTCGCTGTCCTACACGGTGGACGTCTACAAGCGGCAGATGCCGGTCGAGCGCAGCTTCTTGCGCTTCACGTTCTTCATCGCGTTCTTCCCGCATCTGGTCGCCGGCCCCATCCTGCGCGCCTCCAACTTCCTGCCGCAGATCCATCGCCCCAGCTTCGTCTCGCGCCTGCAGGCCAGTCGCGCCCTCTGGCTCATCGCGCTCGGCATCGTCAAGAAGGTCGTCGTCGCCGATGTGCTCGCGACGAACGTCGTCGAGCGCGTCTGGGCCGACCCGTCGCTGGTCTCGTCGGCCGATGTGCTGGTCGGGCTCTATGCCTTCACAGCCCACATCTACCTCGACTTCTCGGCCTACTCGGACATCGCGATCGGCTCGGCGCTGCTGCTCGGCTTCCATTTGCCCGACAACTTCGATCGCCCCTACCAGGCGACGACCTGCTCGGAGTTCTGGCGCCGCTGGCACATGACGATGTCGAGCTTCCTGCGCGACTACGTCTACTACCCGCTCGGCGGCTCGCGCGGCTCCGAGTTCAAGGTCTATCGCAACCTCTTCATCACGTTCCTTCTGATAGGCCTCTGGCACGGCGCCAACTGGAACTTCGCGATCTACGGCGCGGGCAACGCCATCGCGGTCTGCGTCAACCGCTGGTTTCGCAAGCGGCGCGGCGATCGCGACCTCGAGCTCGACACCTGGGGCGTCGTCTGGCGCGTGTTCCTCACCTTCAACTTCGTCGTCTTCATGCGCATCCTCTTCAAGTCCGCGGCACCCGGCACCAGCTCCGACCAGGCCATCCACAAGGCTGGCGACATCGTGAGCCGCCTCTTCGACGGGCAATACGGTCACGTCACGGTGATGACGACCTGGCTCTGGATCCTCTTGATCGGATCCTTCGTCGTGCACTGGACGCCGCGTCGCTGGGTCGAGGCGACGTGGCTCGGGTTCCGCCGCTTGCCGCTCGTGGCGCAAGGGGCGATCGTGGCGGCGCTGGCGCTCGTCATCGCGGTGACGGCCGATGGGCGGCCGCTGCCGCCGGTGTATCAGGCCTTTTGAGGACGGGATGGCCGACTTCACCGAGATTACGACGACGGACATGAACGCCCCCTGGGATGGCAAGGGCCTCCCGCCGGGCGTGCGCGGCATGATGAAGGCGATGCTCGGGGCCGCGATCGTGCTCGGCGTGCCGTACGTCGTGGCGCTGATCCTGCCCGCGCAGACCGTGTTCCTGTGTCCGCCCGGCGACGAGCCGACCGAGGCGGCGCCGTGCGTGGACGTGCAGAAGGCCGCCGAGCGGCTCTGCGCCTGGCTCCCCGGCGATCCGCTCTTCGACGAGATGTTCCTGACGAGCGCCTCGGGCGGCGCGGCCGAGGGCGGTCTCAAGAAGCACGGCCTGGCGCCGGGCGGCGGCTCGATCCTCGGCGAGGTCGATATGGGGGCGGCCGGAGGCGACGCGCCGCTGCCGGAGGGTCCGGTCGTGCTGGTGACGCCGGAGACAGGCCACCGTCCGGCGACGCGTGAAGGGAGTTCACATTCGGGCGCGCCCGACGTGCAGGGTGCACAGGGCGGCGACGCGACGGCCGCGGGCGACACCGGCGTGCCGGCCGAGGAGCATCCGTACGCGCGCATCGCGATCCCGGCCGCGTCGTGGGAGGGGCTGACGACCTTCATCGAGGACGAGCGCGGCGTGATGGGCACGTTCTATCGTCAGCTCGCCAAGGTCGTCTTGAAGGAGCCCGGCGCCAAGGTGCGCATCGCGCAGTGGGGCGACTCGGCGATCGCGGCCGACGGCATGACCTCGGCGGCGCGAAGGCTTCTCCAGCGCGCGTTCGGCGACGGCGGCCACGGCTACGCGATGGTGTCCGCCTCCAAGCCCTGGTACCTGCGCAAGGACATCGTCTGGACGACCGCCGGCTGGAACACCGAGGAGTATATCGGCGACATGGCGCCCGATCGGCGCTACGGCTTCGGCGGCATGGCCTCGGTCGGATACCCGGGGGCGCGCGCGAGCTGGAAGACGCTCGGCGTCGACGGGGGCGAGAAGGTCAAGGAGGGTACGCCGGGCCGTACCGCGAGCCACTTCGAGGTGCACTACCTGAAGCAGAAAGGCGGCGGAAAATTCGCCGTGCGCATCGACGGCGAGGAGGTCGCGCTCGTCGACACCGCGTCGACCAGCGGTCTGGAGGACGCCTACTACCTGGTCGACGTGCCGGACGCGCCGCACACGCTCGAGGTCAGGGCGACTGGCGGCAAGGCGAAGGTCTACGGCGTCGTGGTCGAGCGCGCGGGCGGGGTCGTCTACGACGGCATGGGGGTCGTCGGCGCGCGCGACTCGCGCTGGCTCAACGTCGACGAGGGGCACCATATCCGCGCCTTGCAGCAGCGCTCGCCCGATCTCTCGATCCTCATGTATGGCGGCAATCAGCTCGAGGACAAGGTCACGATGGACTGGTACCGCGGGCACCTGCGGACGGTGCTCGCGCGCTGGAAGAAGGCCTTGCCGAGCAAGTCCTGCATGCTCATGTCGGCGATCGATCACGGCGAGCACTATCGGGGTCGGATCCGGACCGTGCCGCGTCAGCTCGAGATCATGGAGGTCCAGCGCGAGCTCGCGCGCGAGGTCGGCTGCGCCTGGTTCTCGCTCTACGAGGCGATGGGCGGCAACGGCGCGATCGGCCGCTGGTTCGACGAGGGCCTGGCCTCCGGCGACTTCGCGCATCCGACCGCGAAGGGCTCGGTGCGGCTCGGCCAGATCTTCACGCAGGCGCTCATGAAGGGCTTCCACGACTGGCTGGAGGCCGAGCGGGTCAAGGACGCGGGGGCGCCATGAGCGAGACAAAGTGCGC
>SXIE01000252.1 GCA_005772945.1 Pseudomonadota bacterium
ACGATCGTCACCGGGGACGCGTCGCAGACCGATCTGCCCGACCGCGATCGCAGCGGGCTCGCACACGCGCTCGGCATCCTGCGCGGCGTGCAGGGCGTGGGGGTGGTCGAGTTCGGGGCCGAGGACGTCGTGCGCCATCCCCTTGTCCAGCGGATCATCGTGGCGTATGCCGACGATGACATCCGCGAGGCCGATCGGCGTGGCGGGCGTGCGAGTCGCATGGCGACGGACCACGCGGGCGCGGGATCGGGAAGCGACGAAAGGAATCAGCCGTATGCCGGTCGACCTGGCGCTCGAGGGGACAGCCCAGCGTGAGACGACGCTGGGGAGGGCGCTGGCCGCCAAGGGGCGGCTCCTCTTGGCGACGGCGGGGATGAAGCGGCGTGAGCTGTCGCTGGTGCTGACCGACGACGCGCACATCGCGGCGCTCAACGCCCAGTGGCGCGGCGAGACGAAGGCGACCGACGTGCTGTCGTTCCCGATGGACGAGCCCGAGGCCGAGAGGCCGCGGCAAGGGCCGCTCGGGGACATCGTCATCAGCCTCGAGACGACGGCGATCGAGGCGGCCAAGGTCGGGTTCACGCGCGATGACATGGCCGTCTTCCTGCTGGTCCACGGCTTCTGTCACCTGCTCGGGCACGACCATGGCGAGCCGGCCGAGGCGGCGCTGATGCGCGCGGACGAGGACCGGTTCCTGGCGGCCATCGCGGGCCCGGCGGCGGTGCGACCGCCGACGCCGTACTGAGCGGTGGCCGGCGTGACGACGGCGCCGCCCGAGGAGCGAAGGTCGGGAGCGGCGCGCATCGCGGTCGTGATGACCGTGTGGGCGGCGCTGACGGGTCTCATGTTCGTGCCCCGCGACGGCTGGCCGTGGATCGCACTCGGACTGGGAGCGCTGGGGGCGGTGGCGATGGGCGCGTCGGTCGCACGCCTCGCGCAGGCGGCGCACCTTGCGATCTTCGCGGCGTGCATCGTCGGCGGGATGCGGCTGCCGCTCGGGACGTGGCCGCTCCCGGCGGCCGCGGGATTGGTGGGGTACGTGGCCCTGGCGCTCGCGGTGCCGGCGCTGCGACCGGGGCTCGCGTGGGCGCGTTGGGGCCGTCTCGATCGCGGGGTCCTCGTGTGGGTCGCGGGCAGCGTGGCGCTGGCGGCCGCGGGGCTCGTCAGCTGGTTCGTCATCGCGGAGCCGGATATCGCCGACCTCTTGCAGGGCCTGCCGCGCGTTCCCGGGTGGCAGCTCGTGCTCATCGCGATCGCGTTCTCGATCCTGAACGCCGCGGTCGAGGAGGCGATCTACCGCGGGGCACTCCTCCAGGGGCTGGACGCGGCGCTCGGTGCCGGTTGGCTTGCCGTCGTCCTGCAGGCTCTGGCGTTCGGCGCGGTGCATCTCCACGGCTTCCCGCGCGGCGCGTCGGGGATCGCGCTCGCGACGGTCTATGGCCTCATGATGGGCGTGCTGCGGCGCCGCTCCGGCGGCATGCTGGCCCCATGGCTCGGCCATGTCGCGGTCGACGTGACGATCATCGGTATTCTCGCGGCGGCAGGGTGAAGACGATGCACGAGCCCGACTATCGCCTGACCTGGGTCCTGCCCGACGGTGCGCGCGTCGAGGGCCCAGCCTGGGGCAAGCTGAACTTGCTGGCGCATGCCGACACGCACGACCTCGAGCTGCCGCAGGCGTGCGGCGGCCACGCCGAGTGCGGGACGTGTCGCGTGCGGGTCGTCGCCGGCGAGATGACGCCGGTCCGGCACGAAGAGGCCGAGCTCGTCCAGCGCCACGCGAAGCGCTTTCGCGACCGCGAGCGACTGGCGTGTCAGGCGCGCCCGCGGTCGGATTCGGTCGTGGAGATACTGGCGATCGCGCCGCCCGATCTGCGGGACGTCGCGCCCGGCGAGTGAGCACTCCGGCGGCGTGCGAACGCGCGGGAGGGGAGAGGGCTCGCGCGCGACGGCGTTCGGGGGCAGGATGGACGCCGGCCGAACGCCAGCCGTGGCGAGGCCCGAACACCCGAATCGGGAGCAGCCGTCATGACGATCCTCGGACGAATCGCGTGCCTCTTGGCGGTCGGCGCCCTCGTGAGCGGCGTGGGTCCCGCGCGCGCGGGCGACGGGAGCTACGGCTTCCCGGTGTTTCGGCTGGGCCTCGGGCCGGGGTTCTACCTGCCAGCGGGCGGCGAGACGCGCACCGACTTCGAGCTGGACCTGGCGGTGGGCGCGCGCGTCGGGCTCGGGAAGCCGTTCGCGCTCAAGCCCGAGGCCGGCTACACCTATAGCGCCGACGACGTCTTCGGGGGGCATCGCGGGACGCTGGGGATGGCCGTGATGGTGATGATCAACGACGGCTTCGGCGTCGGCTGGATGCCCCGTTTCGTCATCGGGTCGTCGGGCGAGGGCACCGGGATCGGCGTGCGCAACTCGCTCGTGGTGGACATCCTCTTCGCGTTCAACATCGAGGTCTCGCACGAGTGGCTCTCGGTCGACGGGCACGGGCAGCACCAGGCGCGGCTCATGCTCGGCATCGACTTCCTGCCGGTCTTCGCGGCGATCCTCTTCGCCAACATGACGGACTGAACGGCTGGCGACGGCGCTCGCGTCACCAGGTCGGCATCGCGAAGAAGACGCGGACGCCGCTCGGCTCGAGCAGGCGCGAGAAGGCGGGCTGGCCGCCGAGTGCGTCCGCGGCCAGCATCGCGATGTCCCAAGCGAAGCCCTCCTCGCACGGAAAACCGGGGTGGCGAAAGACGGCGAGCCCGTCGGGCTGTGCGCGCAGACCTTTGACGGCCGTCAGCAACTCGGGTGCAAAGCCGCGGTTGGCCCAGGCCCAGCACCACGTCTGGTCGGAGCGAGAATGCGAGCCGAGGAGCGTCGCGGGCACGACCGTCTCGAAGCCGTCGTCCGCGACGAAGACGATGCGGCTGGTGCCGCCATCGTGTTTCCAAAGGTAGCGGGGCGAGAGCGCGGCGAGGCGAGGCCCGAGCGCCTGTTGACGGGCCAGGAGGGACTGGCCGCGCGCCGCGAACGCATCGAGGAACGGCTCGCCGAAATGCAGCGCGCCGGCCTGAATCGAGAGCGACGCGAACGCGTTGCCCGGGCCGGCGCAGATGATCTTGAACGTGTCGGGGTGGCGCTCGACGGCGAGGCGGAGCCCGTCCCAAGCATGCCCGTCCGCGCGGAAGGCGTCGCGAAGCTCCGTGACCGCGCCCGCGAGGAAGGCCGCCTGGAGGCCGGGGTCGAGGTGGAGCGGGGCGTCCGGTCCGGGAGGCGTCGCGCCAAACCGGACGTCGAGCTGCTGGACGCGCAGCAGACCGGTCCCCGACTGCGGCTCAAACGCGAGGTCGAGCCGGCCCCAACCGCGCGGCGCCTGGAGCGAGAGTCGATCGAGCAGCGCGATGGCGGCCGCAAACGGGCGTGGAAGCTGAGGTTGCGCGCCCGCTGCGGGGGGGGGCTCGGGCCGCGGTGGGGGCGCTGCGGGCGGCGGCTCGGGCGGTGTCGGCGTCGGCGTCGACGTCGGCGTCGACTTGAACCAGGATCTCCATCCCATGGGCGGCTCCTTGGACGGTCCGACGCGCGCACGCGCGGCGGCCGTCGAGGGCATAGACCCCGCCGCCGCGCCGCGTCAACGGGCGCCCTGGGGCGAGAGGCGTGGGTGACTACCGCTGGCGCCCGCGCGCCAGAGTTGATATCGGGGTTCTGTCGGCGATTCACCGCCTGTCCACGAGAGGCCCCCCCATGATGTTCCGAACCTTCATTGCAGCGACCGTCGCAGGCGCTCTGTCCCTTGGCACCGTTTCCGTTGCGCTCGCGTGCGGCGAGGACCACCAAGACGCCAGCAAAGTGGTCCCAGCCGGTGCGCAGGCGGTCGCCCTCAAGGTGACTGGCATGACGTGCGGCGGCTGCGCCAACGAGATTCGCAATGCGCTTTTGAAGGTCGATGGCGTTTACGACGCGGCGGTCGACTTCGAGAGCGGGGTGGCGAAGGTGCAATTCGACGGGGCCAAGCTCGACGCCACGAAGATCTCGGCGGCGATCGCGAAGGCCGGCTTCACCGTGGCCGGGCCCGCGAAGGGCTGAGCGTCGAGCAGCGCCGTTCGCGCGCGGCGCCGCGGTGGCAAACACGCCTTGACGGCTGCTTGATTCAGCGCCGCCTTCTCGCCGTATCATTGGGTCATGTCGAAGCCGTCGTCGGTCGAATCCCTGGTCGCCGATCTCAACGCGCTAGAACGCCGACCGGGTTGCGCGTCCATACTTCATGCGGCAATCCGTGCCTGAATGACTTCGAGGTTTCCGAGAGCGCAGGTGCGTCGAAGGTCGAAGAAGTTGTTGCGGACCCCTCGATATCGAGCGCGAGGTCCCTGTCGTCGCGCGATGCGGCCGAGCTTGTGCTCCACCGCGGTGCGACCACGCAGTCGCGCTCGACCGGGGGCTGTTCGTTGTAATCGCCGGTAGT
>SXIE01000253.1 GCA_005772945.1 Pseudomonadota bacterium
TCCTGCTCGTCGATTTCACGAACCAACTGCGCGAACCCCACGAGGGCGCCCCGAACGGCTTGCCCCTGCTCGACGCCGTCCAACGCGCCGGCGAGGTCCGCTTCCTGCCGATCGTCTTGACGACCCTCACCGCGATCGGCGGCCTCGTTCCCCTCGCCATCCAGGGCTCGTCCCTCTATTCGCCGCTCGCGCTCGTCATTATCGGCGGCCTCGTCAGCTCGACTTTGCTCTCGCGCCTCGTGACGCCTGTCATGTATCTCCTTCTCGCGCCGAAGCATCTCCCCGCGCGGGAACCCGCCGCGCCCGCCGCGCCCGCCTCTTCCGACCTCGCTCACGCCACTCCCGCCGCCAGTTGATTGCATCCCGAAACAAGCATCCGCGGAGTCGACCCTATGTGGACCATTCTCCTCGCGGCCCTCATCGCCGAGCCGAGCGCCCAGCCCCTTCCCGCTCCGCTCGGCCCCAAGGCCGTCGCCGCGCGCGCCGCCGAGACCAGCCCCGCCGCCACCGCCGCGCTCGCGAACGCCCGCGCCGCAATGTCGCGCGCGGACCGCAATGACCTGCGCTTCTACCCGCGCGTGACGGCCACTGCGCGCTACACGCGCCTTTCCGAAACGGACCCGATGACGATCGAGGGCCTCCCGATCGCCGTCGCCATCCCGGCCCCCATCCCCGACCAACTCTCGTTCGGCGCCGAAGTCGCGGTGCCCCTCTCGGACTGGCTCGTTCGCTACGGCGCCGCCCACGCCGCGGGCAAACACGCCGCCGACGTCGACCGCGCCCTGGCCGCGGTCGCCCGCCAACGCGCCGCCGCCGAGGCCGTCGCGACCTACTGGCAATGGCAACGCGCGCGCCTCGGCGTGGCCGTCGCACGCGCCTCGATTGCGGACGCCGAGTCCCATCGCGCCGCCGCGGAGACGCTCGTCAAGGCCGAGGTCGCCTCGATCGCCGACCAGCGCCTCGCCGAGGCCGGCCTCGCCCAAGCCCAGCTCGAGCTCGCCCGCGGCGAGCACGCCGAAGCCCTCGCGCTGACCGCCGTGCGCACCGCCCTCCACGATCCCGCATCGACTCTCGCCCCCGAGGACCCCACCGCACCCCCGTGGACCATCCCCGCTGGCGACGCGGCCGCCCTCGAAGCGCTCGCGCTCACCCAACGCCCCGAGCTCGCCGCGCTGCGCGCCGGCAACAGTGCTCTCGAGGCCCAGAGCCGCCTCGTCGCGGCCGACCGCTGGCCGCGCCTCGACCTCGTCGCGCACGCAACGGTTGCCAGCCCGAGCCCGCGGGGCCTCATGAACGACTCCGAGGCCGTCGCTGTCTGGGACGCCTCGATCGTCGCGACGTGGAACGTCAACGGCCTCTGGGAGACCAGCCCGGTCGAAGACGAGCTCGCCGCGCAACGCGCAAAACTCGCCGCCGATCGCGCCGCCCTCGAGGACGGCGTTCACCTCGAGGTCGCGCTCGCGCTCCGCGACCTCGCCGACGCCGACGCCTCCAAGACGGCCAGCCAGGCGATGCTCGTCGCCGCCGAGGAAGCCTATCGTGTCCGCGCAGCCGCCTACAAAGCGGGCCGCGGCACCAGCGTCGATCTGACCTCGGCCGAGACGCAGCTCACGCGCGCACGCCTCGGGATCGCCAACGCGACGATCGACCGCCGTATCGCCGAAGTGCACCTCCTGCACGCGCTCGGGCAGACGCTCTGACCCATGACCCGCCGCGCGCCGACGAACGCACCGAGCCCACCGACCCGCGCCGACCGCACCCGCGTCATCGCCTATCACAAGCCGCGCGGCCTCCTCACGACGCACGCCGACGAGCTCGGGCGCGAGACCGTTTACGACCGCCTGCGGTCGCTTCTCACGCCGACACTCGCCCAGATCCCCTGGCACGCGATCGGCCGTCTCGACCAAGACACGACCGGGCTCCTCCTCTTTACGAACGACGGCGCGCTCGTCCACCACGCCACCCAGCCGGCCACCAAGGTCGTCAAGACCTACACCGCGCTCGCCAAGGGCCTCCTCAGCGAGGACACCGTCGCCCGCCTCCGCGCCGGCGTGCCACTGACCGGCGGCCTCGGCACCACCAGCCCGGCCGAGGTCGAGATCACCGCATTCCAGGCGGCCACGACGTGGGTCACCATCCGAATCTCCGAAGGCAAGAACCGCCAGATTCGCCGCATGCTCCTCGCCGTCGGCAGCCAGGTCATCCGCCTCGCGCGCACGCACATCGGCGGCCTCGCGCTCGATCTGCCCGAGGACGCCTGGCGCCTCCTCCGCGACGACGAAATCCAATCCGCCCTCGGCTATACGCCGCGCCAGATCCCTCGCACCGCACCCCCCAGGCGCTCAGGACCGGGCCGTGCTGAGTGACCTCTTCGGCGCGACCGCCGCGGGCCTCACGACCCTCTTCGCCTGGCCGCAGGCGATCCGCGCCCTCCGCAAGCGCTCGACCGAAGGCCTCTCGTTGACGAGCACGCTCCTCATGGGCACGAGCGGCCTTCTCTGGTCCGCCTACGGACTCGCAACCAGCAGCACCTACATCCTCGTCGCGAACCTCTCGGTCGCCTGCGCCGCCCTCGTCATCGCGACGGTCTTCCGCGCCCGTCATCCCCGCCTCCCGGTCCTCCTCATCGCCCTCGCCGGCGCCGTCGTCGCGCTCGCCGCCCTCGCCGGCCCCGCGACCACCGGCCTCCTCGGCGTCGTCGTCGCCGGCGCGATGACGCTCCCGCAGGCCATCCTCGCCCTGCGCGCGCGGACCTCCCTCGCTGCCGTCAGCGCGCTCACCTACCTCCTCCTCGCGACAAATGCCGCGTGTTGGATCGTTTACGGCGCGCTCATCGCCGACCTGCTCGTCGTCGCCCCCAACCTCGTCACGCTGCCCGCTTCGATCCTCATCCTGACTCGCCTGGGTCGCCGGAAACCGCGGGCCTAACGCCACAAGCCAGGGTCAACGTTTGGTCAACTCCGCTGCATTCGATTGTGCATGCGGCGGGCGGCGCCCATGGTCCGCCATCGGCTCCGGCAGCGCCCTCGATCGAAGGCGCGTCGAGTCCGACAACCAGGATGGAAGACGCGTCTATGGATATTCTCACCAAGCTCGATTCGGACCGCAACTACTCGCCCACCAAGCTCCAGCTGATCCTCGCCGCCTGGGTGATGAGCGGCGCCTTCCGCAAGAAGAGCAAGGTCTCCAAGACCAACGGCGACGTGTCCGAGGACGACTACAACAAGCAGTCGATCTACTCGCTGCTCTACGCCCTCTATCGCTCGGTCGGCGTCGTCCAGAGCGAGCTCGGCCAACCCTACGAATTCACGTTCAACACCTGGGGTTACGCCTGGCCCAAGAGCTGGGGCGCTCACCCGACGGCCCCGAGCGACCCGCAGCGCTTTGGCAAGAACGCCTACACCGGCCTCTTCCAGTTCGCCCAGGTCCAGGACTACATCAAGGCTCGCAAAGGCAAGGTTCACCTGGTCGAGCTCGGCTGCGGCACCGGCGCCGGCGCCCACCACATCTGTAAGGAGGTGCTCCCCGAGTGCACCTACCAAGCGGTCGACATGCAGCGCGCCGCGATCGAAACGTGCAAGCGTAGCTTCGTGCCCCAGCTCAACGAGCGCCTCGTCGCCACCCACGGCGACGTGACCAAGGTCGGCATCACGCCCGACAGCGCCGACATCGTCGTCATCTGCGAGACGCACATCACCGAGCTCCCGGGCGTCGCGACCGAAGAGGACCGCAAGTTCTTCGAGGTCGTCGCGCGCACCATGAAGTCGGGCGGGTTCCTCGTGTGGGGCAACGCCATCCCGGACTCGACCTGGCAGCCGTGCTTCGAGGTGCTCGAGAAGGTCGGCCTCAAGAAGGTCGAAGTCCGCGATGTCACTCAGGAAGCCATCCAGGCACGCGACGAGGACAAGGGCCGCGTCGACGCCTACGTCGAGCAGGTCCTCACCCGCTTCGCCGGCTTCAAGATCCCGTTCGTCGGCCGTCGACGCCGCGCCGAGGCCGAGCTCGCGCTCAAGAACTTCTATCGGCACCCGGGCACGAACCTCTACGACACCATGAAGGACGGGACCGACTCGTATCGGGTCGTGGCCTTCCAGAAGGTCTGACCGATTCCCTCGCGGCCCCTGCGCAACGCGCTTGCGCAGGGGTTTCTGGCCGCGCCCGAAATTGCTAGAAGGCGTCATGCCTCCAAGCCTGGCGCATCATTTCGGGACGATGGCCTACAACAACGCGTGGGCCAATCATCGGCTCCTGACCGCTTGCGCCAAGCTGTCGGCGGCGGACTTCGCGCTCGCGCGCACGAGCTTCTTTCGGTCGATCAAGGCGACGTTGAACCACCTGCTGACGGTCGACTGGTTCTACGTCGACGCGCTCGAGCGCTGTTTCAGCGAGCACGAGCCGCATCCGCACCCGGCAACGTTCTTCATCCCCGAGGAACCGTTCGCCACCTGCGCCCCGCTCGCGGACGCTCAGCGCGCGGTCGATCGCCGCCTCGTCACCCTCTGCACGCGCCTCACCGACCGCGACCTCGACGCGACCGTCGCCATCACGCGCCGCTCGGGCATCGAGCGCGACGCGGCCCCGCGCCTGTTCGCGCACCTCTTCCAGCACCAGATACACCACCGCGGCCAGGTCCACGCCATGCTCGCCGGCACCTGCGTCGCCCCGCCGCAGCTCGACGAGTTCTTCTGCGCCAACGAGGCCCACCTCCGCGCGGCCGAGCTGGCCGAGCTCGGCACCTCCGAGGCGCTCGTATTCGGCGTATCGGTCGTCCACTGAACGCGGGCGCGGGCGCGGGCGCAAGTCGCACACCGGGTAGTCGTAGGTCCTGGGGGCGCCGTCCACTATGATGGCTCCTATGCAGTCCAACCCTGGCCCGAAACCCACCGCCGTTGCCACCCCACTCACGCTGGTCGTCGTCACCGCGACGTCGGTCTACACGGCCGAGGATCGCGGCCGCTGGAAGACGGCGCTCCTGGCCAAGGGTCAGGAGATCGCCAAGCGTCTCGAAGAGGTCCTGGCCGGCAAGGACGCGCGCCTCGACGACTTCTCGCTGTTCGCGCGGGGCGAGCCCGCCGAGCCGCCCGAGCGCCGCCTGCGCCGATACCTCGACCTCGTGATGAAGCGGATGCGCGCCGTCGATCATCCGCGCTTCGGGTTCGATCGCGAGCGCGACGGATTCTTGCCTGTGGCTGCAATCGACGAGATGCCGTGGGTCGACGTCGAGCCGCTCTAACCGCCTCGAGCAGGGTCGGCGCGCGTTCAGCGTCCAAACACGGCCTCGAACGCAGCGAGGTGGATGGAGCGCGGGAAGCTCTTGCCGACGTGTCGGACACGCGGCGGCGCTCGACCGGCGTTCGACGACCAACGTGGCGATCGGCGCGGGCCGGGGCGCGGCGAGAACGACCGCGGCCCCGAGTGCGAGCACTCACCATCGCGTGTCAGGTCAGTCGTAGCGCGGATGCTGGACGATATCGAGCGCGCAGGCGACCCCATCGACGCAATCGGCGGACGTGCCGCACGCGACCCGTGTCCCGGCACAAACGCGGCGCACGAGCGGAGCGCTGGCGATGGGCCAGCAGAAGGTCGTCACGGTCCAGAGGTCGTTCGCCACGAGGCCGGGCCCCGTGGCCTCGAAGGCTAGGACGCCGAAGCGGTAGAGGCGAACCGTCGCCACGCTCGGGCCGTAGCCTCCATCGCTGTGGACGTAAACGCCGATCGTGTAGCAGGTGAGCGGAGGCGGGTCCGTGAGGTTCAGGTTCTCGGGTCCGGCGACGTCGGTGTCGTCGCGGTCGATGTGGGGATCGTCGGACGCGCCGAATCGGCCCCAGTTCGGGGAACCGTTCGCGAAGAACGTGTCGAAGATCAAGTCGAAGAACTCGTAGGCGCCTGGCACCGTGCCGAGCAGCAGATGCAGGTCGAGGTCGGAGCCGAGCCCGTCGCCCTCGTCGGACTCGTCCAAATCGCCGGGCGTGTGCCAGAGGAGCTCGATGTGGAGCGCCTCGTCGGGGACCACGTCGACGGTCACCGGAGCTGCCTCACAGGCGGCCCCAAAGGCATCGGTGAGCGTGAGATAGAACGTGTAGCGGCCGGCAACATTCGCTTCGAAGACCGGGCTCGCGGCGGCTTCCGACGGGAGGAAACGGGACGCGGCGCCCGGAGGCTGGTCCACGCGCCAGGCGAAGCGGGCGGTCGGCTCCGGAGCGTCGCTTGCGCGAAGATGCAAGGTTGTCTGCGGGATGACGCTATCGCCCTCGGCGACCACCACGGAGGCGCAGGACGGCGGTACCGACGTGGCCTCCGCGCCCGGCGCGATCTCGACCGGCCCTGGCTCGCTTTCGTCGACCGCGGACGGCACGCCGTCCGGCACGCCGCGCTCGTCGGCGGCGCTGCTATCGGCGCGGGCGCCGAGATCGATCGGCCGAGCCTCGGCACATGCGACGAACGCCACCGCCAGGGTCGCCAGCATCATTGGACGGGAGCGCATCGCGCACCTCGTAACGTGCATGCCGGCCGAAGACCAGGATTGGGCCGGGCTGAAAGCTCCGTCAGGGCCACGGCGACTCTTCTCGCGCGGGTTCTCACAGCGCCGATCGAGTTCACCGAGCGCGGTATCCGGCGTCCTTGAACCAACTGACGATGTGGCCTCTGGGCAACTCGTTCATGGCACGCAAGACCTCCCGGTCGACGGCGTCACGAGAGCGGGCTTTGGCTCTTCGA
>SXIE01000254.1 GCA_005772945.1 Pseudomonadota bacterium
ATGACGACGAAGAAGAGGAGTCCGAGGACGACACCCAGCCCATCGTCCGCGCCGTCGAGATCACGGGCCTCGGGCGCGTCGATCGCGGCAGCGTGCGCGACAAGATCTACACGCAGATCGGCCGTGCCCTCGACCGTTCGCGTCTCTCCGAGGACATCAAGCGCATCTACGCGATGGCGTTCTTCGACGACGTCCAGGTCGTCGCCAAGGCGCATCCGGACGGCGGCGTCATCCTCGTCTTCCGCCTCACCGAGCGCCCGACGGTCACCGCCATCGACTACGAAGTCGACGGCTCGGCCGTCAGCCTCGACGACATCAAAGAGGTCGTCGACATCCGCGCGCTCGACATCTTGGACGAGGCGCGCATTCGCCAAAACATCACCAAAATTCAGGACTTGTTCGTCGAGCAGGGCCACTTCCTGGCCGAGACGACCTACCGCCTCGACCCCGACGCCACGAGCGGAACGCGCATCACCTTCATCGTCCACGAGGGCGAGAAGGTCGAGGTACGGCGCGTCGAGATCGTCGGCAACAAGGCGCTCACCTCCGAGGAGATCGAGGAGAACCTCTTCACGCGCGAAGGCGGCTGGTTCTCGTTCCTCAGTAAGAGCGGCGAGTTCAAGAAGGAGATGTTCGAGACGGACGTCCAGCGCATCCAGTACCTCTATTTGACCAAGGGGTACGTGCAGATACAGGTCGGCGAGCCGGTCGTGACGCTCGCCTCCGATCGCCGCTCGATGGAGATCGTCATCCCGGTCGAGGAAGGCCCGCGCTACAAGGTCGGCGACATCGACATCGAGATGGCCGACGGCGACGGCACCTGGCTCATCGAGAAGGACAAGCTGCGCAAGCGCATCTCGCTCACGCCCGACGCCTGGTTCGACTACGGCCAGATGCAGCAGGACGTGCAGTCGGTCAGCGGCGCCTTCAAGGACCGCGGCTACGCCAACGCCAACGTCGCCACCCAGCACCACGTCGACCCCGACACGCTGACCTTCGGCGTCACCTTCCGCGTGCAAAAGGGCGAGCCGGTCTACATTCGCCGCATCGAAATCCGCGGCAACACAGACACACGCGACCGCGTCATCCGGCGCGAGATGAAGATCGCCGAAGGCGATCTCTATTCGATCGACAAGATCAAGCGCTCGCATCGCCGCATCATGGCGCTCGGCTTTTTCGAACCCGCGACGCGCCCCGGCGACGACGGCGGCGTCAAGATCGAGCCCCGTCCGACCGGCGATCCGCGCACGCTGGACCTCATCGTCAACGTCAAAGAGAAGCAAACCGGGACGTTCCAGATCGGCGCCGGCTTCTCGAGCCTCGAGTCGTTCATCCTGACGGGGCAGATCTCGAAGGAGAACTTCCTCGGACGTGGGCAGACCCTCTCGGCCCAGATCACGTTCTCGGCGATTCGCCAGCTCTATTCGGTCAGCTTCTTCGAGCCGTACATGCTCGACACGCCGATCACCTTCGCGTTCGATCTCTTCAATTTCCAAGAGGAATTCATCGACTTTACGCGCCTCCGCACCGGCGGCACGCTGTCGCTCGGCTACCGCCTGACCGACGATCTCTCGCTCTCGTTTTCGTACGCTCTCGAGGCGGTGGACGCGACCTTGCGCCGCTCCGACATCAACATCGAGCGCCTGCGCCAAGAAGGCCTGACGAGCTCGCTGCGCGCGACGCTCTCGCTCGACACGCGCGACAACCGCATCTTCCCGACCTCGGGGCAGTACTCGACGCTCTCGGCGGAGGTCGCCAGCCGCTACCTCGGATCGGAGAACGAGTTCTGGCGCGTCATCGGCCGCACCCGTTGGTACTTCCCGCTCTTTTGGGACTTCGTCCTGCGCCTCAACGGCACGGCCGGCTTCATCCAGGGCCTCGGCGGCCAGTCGGTGCCGCTCTTCGAGCGCTTCTTCGTCGGCGGCATCTTCACGGTCCGCGGCTTCGAGCGGAACTCGATCGGCGAGCATCTCTACCTCGCCTCGAACCCCGACGGCACGCTCAACCCGATCACGATCGGCGGCAACAAGGAGCTCATCCTCAACGCCGAGATCGAGTTCCCGATCTTCAAGGAGGTCGGCATCAAGGGCGTCGTCTTCATGGACGCCGGCAACTCGTGGGGCGGCGACGAGTTCAACCCGCTGGATCTGCGGACCTCAGCCGGCTTCGGGCTGCGCTGGAACTCGCCGGTCGGGCCGCTGCGCTTCGAGTGGGGCTTCCCGTTGAAGCCGCGCAAGGGCGAGGACCCGTCGGTCTTCGAGTTCACCATCGGCAACTCCTTCTGAGCCGGCCGCTCACATCCGCTGGCCCGCACGCGATGCGCCCGAGCCGGAATCCGAACCTTTCCGCGAAGGTTGACAGCCGCAATCCCGAGGGCTATCGAGCCCACGTTCAGCCCCCGTTCGCGGGCAGCCGAGCCGAAGGCTCGGCCTTCGCTCACTTGGAGAGCCGTTGTGCGCAAAGCCCTGCTGACTTTCGTCGCCCTCGCCGTGTTCCTCGCCCTTCCGGCCGCGACCGCCCTGGCGGCCGATCTGAAGATTGGCGTCGTCGACGTCGAGTTCATCATCCAGACCTCGAAGAAGGGCAAGGCCGCCAAGGCCAAGCTCAAGAAGATGGTCGAGGATAACCAGAAGCAACTCGACGGCGCGCAGAACAAGCTGCTCGATCTGAAGAAGTCGATCGAGAGCGGCACCGACATGGAGACGCCCGAGAAGAAGCGCGCCAAGGTGGTCGAGTACCAGCAGGGCCTGCTCAAGCTCCAAGAGCTCTTCATGACCAAGCAGCAGGAGCTCGCGAAGAAGGAGATCGAGCTGATGAAGCCGATCCTGAAGGCGCTCGAGGAGATCCTGACCGCGCTCGCCAAGGACGGCAGCTACGACCTCATCATGAATCGCTCTGAGCAGGGCGTCCTGTTCACCAAGCAGGACTACGACATCACCCAGAAGGTCCTGGACAAGCTCAACGGCGGCTGACCGGCCCGCGCTGAATGCCCGAATACCCCCGCTCCCAGTTCGCCTTCGAAAAGCCCGCGCGCCCGGTCGTGTGGCTCATCGCGATCAACGCCTTCCTCTGGTTCGCGTTCGCGGTGCTCGTCAACTCGGTCGGTAGCCGCGACGTCGCGGACGCCTACCAAGCACTGTGGCTCGACGCGGACAAGGTCCTGCCAGGCGGCTACGTCTGGCAGCTGCTGACCTACAGCTGGCTCCACGACCTCGGCCAGATTACCCACGTCCTCTTCAACGCCATCGCGCTCTACTTCCTCGGGAACCCGCTCTGCAAGCGCTGGGGAGCTAAGACGTTCCTCAAGTTCTATCTGCTCACGGGGCTCATCGCGGGCGTCTTCTCGGTCCTGGTCGGCGTCAGCGTCGGCTGGCGCTTCGACACCCCGATCGTGGGCGCCTCGGGCGCGATCTTCGGGCTCGTGACGGCCTA
Source organism: Pseudomonadota bacterium (assembly GCA_005772945.1). The sequence continues at coordinate 3,433 of SXIE01000254.1, forward strand.
CGCCCTGCTCTTCCCGAACGCCCAGTTTCTGCTCTTCTTCGTCTTGCCGCTGCGCGCCCGCTATCTGCTCTGGCTGTCGCTCGGCATCGACCTCATGCTCTTCTTGGCCGCACCGGCCTACAACGTCGCGATCCACACGCACGTCGGCGGCGCGATCGGCGGCTGGCTCCTCATCACCGGCAACTGGCACCCGAAGGTGTTCGGACCGCGGCTCAAGGGCCTCTTCGCGCGCCGTCGCAACCGCACCTTGCGCGTGGTCGACGGCGGCCGCTCGGGCCCCGGCTCCGATCGCGATCTCTTGCACTGAGACGCAAGTCTCGGCCGGACGGACGCGACCCGCCAGGCCGTTGCCCGATCAGCGCGCCGGCCTGAGCGGCGGTAGATCGACGACGATCACGCGCGGCGGGCGCTGGAACGGGCTTGTCGGGGCCACACTCGGCGGCAGGATCTCGACGTCGCTCGCCGCGCGACTCGGCTTACCGGCGCCCGCCTTCTTCTTGGACGCCCCGCCAGCCTTGGCCGGCTTGGGCTTGGCCCCGCGCCCGTGCAGCGATTCCTTGCGCGCCATCAGCACGACTGCCAGCGCACACACCATCAGCACGACGAGGACGATCGAGTTCACGTGACCGATCCTAGACACGGTCGAACGGGCGGCCAACCTGCCCGCGCGCCGCTACCCCTTGTTGATCCGGTCGCGCAGGTCCTTGCCGACCTTGAAGAACGGCATCGACTTGGGCTCCACCTCGACCGTGTCACCGGTCTTCGGGTTGCGGCCCGTGTACGCCTTGTACTGGCGCACGGTGAAGTTTCCGAAACCGCGGATCTCGATCCGCTCGCCGCGCCGCATGGCCGCGACGAGCTCGTCGAAGACGGCGTTCACGACCAGCTCGACCGTCTTTCGCGGAAGCTCGCTCTTCCGCTGGACGATCGCATCGATCAGCTGGGACTTGGTCATCTCTCGCTCCTCATCGCTCGCCCGGTCGCGGCGCCCGGTGGCGCGTCCGACCCCCGACGTGGCGGACGGTGATGCATGTCGCGTCGTGTCGTCCACCCAAGCCTGGAACAACCTGGGCAGGCCGTCAACGCCACGCGTACTGGATCACGTCATTTCGTGTGTCATTTCGAGAGGTGAGGCATCGTCCGCGAAGGCGCTCACCCAGGTCCCGGCGTCCTCCACGAAGGCCAGGAAGGCCGCGTAGAACGGGTGCGCGCCGATGGTCGCCGAGTCCCCGACGACCAACAGAAATCGTCGCGCCCGGGTGAGCGCGACGTTCATCCGTCGCGTGTCCGACAGGAACCCGACCTCGGCCCGGTCATTCGATCGAACCAGATCGAGCACGATCGCCTCCTTCTCCCGCCCCTGAAACCCGTCGATCGACCCGACCTCCACGCCACGGGCCATCTCCTCCGCGAGCAGGTGGCGCAGCGCCCCGACCTGCGCATCGTACGGCGTCAGCACCGCCAGCGCCGCCGGCGCGAGCCCGCGCGACAGGATCCGACGCGCCTCGGCTGCCGTTCGCACCGCCATCTCGGGGTTGCGCGTCGAGCGATCCGGCTCCCGCACCTCGTCGCCGAAACCGGTGCCCGCGGTGTCGACAAAGACGAGCGGCCCGGCGCGTAGCGGATCCGCCGCGACGCCTGGCAGGCCCTCGAGCAGGTGCTCCGCGACGCGCGGATGGGCGACCAAACGCCCGCCGTACATGGCCTGCGAGGGATACCCCATGATCGTCCGGTGCATGCGATGCTGCGTCTCGAGCATGTGGCCGACGCGCGTTCCGAAGCGGCGCTGGAGGCGCTCGAACAGCGACACGCCGAGTCCCCCGCGCGCCGCTTCCGCATCGATGATCGTCGGCGGAAGCTGCTGCGGATCGCCGGCGAGGATCGCGCGCGGCGCCGCCAAGAGCGCGTTCCACAGGATCGGATCGGGCGCCTGCGTCGCCTCGTCGCAGAGGACCAGATCGAAGCGCTCGGCGCGCAGCGCGGGATGATCGGCGAGCGCGAGCGTCGTGCAGATCACCGGCGCCTGCGCCACGATCACCTGCTCGGCGCCCCGCAGAAGCTCACGCGCATCGCGCAGGAGACGACGCGACTCCGCAAAGGCCTCGCGCCGCGCGGTGCGCGCCTCTGGATCGAATTCTCTCGCGAAGAGCGCGGAGCGCTTGCCCGCGGAGAAACGTCCGCGCGTTGTCTTCTTCTCGAGCCGCCGCCGAACCTCGTTGGCCTCGGCGGTCCAGCGCTTGGCGAGGCGCGCGGCCTCGGACGCGTCGACGCGCGCATCGAGCGTGTGCGGCTCGACCTCGGGCAGGACGCGCGCCGGATGCCCGAGGCGCAGCGCGCCGACGCCCGTCGCAAGGAAGCGCTCGACGAGGTTGTCGACCGCCACGTTCGACGGCGCGACGGCGAGGATGCGCAGGTCGCGGGCGCGAGCCTGGCGCGCCATCTCGACGAGCGATCGCGTCTTGCCGGTCCCGGGCGGACCATGGAGAATCGCGAGCGGCGTCGTCCGGAGCGCGGTCTCGATCGCCAGCCGCTGCGCGTCGTCGAGCGCGGCATCCAACCACACGATCGGCCCGCGCGGCCACGCCCCGCTCGCCTCGCCCGACTCCGGGACACCCTTGCCGTAGGCCATCTCCCGAGACAGCGCCGCGTCCCCGCGGGCAGACTTCAAACGTTCGAGCGCACGCACGCCGCGCTCGAACGTCGCTTCGGGCGCCTCGCGCTCGAGCCGAAACGCGTCGTCCTCGAACGCGTCGGGCAGCTCCCCGTCGAGCGCCAATCCCAGCAGCGGGCCGCGCCAGCGCTCGACGATCGCGCGCACCGCCCCCGGCTCGTCCGGCGCCTGGAGATAGAGCACGACCGGATCGCCGGCGCGCAGCCGGATGTGATGTCGGTCAAACGGTGGGTCGCGACGCAGGGTCCGCACGCAGACCACGGTCCGACCGCCGGGCGCCGGAAGCGCCTCCTCGACGACCAGCTCCGCGAGCGCCAGGCCGCGCTGCAGGCGCTCCTTCCATGGGATCGCCTCGCGCTCGATCCGAAAGCGCTCGCGCTCCGCGAGACGCTCGCGTCGCCAGAGCGCGAGCATCGTATCGATCGTGGAACCGGGCGGCGTGACTTCCATCATGGGCCATGTTATGCGGGCCCCCGCTCGCGCCAGGCAGGACCCTGAGCGCCACAGAAGCGAGGAATTTCGATGGCTTACCAGACTTCCGACATCAAGAAAAACCTCAAGTTCAAGATGGACGGGGCGCCGTGGACAGTCGTCGACTTCCAGTTCGTCAAGCCCGGCAAGGGCACCGCGTTCACCTGGACCAAGATGAAGAACCTCATCACCGGCCAGGTCATCGAGCGCAACTTCCGCTCGGGTGAGACGCTCGAGGAAGTCGATGTCGAGATGCGCGAGGCCTCGTACACCTATAAGGAAGGCGACCAGTACGTCTTCATGGACGGCGAGACCTACGACCAGTTCCCGATCACGGAGTCCCAGCTGGGGGATCAGGCCGGCTTCCTCATGGAAGGCATGAAGTGCCAGATCCTCTTCTATGAGCAGCGTGTCATCACCGTCGATCTCCCGAACTTCATCGAGGTCGAGGTCACGTACGCCGAGCCCGCCGTCAAAGGCGACACGGCCAACAACGTGACCAAGGAAGCCAAGATCTCGAGCGGCGCGACGGTCCGCGTGCCGCTCTTCATCGGCATCGGCAACGTCATCCGCGTCGATACACGCACGGGCGAATACAAAGATCGTATCCAGCAAAAGTGAGGGTGAGTCCCCCTGACGGAGCAGCGTTCGTTCACGGGCGCGTGCTGGCGTTGGATGCGGGGACCGCGCTCGTCTGGAGCGAAGGGCGCGTGGCGCGCGTGACGATCGTTGGACCGCCAACGATCGATCTGCGCGTCGGGGATCTGGTCGTCGTGCGCGACGGGATCGCCGAGGTCGTGCACCGCGGGGATGGCACCTGGCCACCGGGTGACGGTCGACCGGGCGCGGATCTCGGGCGGTTTCTCGGGGACCGTTGGCGCGTCCTTGCGGCGCGTTCGCGGCTTCTCGCGGCGACGCGGAATTGGTTTGCACACCAAGGATTTCTCGAGGTCGAGACGCCGCTGCTCGTGCCGTCGGCGGGGACCGAGGTCCACGTCGATCCGGTGACCGCGACGCTCCACCCGAGGCCGGGCGCCGGACCTGAGAACCGCTACCTCATCACCTCGCCGGAGTACGCGATGAAGCGTCTGCTCGCGGCCGGTGCGGGCCCGATCTACCAGCTCGGACGCGTGTTCCGTGATGGCGAGCGCGGTCGCCGACATCGGCCCGAGTTCACGCTCTTGGAATGGTATCGGCCGTGGGTCGACGGGTACGACGCGATCCTCGAAGACTGCGAGCAGCTCCTACGAACATTGGCGGGCGCCGACGCGATCACCTGGCAGGGACGCGCGTTCGATCTGACGCCCCCCTTTCCGCGCATCGCGTTCTTCGATGCTCTGCGCGAGCGCGCCGACATGGCGCATCCAGAGGACCTGGATCCCGAGCGCTGGCTCCAGGCGTACGTCGAGCGCGTCGAAGCGACGCTCGGCGTCGAGCGCCCCGAGTTCCTCGTGCGCTGGCCGCGCGCCCTCGCCTCCCTCGCTCGCGCCGCGCCCGACGACGCGCGCGTGGCCGAGCGCGTCGAACTCTACGTCGGCGGACTCGAGCTCGGCAACGGCTTCGCCGAGCTCACCGATCCCGTCGAGCAACGCGCGCGCTGCGAGGCCGAGAACACGGAGCGGCGCGCGCTGGGCAAGCCCGCGATGCCGATCGACGAGGACTTCCTCGGTGCGCTGCAAGCGGGCATGCCGCCCAGCGCGGGCATCGCCGTCGGCTTCGACCGCCTCGTGATGTTGCTCGCGGATGCCGCGTCGATCGATGACGTCATCGCGTTCTGACGCGCGCGATCGCGATCCTTCGCCTATCGGCCCCCAAGTGCCTGGAAACCGCTTTCCATAAAGCCCGAAAGGGGGTGGGCGGTTCCAACGGGGGGGCGGGGGGTTTCCCCAACCCGCGGGCGACACGACGCCCGCGCGGCCCTTCCCTCCCTTGAAGCGGCGGGCGTCATTTCGGGGTTTTGTGGCGCTTGCGCCTGCGCGCAAGAATTGGCGCGGCAATTGCTCATCGCGCAGCGAGCGGTACGCACTGTTGTGGGCCGCACTCCGTCTCGAAACACAGTGCGTGCGATCGAGCGGGCGGTCTTGATCATATCGGTGATGGGAGAACCAATCATGCGGAACCTATGTAGCGGTCGTTCGAGTGCCATAGTGGTGGCATTCGCGCTGGCAGCGTGTACCGGCGATACCGGTCCTGCGGGCGATCCTGGTGCCAAGGGTGACCCCGGTACGCCGGGCGATCCCGGTGGCGATGGCGTGAACGCCCTCGTCAAGACCTCGGCCGAAGCGGCCGGCGCGAACTGCGCCAACGGCGGTGTGAAGATCGAGACGGGCCCCGACACCAACGGGAACGGGACCCTGGACGCGGACGAAGTCACCGCGGCCGCCACGAGCTACGCGTGCAACGGTGGCACCGGACCGGCCGCGGTCCAGACACTCGTCGACACGTCCGATGAGGCGGCCGGCGCGAACTGCGCTGATGGCGGCACCAAGATCGAGATCGGCCCCGACACCAACGGCAACGGCACGCTCGACGCGGCCGAAGTCAACGCGGCGCTCACGACCTACGCCTGCGATGGCAGCGCGGGCACCAACGCGCTGGCAACGCTCGTCAAGACCTCGGACGAAGCCGCCGGCGCGAACTGCGCTTACGGCGGCACCAAGCTCGAGGTCGGCCCCGACACGAACGGCAACGGCGCGCTCGACACGGCCGAGGTGAACGCGGCGCTCACGACCTACGTGTGCGGCGGCGAACCCGGCGTGCAGACGCTCGTCGCGACCTCCGCCGAGGCGGTCGGCGCGAACTGCGCGTTCGGTGGCGTGAAGATCGAAGTCGGCTCCGACGATGACGGCGACGGCGTCCTCGACGCGGGCGAAGTCGACGCGAGCGAGACGACCTACGCCTGCAACGGCCTGGCGGGTCCCTCGTCGGTGAGCACCGGACTCGTCACCACCATCACCAGCGTGAGCACCACGAACCCGGTCCAGGTTCACTTCACCCTGAAGGACGACCGCGGTCGCCCCGTGGACGTGAAGGGTTACTACTCCCTGAACACCGCGATCTCGCCTCGTTTCTCGCTGTCCTACATCAGCAAGGACGCGGCCGGGAACGTGCTTCCGTACAACGTGTACACCAAGGCCAACCGAACCTCGTCGCTCACGACCTTCCAGCCCACCTTCTATAACCCCGACGCGTCGACCAGCTCGACCGCCAAGACCCCCTCCGTGGGCACCCTCGTCGAGGACGTCCCCGGGACCGGCGCCTACACCTACACGTTCCCGGCCGTCGACGTGGCCCAGACCAAGACCGACCGGACCCCGAACGGTGTCCTCTACAAGGCCGTCACCTTCGATCCGGCGCAACTGAACGCGACCCACACGGTGTGGATCCAGGCGACGCGCCAGACCGACATCAACGACACGACCAACCCGAAGACCTTCACGGCGCACGACGTGGAGTACAACTTCATCCCGAGCGGCGTCGGCACGCCGATCGATCGCGAGATCGTCTCGGGCGAGAACTGCGCGAACTGTCACGCCGGCTTCAAGCCCGAGGGGCTGGTCTCGAACCAATTCCACAGCGGCGCGCGCAACAACCCGCAGATGTGCAGCGTCTGCCACAACCCAGCGCGCACGAGCAACCCCGCGGCCGAGGCCAAGACGTTCATCCACCGCATCCACTATGGCCATCACCTCCAGCCGGCCAATGTGTTCAACGAGCTTGCGGCGACCTACCCGCAGGACATCCGCAAGTGCGACACCTGCCACGGCGGCGCGGCCCAGGGCGCGCAGGCCATGACCCGGCCGACCATCGGCGCCTGCGGCTCCTGCCACGATGCGGTCGACTTCGCGACGACCGCCCTCGCGACCTGCACGAACCCGCCGGCCGTCGACGCCGACGGGCTCCAGGTTCCGTGCCGTCACACCGCGGGCATCAAGACCGACGCCGAGTGCACCACCTGCCACATGGCGGACGGGACGATCTTCGGCAAGCTCCAGCACGTGCCGGTCTCCATCCCCGACCCGAACAACTCCTACGCCGGTGGCACCAACTCCAACACGAACGCCGCCTATCTCGCGTCCGCGGGCTACGTCCCGGTCGGCGCGGACGTCATCACGTACGTCATCGACACGGTGAGCCTCGTGGACGCCAATCCGGTCTCCACCGCCTACAAGAACCCGCAGATCAAGTTCAAGTTGCAGAAGAACGGCACGGACGTCGTCTTCAACACCTTCAGCGCGGGGAACGTCACCGAACTGATGACGAACTTCGTCGGTTCCACGAGCGTCTACTTCGCATGGGCCCAGTCCCAGGACGGGATCGACACCCCCGCCAACTTCAACGTGAGCGCGAGCGCGTATATCAAGAACGTCTGGAACGGGACCGTGACCGCAACCACGGCGACGCTCTCGACGGCGCCGGACGCGAGCGGCTTCTACACGATCGTCCTGACTGGCACCAAGGTTCCGCCGACGGCCACGATGCTCACGGGTGGCGTGGGCTATTCTTACAACATCTCGTCGGCGCAACCGATCACGCAGACCAACCTGCCGGACTATCCCTACAACACGACGACCAAGATCGGCGGGCTCAGCGTGCCGGCGCCGAACGTCTGGAAGGTCGCCACCGACTTCACCGGGCGCCGCCCGATCGTCGACACCGAAAACTGCCTGAATTGCCACGGCGCGCTCGGTGCGGCTCCGACGTTCCACGGCGGCCAGCGCAATGACGCTCCGACGTGCGCGTTCTGTCACACGCCGAACCGCACCAGCACCGGGTGGTCCGCCAGCGCCAGTCACTTCGTCCACGCGATCCACAGCGGGCGTGTGCGGACCGAGTACTTCAACTGGCAGGCCTCCGACGACGACTCCGGCTTTGGGGAGGTGGAGTTCCCGGCGCGGATCAACGACTGTCTCGCATGTCACGTCGACGGCGCCCACGATCTGAGCTCCGAGGGAGCGCAGGAGGCACTCCCGAATCACACGCCGAGCACCGTTGCGCAGGGCCGCTACAACATCGACGCTTTGTCCAACCCGACGGGGTGGTTCAGAGTCTCGCCGTACGTCGATGGCTCGTGGAAGACGAACTACGGTGCCGGTTTCGCGACGAGCGACGTCACGTACCGGTACCCCGATGGGATGGGCGGCACGCAGCTGCGCGCGGACGCGTCCGTCAAGACCTGCACGCCGGACGATCCGTGCCTCTGCACAACGACCGAGCCGTGCACGCAGACGAGCACAGCGGGCAAGCAGGGCACCACCGTTTGTAGCGTCGGCACGCCGTGCACCTGCACGACGGCGTCGACCTGCACGGTGACGCTCAAGACCTGTACGACGCTCGCGCCGTGCGAGGCCGACGGCACCACGCTCGTGATCTCCCCGATCGTCCAGGCCTGCTCGTCGTGCCACGACGCGCCGACCGCCATCGATCACATGGAGACCAACGGTGGTGCGTTCTACCGCCCGCGCAGCGCGGTGTTGGCGCCCAACGCGCCGGTCGAGCAGTGCATGACCTGCCACGGTCCGGGCAAGGTGTTCGCCATCGACGCGATGCACCAGTAAGCGACGGGGGTCGGAGCGCGAACGCACGACGCGTTCGCGCCTCCGCAAGACCAAGAACAAAGGGCGGATCCGAGAGGGTCCGCCCTTTCTTCTGGCCGCCCACCCATACTATGACCTGCGGGGGTGTCATGCCGTCCGACTCACCGTTCGATGCCTATGCGCCGATCGAGATAGCCCGGCGCGTCGAGGCCGTCGGCCTCACCAAGGCCAGGCGCGACTGGGTCTCGACCCTGGTCCTCTCGACGCTCGCGGGCGCCTTTATCGCGCTCGGCGCGCTGCTCTTCGCCGTCGTCATCAGCGGCTCGACGCTCGGCCTCGGACCGACGCGCCTGCTCGGCGGCCTGGCTTTCAGCGTCGGACTTTTGCTCGTCGTCGTCGGCGGTGCCGAGCTCTTCACCGGCAACAACCTCCTCGCGATGGCGTGGGCGTCCAAGCTCGTGACCTTCCGCCAGGTCGCCCGCAACTGGGCCATCGTCTACCTCGGCAATACGATCGGGGCCGTCGCGACGATGGCGCTCGCCTACGTCGGCGGCGTTCATCACCTCGGCCAGGACGCGGTCCGCCAGACCCTCGTCACCCTCGGCGCGCACAAGTCCCATCTCGATCCGATCTCGCTCGTTGCGCTCGGGATCCTCTGTAACGCGCTCGTGTGCCTGGCCGTGTGGATGACGTTCGCAGGCCGCTCGGTCATCGACAAGGCGGTCGCGATCGTGTTCCCGATCGCGGCCTTCGTCGCGATGGGCGCCGAGCACTCGATCGCGAACCTCTTCTTCCTGCCCTACGCTTGGATCCTCGACCCCGACAAGGTCTCTCTCGGCGGCATGGTCGCGAACATCGGTCTCGTGACCATCGGCAACGTGCTCGGCGGGACCCTGCTCGTGGCCCTGGTGTACTGGGGCGCCTACCTCCGTCCGGTACGGCCACGCCCCTCCGACGACGACAATTCCTCCGACGACTGAGGCACGCGATGACCCACGAGCTTCTCGAGCGAGCGCGCCGCCTAGCGACCGTGCACGACGACGCCTCGGCCCTGGACGATCTCGCAAAGGGCCTCGCGCCGGAGGAGGTCGCCACGCGCCGCGGGCTGCCGCTTTCCACGGTGCTCGGGGTCCAGAGCTTCTACGAGCTCCTGCCGCCCTCCGACGAGCCGACGCCCCGCCATGGGTCCCGACACATATGCGCGGGAACGGCTTGCTGGGCCGCGCGCGGCGCCGTCGGGGCGCCTCAACCGACCGCGGCAGACGGGTCGCTCATTCGCTGCCTCGGTCGCTGCTACGAAGCCCCGACCGAGACCCACGCACTGAGCGCGCCCGTTGCGCATCCGATCAGCGTGCGCAGCCTGACCCCGACGCCGATCATCTTCCGTCATCTCCTCGGCGAGGCGCTCGATCTCGCGGCACTCTATGGCCTCTCGGATCCCGAGGCCGCCCTCGCGCGCATCGAGGCCTCGGGCCTGCGCGGGCGTGGCGGCGCCGCCTATCCGACCGCCGCGAAATGGCGCGCCGCGCGCCACGCCGTCGGCGCCCAGAAGGTCGTCATCGCCAACGGCGACGAGGGTGATCCGGGTTCCTACGTCGATCGACTCTTGCTCGAAGATGCACCCCACGCGGTGCTCGCCGGCATGAACCTCTGCGCGCATGTGATCGGTGCGACCCACGGGATCGTCTTCGTGCGCGGCGAGTATCCCGAGGCCTCGAGACGCGTGCGCGCGGCGATCGCCGAGGCCGCCCCCTACCTCGCCCCGGGCTTCGTGGTCACGGTCCGCCAAGGCGCCGGCAGCTACGTCTGCGGCGAGGAAACGGCCCTCATCCGCGCCATCGAGGGCCTGCGCGCCGAGTCGCAACCCAAGCCCCCCTACCCTGCCGAGCGCGGACTCTACGGCTGGCCGACGGTCGTGCAGAACGTCGAGACCCTGGCCATCGCGCCCTGGGTCGTCGCCACCGGGCGCGCCCCATCGAGCAAGGCGTTCTCGCTCTCGGGCGCCCTCACGTCCCCCGGCGCCATCGAAGCCCCCTTCGGCATGACACTCCGGGAGTTGCTCGTCACGGGCGGCGGCGGCCCACCGCCCGGGCGTCGCTGGACCATGGCGCTCGTCGGCGGCCCGATGGGACGCCTCGTCCCCGAGTCCGAATTCGACGTGGCGCTCGGCTACGACACGCTGCCCGGCATGGGCCACGGCGGCATCGTCGTCTTCGACGAGCGGACACCCCCCCGCGAGCTCGCGCTTCACCTCTTCGACTTCGCCGCGAGCGAGTCGTGCGGTGGCTGCACGCCCTGTCGCATCGGCACGTCCCAGCTCGCGCGCGCGCCCGACCGCGCGAGCCTGGAGCGCCTCTTCACAACGCTGGAAATCGGCAGCCTGTGCGGCTTCGGCCAAGGCGTACCGCGCCCGATCCGCGATCTCATGCGCGCCTTTCCGGACGCCCTCTTCCCCGCCACGCCCAACTCGCGAGGCACGCCATGAACGAGCATCTCAACCTCCGCCTCGAGGTCGACGGCCACGCCGTCGCGGTGTCACCCGATGCGACCGTGCTCGACGCGTGCAACGCTGCGGGCGCGAACGTCCCGACGCTCTGTCACGTTCTCGCGAAGGCCTCGCGCAGCGAGGCTGCCCACGAGAACGTCCACACGACCAAGGGCGTCGGCTTCAAGTCCGGCGGCCATTGCCGTGCCTGTATGGTCGAGGTCGACGGTCGCATGGTCGCCTCTTGCACGACCCCGGCCCGCGCGGGCTCCCGCATCGCGACGCACGGGCCCGCGCTCGACGCCTACCGCCAGGACCTCTTCGAGCTGATGGCCGTCGAGGCCCGTCTCGCCGGTCACGCCGCCGAGCTCGCGATCGCGCACGACGCGACCAGAGGCCGCTACGGGCCTTCCCGTGCGCTCGCTGCGCCCGCCGTGGTCGACCGGAGCCATCCTTATTTGCGTTTCGATGCAAGTCTCTGCATCCGCTGCCGCGTCTGCGAGCGCGCCTGCGACAGCCAGCAGGGCCAATTCGTCTGGGCATTCGCGGGTCGCGGCGCCGCCACCCACGCCATCTTCGGCAAGACCGGCGCGCCCTTTGCCGAGAGTGCCTGCGTGTCCTGCGGCGCCTGCGCGAGCTACTGCCCGACCGGCGCCGTGAGCGACCGCGACCGCGATCGCGCCCACCACGTCGCCGCCGTGCGCACGGTGCAAACCACCTGCGGCTACTGCGGCGTCGGTTGCCAACTCGCCGTCACGATCGGCGACGACGATCGCGTGCTGGTGGTCAACGGCGTCCGCGACGCCGCCGCCAATCACGGCCACCTCTGCGTCAAGGGGCGCTACGCGCACGCCTTCTCGCGCCACCCCGAGCGCCTCACGACGCCGCTCATCCGCAAGGACGGCGTGCTCGTCCCGGCCTCGTGGGACGAGGCGCTCGACACGGTCGTTCGCGGCCTCGAAGCCCGGCGCGGCGCCGTCGCCGGCCTCTCCTCGAGCCGCTGCACGAACGAGGAGAACTACCTCCTCCAGAAGTGGATCCGCGCCGGCTTCGGCTCGAACCACATCGACTGCTGCGCGCGCGTCTGCCACGGCCCGAGCGCCGCCGGCATGCGCCACGTCTTCGGCACCGGCGCCGCGACCAACCAACTCGCCGACATCGAGCAGAGCGACTGCCTGCTCGTGTCCGGCTCGAACGCCACCGAGGCCCATCCGGTGACGGGCGCGCGCATCCGCCAGCAGGTCCTGCGCGAGCGCGCCAAGCTCGTCGTCATCGACCCGCGCAAGACCGAGCTCGCGGCGATCGCCGACGTCCATTTACAGTTGCGTCCCGGAACAAACGTCCCGCTGCTCCACGCCATGGCCCACGCGATCGTCGCGCTCGATCTCGTCGACCACGCCTTCGTCGCCGCGCGCACCGAGGGCTGGGCGAGCTACGTCGCGTTCCTCCGCGGCTGGTCGCCCGAGGGGACGGAAGCCACCACCGGCGTCCCCGCCGAGCGCGTCTGGGCAGCGGCCCGCCTCTACGGCAGCGCCAAGCGCCCGATGCAGGCTCACGGCCTCGGCATGACCGAGCACTACCAGGGCAGCGAGGGCGTCATGCTTCTCTGCAACCTGGCGATGCTGGTCGGCGCGATCGGGCGCGAAGGCGTCGGCGTCAACCCCCTCCGCGGTCAGAACAACGTGCAGGGCGCGGCCGACATGGGGTGCCAACCGGATCTCCTGACGGGCTATCAACGCCCGGGTGATCCGGCCGTGCGCGCGCGCTTCGAGGCCGTCTGGGGCCGGCCGGTGCCGACCGAGACAGGCCTCACGCTGCCCAAGATGTACGACGCCGCGCGCGCCGGCACGCTGAAGGCGCTCTTCATCCTCGGCGAGGACGTCGTCCAGACCGATCCCTCCATCCACGTCGACGCGGCCCTCGCGGCGCTCGAGTTCCTGGTCGTCCAGGAGATCTTCCTGACCGAGACCGCCAAGCGCGCCGATGTCGTCCTGCCGGGCGCGAGCTTTCTCGAGAAGGACGGCACGTTCACGAACGGCGAGCGCCGCATCCAGCGCGTACGAAAAGCACTCGATCCGATGCCGGGGGCGCGCGCGGACTGGCAGGTCCTGTGCGAGCTGATGGCGCGCTCGGGGCTGCCGCAGACCTTCGAGAGTCCGGCCGACATCATGGACGAAGTGGCGCGCGTGAACCCGGCCTTCGCGGGCGTCTCGCACGCGCGACTTGGCGATGATGGCCTTCAGTGGCCGGTGCCATCGATCGACTCGCCCGGCACGGCGCGCCTGCATCTCACCGCGTTTCCGACCTCTCCGACCGGGCGCGCGCACTTCGCCGAGGTGCCCTGGCTCGAAAGCCCCGGACTCGCCAAGGCCGCCAGCTACCCTATCCGCCTCGTCACGGGCCGCGTGCTCGAACACTACAACTGCGGCTCCATGACGCGCCGAAGCGACAACGTCGTGCTCGCCCCCGATGACGCGCTCGAGCTGCACGCCGACGACGCGCGCGCCGCCGGGATCCGCGACGGCGAGGACTGCGTGATCGAGAGCCCGTGGGGTGAGATGACGGCACGCGCCGTCATCTCCGCGCGCGTGGGCCCCGGCACGGCCTTCGTGTCGTTCCACTTCCCCGAGAGCGGGACCGCTCACGTCTTGAGCCCGGTCTTGGATCGGCTCGCGGACTGCCCCGAGTACAAGGTCACACCGATCCGCATCAAGGCGCGCCCCGAAGAAAAGTGCACATCGGGCTGAGTCACCCGCAGGGCGGGGAGGAACGAACACCCCCGCAAGCTCCACGCGCGCGACCTTTTCGCGCGGACTCTGCCGCCGCGAATTGCTGCATCTTCATGCAAGCGATGCGGCCGCGCGCGTGCGAACGTGCTCGTCGACGCGGCTTTTCCGGGCTGCTAGTTGTTGTCGAGCATGGAGCGAATGACCCAGCTCGGAGAGCGTTGGCAGCGAGCGCGAACGGCCGCGGCGGCCGACGATCGCGGCGTGACCGACGACGCCGCGCAGGGCGAGGCGCCGACGCGGGCGCAGCGCGCGCTGTTCGAGAATAGCTTGCGTCTCGGTGCAAGCTTCAGCCGCTTTCACGCCACGACGATCGAGCTCGAACAGCTCCCCGCGACGCTCGATCAGCTGGCACCCGTCGACGCGCCCTGCCTCCACGGCACCTGGAGCGCCTTTCCCGGCGACCCCGCCGCGCTGCGCCTCGAGCGCGCCGGCTGCTCCGCGTGCGTAGGTGGTCCGAGCGCCTGCGACGCCTGGCGCGAGGCGATCGCGGGCCTGGTCCTCGGCGTGACCCGTGGCCAGGTGCACCACGCGCGCCACGAGAGCGTCGGCCACGGCGCGAGCCGCTGCGTCGACGTCTTCTACCTCGACCCGCAGAGCCCGCTGCGCTTCGGCCCTCTTCCCGACGCGATGCGCGAGCCACTCGCCGCCATCGCGCGCGCGGTCGCGCTCTTCGACTCGTCGTTCGCCGTCATGTTCCTCGGTCTCTCCGAGGGCGTCCTCTACTACGCGCTCGCGCCCACCAGAGGCGGCAGAGGCGGCAGTGGCGGCTGCGGCGGCGCCGCCAACGGGCTTACCGCCCAGCCGCTCATCGAGCGTCGCGTCCGTCAGCGCTTCCCGGATCTATCGCTGTTCGAGGTCACGCCGAGGACCGTCCTCGGCGACTCATGACATCAGGAGCCATCCATGTCCAACCGTGGTCCCACGCGTCGCGCCTTCCTTCAGGGGATCTTGGGAGCCTCCGCGCTCGGTGCCGCGAGCACGCTCCTACACGCCGCGCCGCTGCGCTTCCTCAAGCCCCTCCAGATCGATAACCCGCTCGCGGCCTACCCGAACCGCGACTGGGAGAAGACCTACCGCGACATCTTCGCGCACGACTCGTCGTTCGTGTTTCTGTGCGCGCCCAACGACACGCACAACTGTCTGCTGCGCGCCTACGTCAAGAACGACGTGGCCGTGCGCATCGGGCCGACGTTCGGCTACGGCAAGGCCCAAGACCTCTACGGCAACACCGCGTCCCACCGCTGGGACCCCCGCCTCTGCCAGAAGGGCCTCGCGCTCGTCCGCCGCATCTATGGTGATCGCCGCGTGAAGTCGCCGATGATCCGCCGCGGCTTCAAGGACTGGGCGGACGCTGGCTTCCCGCGCGACGCCGCGACGGGCCAGCCCGATCCGAAGTACTTCCAGCGCGGCAAGGACAGCTGGATCCGCGCGAGCTGGGATGAGGCCTACGCCATGTCGGCGCGCGCCATCGACAACATCACGCGCACGTACTCCGGCGAAGAGGGCATGAAGCGCCTCGGCGCCCAGGGCTACGATCCCGCGATGGTCGAGGCCACCGAGGGCTCGGGCATGCAGACCTTCAAGCTGCGCGGCGGCATGGCCTTCCTCGGCGCCACGCGCATCTTCGGCCTCTACCGCTTCGCCAACCTGATGGCGCTCGCCGACGCCAAGATCCGCAAGATCAAGCCGGCCGAGTCGATCGGCGCGCGCGGCTGGGACAGCTACTCGTGGCACACCGACTTGCCACCCGGCCACCCGATGGTGACCGGCGCCCAGACCAACGACTTCGATCTCTTCACGGTCGAGAACTCCAAGCTCGCGCTCATCTGGGGCATGAACTGGATCACGACCAAGATGCCCGACAGCCACTGGCTCACCGAGGCCCGTCTGAAGGGCACCAAAGTCGTCGTCATCACGGTCGAGTACAGCGCCACCGCCGGCAAGGGCGACGAGGTCATCGTCATCCGCCCGGGCACCGATCCGGCGTTCGCGCTCGGCCTCGCCCAGGTCATGATGAAGAAGGATCTCTACGACAAGGCCTGGGTCCTCAAGAACACCGACCTGCCGTTCCTCATCCGCATGGACACGCTCCAACCGCTTCGTCCCGAGGACCTCGGCAAGGACGCGCTGCCGGGCTACGTCGCCGCGCCGCCGGCCAACCTCCAGGTCTTGAAGGCGGGCGAGAAACCGGTGCCCGGCTTCAAGCAGAGCGGGCAGATCGCCCCTGAGGCGATCGCCGCGCAGATGAAGCCGGCGGTCGTCTGGGATGAGGGCAAGCAGCGTCTGACGGCCCTCACCCGCGATCACGTCGGCCCTGGCTTCGAGACCCTCGGCCTCACGCCGGCCCTGCGCGGTTCACAGAAGGTCCGCCTGGCCGACGGCAAAGAGGTCGAGGTCCGGACGCACTTCTCGCTGCTCGAGCAGTACCTGAACGACAACATGACGCCGCCCCAGGTGGAGCGCCTGACGGGCGCGCCAGCGTCCGCGATCGAAGGGCTCGCGGCGCAGATCGCGGCGAACCCGGAGAAAACCCTCTTCGCGACCGGCATGGGGCCGAACCAGTTCTTCAACTCCGATCTGAAGGACCGCGCGATCCTGCTGGTCGCCGCGCTGTCGCGCAACCTCGGCTTCGCCGGCGGCAACGTCGGCAGCTACGCCGGCAACTACCGCGCGGCGCTCTTCGGCGGCCTCCCCGTCTTCTCCGTCGAGGATCCGTTCAACCTGCAGCTCGACGCGACCGGCCCGGTCAGCGTCAAGAAGCACCTGCACTACGAGTCGCTCCACTATTACAACTACGGCGACCGCCCGCTGCGCCAGGGCAACACGCTCTTCACCGGCAAGAGCCACCTGCCGACGCCGACCAAGGCGATGTGGCTCAACAACAGCAACTCGGTCATCGGCAACGTGAAGTGGCACTTCGACGTGGTCAACAACACGCTGCCCAAGATCGAGTTCATCGCCTTCAGCGACTGGTGGTGGACGGCGTCGTGCGAGTACAGCGACATCGTCTTCGCGTGCGACTCGTGGGCCGAGTTCAAGCACATCGACATGACCGCGAGCTGCACAAACCCGTTCGTCCAGATCTACCCGAAGACCCCGCTCAAGCGGATCTTCGACACCAAGAGCGACATCGAGATCATCGCGGGCGTCTCCAAGGCCCTCGGCGCCATCTACGACGAGCCTCGCTTCAGCGACGCCTGGAAGTTCGTCGACGAGGACCAGGTCGAGGTCTACCTACAGCGCATCATCGACGGGTCCTTCTCGCTGAAGGGGTACTCGATCGCGGATCTCCACAAGAAGGCCGCTGAAGGGATCCCGGCGCTCGTCCACACGCGCACCTACCCGCGCGTCTCGTCGTACGAGCAGGCCAAGGGCGAGCAGCCCTGGCACACCAAGTCGGGCCGCCTCGAGTTCTACCGACCCGAGGCCGAGTTCATCGACAGCGGCGAGAACCTGATCGTCCATCGCGAGCCGATCGACTCGACCTTCCACGAACCGAACGCTATCGCGGCCGCGCCCCACCCCGCCCTGCGGCCCAAGCAGCCCGAGGACTACGACCTCAAGACCGACGACCTGTCGACCGAGACGCGCCAAGTCCGGCACGTCCAGCACACCGTCGACGAACTGATGGCGACCAAGCACCCGCTCATGGCGCAGGGCTTCAAGCACATCTACCACACGCCCAAGTACCGCCACGGCGCGCACACGACGCCCGTCGACACCGACTTCACGGGCGTGCTCTTCGGGCCCTTCGGCGACGTCTACCGCCATGACAAGCGCATGCCGTCGATCACCGAAGGCTACATGGACATCAACCCGACGGACGCCAAAGAGCTCGGGCTCGAGGACGGCGCCTACGTCTATGTCGACGCCGACCCGCAGGACCGCCCGTACCGCGGCTTCAAGCCCGGCACGGAGGACTACAAGGTCGCGCGTCTCATGCTGCGCGTCCGCTACTACCCGGGCACCCCTCGCAACGTCGCGCGCACCTGGCACAACATGTACGGGTCGACCCCCGGCAGCGTGAAGGGCCACGAGACGCGACCAGACGGGCTCGCGCGCAACCCCGAGACGAACTACCAGTCGATGTATCGCTACGGGTCCCACCAGAGCGCGACGCGCGCCTGGCTCAAGCCGACGCTGATGACCGAGTCGCTCGTCCACAAGGACATGTTCGGCCAGGTCATGATGAAGGGCTTCCTCGCCGACGTGCACTGCCCGGTCGGTGCGCCGCGCGAGGCCTTCGTGAAGCTGACCGCGGCCGAGGAGGGAGCCATCGGCGGCAAGGGCCTCTGGCGCCCGGCCGTCCTCGGCTTCCGACCCAGCTACGAGAGTGACGCCATGAAGCTCTACCTCCAGGGTGGCTTCGTCCACGTGTCGTGAACGCAGAAGGCCTGGCGAAGCCAGGCTGCCCAAGGAAATCCGATGTCCAAAGTTACCAACTGGCAACTCCGGCGCGAGATCGAATACCCGTACGACGAACACCGCCCGAACCGGCAGTGGGCCATCGTCTTCGATCTCAACAAGTGCATCGCCTGTCAGACGTGCACGCTCGCCTGCAAGACCACCTGGACCAGCGGTAAGGGCCAGGAGTACATGTTCTGGAACAACGTGGAGACCAAGCCTTGGGGCGGCTATCCGCTGGCTTGGGACCTGCGGATCCTCGAGAAGCTCGGGCGCCAGGACTGGTCGAAGAACGGCGAGTACCTCGGCAAGACGCTGATCGAGGCAGCCCCCGAGACCGAGCGCGTCCTGCACTACGCGCCGGTCGACGAGGACTGGATGTACCCGAACATCGGCGAGGACGACTGCGCCGGCGGGGTCGACAGCGGGACGCACATCCCGACGACGCCACACGACCAGGCGTGGATGTTCTACCTGCCGCGGACGTGCGCACATTGTACCTACCCGGCGTGCCTCGCCGCGTGCCCGCGCAAGGCTATCTACAAGCGCCCCGAGGACGGCATCGTCCTCATCGATCAGTCGCGCTGCAAGGGCTACGGCGAGTGCGTGCGCGCGTGTCCGTACAAGAAGTCGATGTACAACACGTACACGCGCACCAGCGAGAAGTGCATCGGCTGCTACCCGGCCGTCGAGCAGGGGATCCAGCCGCAGTGCGTCGTCAACTGCATCGGCAAGATCCGCGTGATGGGCTTCATCAACCCGCCCGCCAAGGCGCGCAAAGACAACCCGGTCGACTTCCTGGTGCACGACCAGCAGATCGCCCTGCCGTACTATCCGCAGCTCGGGCTCGAGCCGAACATCTATTACATCCCGCCGATCCATGCGGATCGCGAGTACCTCCATCAGATGTTCGGGCCGCAGGTCGACGGCGCTATCGAGCGCTACAAGAAGCTGCACGAGGACCCGGTGGCGCAGGGGCTCCTCTGCCTGATGGGGAGCACCGACCGCATCATGCACAGCTTCAAGGTCGAGAGCGGCTTGGCGACCGGCTTCGACGACAAGGGTGGCGAGCTGGTCAAGGTCCCCGTGACCGAGCCCGTCATCGAACGTGATGCCTTCGACGCCACCATCGGCGCCGTCCGCAACAACACCCCGTGAGTGGCGCGAGGAGTCCCATGAACCGGATCGCTCAACGTGGATGTCTGGCCCTCTTGGTGGCCGGCGGGCTCGCACTGCCTTCGCTACCTTCCCTGACCGGGTTGACCGGCTGCTCCGGCCGCGACGACGGACCGACGGCGAAAGACGTCGCGCCGACGCCGAGCGCCGGCGACCTGGTGATCCAGCGGATCAGCGCGGATCTCGCCAAGCCGGACCCGGCGGCGCCGTACTGGAAGGATGTGCCGGAGGCGGTCGTGACGCTCACCGCGCAGCCGATGATCACGCCCCGGCCGGTCGCGACGACGACCGACACGGTGCACGTGAAGGCCGTGACGGATGGCAAATTGGCGGCGTTCCGAATCCGCTGGCGCGACAGCGAGGTGAGCCAGGCCGGGCGCCTCGGCGAGTATTCGGACGCGCTCGCGCTCGAGTTCCCGATTCGGACCGACACGCTGCCGCCCGTCATGATGGGCGCCAAGGACAATCCGGTGCACATCTTCCACTGGCGCGCGCAGTACCAGCGCGACCACGAGGAAGGGAAGCCGACGATGCAGCAGCTCTACCCGAACGCCTCGATCGACATGTACCCGATGGAGTTCAAGGACCAGCCGGGTAAGCACGAGCCTGGTCGCGAGCAGTTCTCGCCGGGTCTAGCCGCGGGTAACCCGCAGTCCTACGAGAAGACCGGCGTCGACGAGGTGATCGCCGAGGGGTACATGACCTCGGCGGTGATGCACGGGTCGGAGGGCGACGCCGCGCACGCCGACTGGAAGGACGGCGAGTGGACGCTCGTCATCGTGCGGCCGCTGGCGGTCGAGGGCGGCTCGGTGCTCGCGGCCGGCAAGCCGAACTTCATCGGGTTGGCCGCGTGGCAAGGCGGCCAGGCCGAGGTCGCGTCGCGCAAGAGCGTCACGATGGCGTGGATCCCGGTGAGCGTCCAATGAGCGCCGACGCAACGCTGACGGCTCGCGCCCGCGACTTCGTGCTGGCCTCGTCGCTCGCGACCTACCCGGACGCGGAGCTTCCGGGGATCGTGGCGGACGCGGCGACGGCGGCACACGCGGCGGCGAGCGCGATGCACGCAGCGCTCGAGGCGCAGCCGGGACAGGCGGGGCTCGTGAATCTGCAGTCGCGCTACGTCGAGCTGTTCGATCGCGGGGGGCAGCGCGCGTCGCTCTACGAGACCGAGTACGGCCGCATGCGCGGCATGTCAAAGGGACGAGATCTCGCCGACATCGGCGGCTTCTACAAGGCCTTCGGCCTCACCCAAGAAGAGAGCCATCACGAGATGCTCGACCACATCGCGGTCGAGCTGGAGTTCTACGGGGTGCTGCTCCTCAAGCAGGCGGCGCTCGTCCTGCGTGGGGACGAGGAGGGCATCGCCGTCGTCGAGGACGCCCGCCGGAAGTTCCTCGCGGAGCACCTCGGCGGCCTCGCCGGCGCGGTGACCGCGCGCAAAGAGGTCGCGGCCGATCCGGTGTACGCGAGCGTCTTCGCGTGGTGCGGCCAGCTCGTCGCAGCGGAGTGCCAGGCGCTCGGGGTCAAGGCGGCGCCGCTCGACTTCTTCCCCGACGACGAGAACGCCAAAGACATGTCGTGCGGCCTCTTGCCGGCGGCACGCTGACCTGCGGTTCGCGGCCATGCTCGAGATCGTCCGGCTCTACCTCTCCCGCGGGCACAACTACTTCGGCCACCACGAGCAGCCGCCGGGCGACCACGCCAACGTCGAGGTCGACCAGCTCGAATGCGTCGCCGGGCGCGGGGTGCGCGGCGACCGCTTCTTCGACTACAAGGTCGACTACAAGGGCCAGATCACGTTCTTCGCGCGCGAGGTCCTGGACGCCATGCAGCGCGAGCTGGGCGGCGACGAGCCCGATCCCGCGGCCACCCGCCGCAACGTCATCACCCGCGGCGTCGAGCTCGACGCGCTCGTTGGCGAGACCTTCGTCGTCCAAGGGGTGACCTTCGCGGGCGTCGAGGAGTGTCGACCCTGTTACTGGATGAACGGCGCGCTCCGCGACGCACGCGCTGAGCGCTGGCTGACGGGACAGGGCGGTCTGCGCGCCCGGATCCTGTCGGACGGAGTCCTACGCCGCAGTTGAGATAGACGTCTCGGCGACACGGTCGACCACAATGAGCTGTCCGAGCGCGGCGCCCCCGGTCGTTTTGGTCGCGAACGCGCCGCGCGGCGCCTGGACCCGTCGGACCTCCGACCTGCGGAGCACGGCCGCGCGCCTTCGCGTCACGCGAAATCGTTCGCTGCGCCTCGCGTGTGGCACGACGACTGCGTTGGCTGCCGCGCGACGCTCCGCTTTCTGTCGGCGGCGTCGCCACCACAGGAGCCAACATGAAGTCAATTCCATTGATCAGCGCCGTCCTTCTGAGCCTCGCGGCGGCGGCCGGGTGCGCCAGTACCGACGTCTCTCCGGATCGGGTCGCCGCGCCCAAGGCAACCATGGCCGCCGCGCGGGAGGCCGGCGCCGACGAGAGTCCCCGGGCCGCGCTGCACTTGAAGCTCGCGAACGACGAATTCGAGTTCGCCAAGCGCCTCATCAAGGATGGGGACGACGACCGCGCGAAGCTGGTCCTGGACCGCGCCACCGCGGACGCCGAGCTCGCGCTCGAGCTCGCGCGCGTCGACAACACGCGGAAAGAGGCCAACGACGCCATGAAGAGCATCGAGAAGCTTCGCCAGCAGGACCGGATGATCAAGGCCGACTGACGTGAAGCCGCGCGCCCCCGCTTTCCCCTGCCAGCACACCCCCCGTTCCCATCAGGAGTCCATCATGTCCCTACGCATTCGTTCGGCGCTCATCGCCTTCAGCATCGCCGGCGCCACGTCGGCCTGTGCCACGTCCGTCCCCCCGCAGCTCGTCTCCGCGCGCGACGCCTATCGCGACGCCTCCTACGGTCCGGCGGCCCAGAGCGCCCCGGCCGAGCTGAAGACAGCCGAGCAGGCTCTGCGTCGGGCCGAGGTGTCGTTCGAGGAGGACGGCGCGAACGCCGATACCAATGACCTCGCCTACATCGCCCAGCGCCGCGCGGAGATCGCGACCGCGGTCGCCAACCGCAAGATCGCGGCCGCGCAGACCGTTCGCCTCGAGGCGCAGCGCGTCGAAGTCTCGGACGCGATGCGCGTCGAGGCCGTCAACAAGCTCCAGACGACGAAGACCGAGCTCGGCCGCGAGGAGGAGCGCTCGGCCAACGAGCGCACCGCGCGTCTTCAAGCCGAGCGCAACACCGACGTCGCGAACCGCGAGACCGAGCACGCCAAGGCGGACGCAGACGCCGCGCGGGCCAAGGTCGCCGAAATGCGCACGGCGCTCGCGCGCTCGGCGCAGCTCATCGAGAACGAGCGTGGCCTGGTGATCACGCTGGCATCGAGCGTATTGTTCGCAAGCGGTAGGTCGGACGTCCTACCGGCCGTCGGCGGCAGGCTCAGCGAGATCGCCCAGTTCTTCCGTGCGACACCGGAGCGGCGCGTGTTCGTCGAGGGCCACACCGACAGCGTCGGCAGTGAAGCCTACAACCAGGTGCTCTCACAGTTGCGCGCCGACTCCTTGCGGACCTACCTCATCATGCAGGGCGTGCCCGCCGACCGGGTGAGCGCCATCGGCTACGGGGAATCGCGGCCGGTCGCGAGCAACGCGACGATCGAAGGGCGCACCAATAACCGGCGCGTCGAGATCGTGCTCGCCACTCCGCCGGGGCCGGTGTCCCTCCCGTAGAGGGTCCCCACCCAGCGCGCCCAGCTCGGCAGGACCGGCTGGGCGCGTCGCCGACGAAACGCTCGGCCGTGGACTGCGCGCGCCGCTGCAGTTGACGCCCGGTCGCTCGACACGCGTCGCGCGGGACGGGCGCTCCTCGGGGCGTGTTCGGCCAGCGGCCGACAATAGCAACTCGGCAATAGTTTTCGCATGTTACACGCGATCATTTCTGCCAGAAATGTGCGTTCGCGGCGGGACCGGCGCTACCGTCACCGGCCGCACGACGATTCCGCGTTGAAGAAGGGCGCGGCCTCGCTCAAGATGTCGCTCGCGCGGCGGACGCGGCGGCTCGATGCGGGAAAACCGATGACACAAACGACGGTCTGGGCGTTGCGGGGTGTTCGCCTCGCCGGAGCGCTGCTCGCGGTGGCGTTCGCCGTTCCCGCTGCGTGCTCCAAGTCGCCCGGCGAGGCCTGCATGCTCGACGATTCGTGCGGGGGCGAGCTGGCATGCGAGGCTGGGCGCTGCGAGCCCATTGCGCTCCTGGCCCCCAAGACGCGCAGCGCATTCGCACCGGTCGCCGCGATGTGCGACCGGATCCGCGCGGCGATCGCCAAGGGCACCATCACCGATGACGACGATCTGCGCGACGCCTGGCCGGCCTTCATCCGGGCGAACGTTCTCGGGCGGATCGCGGCGCGGCGAACCAGCGACCGCCTGAGCGACTGGAAGGGCGACAGCGAGGCCGCGCGCGAGACGTTTCGTAAGCTGGCAGAGCCCGACTCGGTCGGCCTCGACCAGCTCAATCCATGCGGCCACCCGATCCACGGGATCTACAAGAGCGAGTTGGAGCGCCTCGCGCCGTGATCTTCCGCGGCGATCGGGCGAAATGCCAACGCCGAGCGAGGCGCCCGGCGTTGGTCGTTGCAGTCAGGCCAAGGTCACGGCGACGAAGCACCCGCCGAGGCCGAGCCATAGAGACCGGCCGACAGCTGGACGACCAGCTCGTGCAGCGCGGACGCGTCCGACGCTTGGAGCGACGCGAAGGCCGAGAGGTCGAGGGCGGCCTCGAGCGCGCCGTCGAAGGTCGAGGTGGCGGTCGCCACCCCCGTCAGCGCCGCGTGGAGGTCGAGGGTGCCCGACCCCGAGCCGGTAAGCGCCGTCGCCGCCTCGATCCCTGCCTGCCAGGTCGCGGCCGCCGCGAAGGCGCCCTCGACCGCCGTCGCGATCGCGGCTTGGTCGAGGGCGTTCAGCTTGAGATCGGAGCTGACCACGACCCCGAGAACCCCCGAGGCCGAGCCATCGAGGCCGCCGAGCCCGAGCATCGCGTCGACGAAGGCCTCGCCGGCCAGATCGAGCTGACCCGCATTCTGCGCGTCGCCGATGGCGGTCGCATAGGCCGCCACCGCGGCGTGAACCTCGTTCACCCGCGTCGCGCCGAAGCTCGTCGCGGCGAAGGCGCCCGACACCGCCAGGTCGAGCGCGACGGACGCGGCGAGGTGAGCGCGGGCCTCGGCCGTCGCCGCGAGGTCGCCGCCAGCGTCGCTGCCGCCTTCGACGATCGCCGCGAAGGTCGCCGACGCTTGGGCGGTCGCCCAAGCCTGCCCGGAGGCATCGGCGCCGATCGCGCCCTCGATGGCCACGGCGAGCGCCGCCTGGAAGTCGGCGTAGGCCTGATCGGCGGCCGCGCCGTTGGCCGCGAGGTCCGCATGCAGCTGGGCGACGACCGAGGCGGACGCCGAGGCGAGCGCCGCCGTCGTGGTGCCGAGCGCCTGCGCGTGGACCTGGGAGGCGACCTCGATGGCGCTCGCTACCGTGCTCACGTCCCCTTCAGAGGCGATCGCGGCGGCCATGGCCGCATCGATGTGCGCCTCGAGAAAGGCACGGTCGATGCTCGACTCGGCCATGCCGTCGGCGACGAGCGCCATGAAGACGTTGGCCTCGGCCGTGGTCTCGGCGGTCATCGGCGGGGCCGTGACATCGTCGCCTTGGCCGCTCAGGACGCCTTGGAGCTGAACCGCGCCGACGACCTCACCCTCCGCGTTCAGCACCTGGACGAAGGTGGCGGAGGTCGTCGCGGCCGTGACGTTCTCGAAGTGGAACATGCCGCTCGCGTCGAGGGTCCCGGTCGCCACGGTGTGCGTCGTGCCCTGGGGATTGACCGTGACGAGGATGGCCGTCGTCGCGTCGGCTGAGGCCGTGAAAACCCCGTCGACGAGCCCGTCGGCGCCCGACTGGAATCCGAGGCTCGCGGTCACCGCCCCGACGATGTCGATGCCCGCGTCCCCGGTCACGACCGAGAGGATGTCGAGATCGAGGAGGACCGCGCCGTGCCCACCCGCTTGGGCTGCGGCCGAGGCGACGAAGCCCGTCGCCCAGTCAGGCGCGTCGGCCCCGAGGTGCGCTTCGACGGCGGCCGCGATGGCCGCCTCGAAGGCTGCGTAAGATTGGACGACGCCCGACACGCGGGTCTCCCGTTCGCCGCTTGCGAGCGCCGTCCCGATTGAACCGCGAAGATCGACGCTTGCCTGGGCCGCGCCCTCGATGGCGGCCTCCATGGCGTCGAACGTGACCGAGCTCCCGGCCTGCGCCGCGAGCGAGGCCGCGATGGAGGTGTCGGCACCGCCGGCGCCGCTGCCCGAGATCGTGGCCGCCAGATTCACGTAGGCTGCCGCGACGGCGTCGACGGTGGTGGCCGTGCCGACCGCGTCGATGAAGGCCTGGTAGGCGGCGGTGAGCTCGGCGGAGATGGTCGCCGACCCGCTGGTGGACGCGGCCTGCGTCTGATGATCGGCGCGCGCCGAGAGCACGGCCGAGATCGCCGTGGCGTCGTCGGACGCCGCGGTTCCTTCGGCGAAGGCGGCTTGGAAGAGGACGCCCGCGGCGGCGGTCGCCTCGGCCTGGGTCGCGAGATCGACGTGGGCCTGGGCGGCCACGTCGGCCCCGGCCTGTGCCATGAACGTGGCCCATGCGCGCGCCTCGGCGGCGTCGCTCTGGGCTGCGTTCAAGGACGCGGTCAGTTGCGTCCACGCGGCGAGCTTGGCGTCGACGAGCGCCGAGGCCGTGACGTTCGCGGTGCCCGCGGCGGCCACCTGGAGCCAGGCCGCCTGCGCGTCCGCCACCGCGTTCGCGACCGAGCCGGTGCTCTGGGCGTCGGCCGCCAAGTTGGCCGAAATCCAGGTCATGAGCCCGATCGTGTCGATGCCGGAGGCGCCAGCGCCCGAGGGCGCCTCGGGGGCCGAGGCCACGAGCGAGGCCAGCACGTTGGCTTCGAGCGTCGTTTCGGCGCTCATCGGCACCGTCTGGACGGTCTCACCGGCCGCGAGGTCGCCGGGGACGATCACCGCGCCGACGACCCCCGCGCTGCCCTGCCCCTCGACGATGAAGGGCCCGCTGCCGACCGGCACATGGTCGATGCGGAAGGTTCCGTCGGCCGCGACGCTGCCCTCGGCGACGACGACGAGCTCGCCGGCGGGGCCGATGGTCGCGATGGAAACTGTGTCGACCTGACCCCGCAGCGAGCCGGAGGCAGCGGCGTGCATCGCGGGGTTGACGTTCTGATTGCCGCCGTCCGACGAGAGACTCCCAGTCACCTGTGCGACTTGCTTCGAGGTGGTCTGGTTGCCGCCATCGTCGCCCGCGCAGGCGGCGCCTACGAAGGAGCCGGCGGCGAGCGCCACGAGATGCTTGGAGAAGATACGCATGATGACACTCCTGCTGGGGGTTGCGGCCAGCGCCGTTCGCCCGAGTCGAGCGGCAGCGCGGGCCCCCGGCGAATCCGCCGGCCCCGCCACTTAGGGCAAGGTGCGGGCCAAGGCGCACGAAGTGACCCGCGACGGCCTTTCATGCGGTCAGGCGGAGACGCCGACGCTTGGCGACGCGCGCCCGACCGGTAGGACTTACCGGTCGCAACAACCGGAAAGCGCGACGACGTCAGGGGCCCGGGCAGTCGCCCGAGCCGCCGCCGCAGGTCGTCACCTGCCGGACGCTGAAGTCGAGCGTGGCGACGAGCGCGTAGGCGTCGCCGTCGACCGAGAGCTCGGCCAGGACCTTGGCAGGGCCGACCGCGGCGCCCGCGAGGAGCTCGCAGGAGGGCACGTCGATCTGGGCCGTCACGCGCGCGCCGGAGAGGTTGCGGGTGGCGATGCGGTAGTTGTCGGTGGCCGAGAAGCGCCACGCGAACGTGTGGGTCCCCGCGGTGCCGGAGGCGTCGAAGACGAGCGACCAGCCGCCACTTGGGCAGGTCTCCGGGCAGCTCGTGATCTGGGCGACCTTGTAGTCGAGCGTGCAGCCCCCCTGCCCCTGGTACTGTACGTCGACCACCAAGCCGGTGTCCGCGGGCGGGGTCGTGTCCGCGGGCGGGGCCGTGTCCGCCGTGTCGACCGCGACGGAGTCTTGCGCGTCGAACTCGACCTCGGCCTCGACCGCGACGTCGGGCTCGACCTCGGCCGCCTGACGCTGCGCATCGAGCTGATCGGGGTCGAGCGCGATCGAGCAGCCGGCAATGGCGGTCGCGGCGATCCACGCGCACAGGCTCGTCTTCAGAAGGACCACGAGACACCTCCCGGGCTCGGGCCGGATCGGCCGGATGGGGGCGTCGCATCGCCACCCGCGTCGTCCGCCGGGTCCGCGGTGAGCCAGAGGACCGTCCCGACGATCGCCCCGGCGAGCGCGAGGCCGAAGCCGATGTCGGCGCCCGCACTGAACCCGCGGACGTCGCTCTGAAGGCCCTTGAAGCGCCGCCAATCGGCGTCGTCGAGGGGGCTGCGCGCGGCGAGCGCCCGTGCGTCGTCGTAGCGCCCGAGCGCGACGCCACCAAGCACGGCGCCCGTGACGAGCGCGGCCCCGCCGATGCCCCACGCGACCCAGCTGCCGGTGCGGTTTGGAGCGGCGGGCGGCGTAGCGACCCCAGGGCCCACCTCAGGCCCGAGCTTGGGCCCGAGCTTGGGATCGCTCGTCTTCAGGCGCCGGACGGTCGCCAGGCGGGCCTCGACCTCGCCGCGATTGGCGCTCTCGGGATAGGTGGCGAGAAGCTTGGTGTACCAAGCGATGGCCCGATCCCAATGGCGCGCCTTCTCGTTCGCCCAGCCCGCGTTGAAGCAGTAGGCCGGGTCGGCGAAGAGGCCCCAGGCCTCCTCGAACGCCGTCGCGGCGTCGTCGAAGCGACCGGCCTTGAAGAGCTGCTCCCCCTCGCCGAAGCGCGCGAAGGCTCGTAGGGACGGCGCCTGGTCGGACGACGGCGGCCCGGCGTGAACGCCCCCGCGGGCCGTGACGAGCGCGAGCGCGACGGCAGCAGCGAGCGCGATGGGGGAGGACTTCATCGCGGCGTCGTGGTCCCGGGCGGTGGCGAGGGGCGCCAGAGACCGTCCGGGGTCTTGCCCGACGGGCCGCTCGGGCCTGGCGCACCGGGCTGGGTGGCCGGTTCGGGCTTGAACGTCGGGTCTGGCTTGCCCGGCGTGCCCGGTGTGGACGTCGCGGGCGCCTTGCCGAGCGGCTTGACCGTGAGCGGCGCGAGCGTCCGCGCCAGCGTCTGGTCGCCGTCGGGCGTCACCGGGACGACGAGCGGCACACGCCCGGGCGCCGCGAGCTCGAAGCGGATCGGGGCCGGCCCGCGCGGAACCTCGAGCGCGAACGGCGCGGCCCCGACGACGGCGCCGTCGCGCGTCACGGTGGCACCGATCGGATCGATCTCGAAACGGAGCGTCACATGCCCCGGTACGGCCTCTGAAGGGCGCGTGAGGCCCGTCGCGGCCCCCGCGGCCTGCGCTGGCGTCGCGGACGCGTCGGCTCCGGTCTGGGTGGCGACGGGCGCGCCGGCCTGGGTCGCGACGACCGACGGATCGCTGGGCAGCTCGATCCGCACGAGGGATCCGGGCGCGGCCGCTCGCTCGCCCGCCGATGACGCCGCGGGGTCGTCACCGCCACCCGGACTCGCCACGCGCACGACGACGAGGGCCGCCGCGGCCACCAGCGGAGCGGCCAGCC
>SXIE01000004.1 GCA_005772945.1 Pseudomonadota bacterium
GACGCCGCCCTTCGGCACCAACTCTCCAATGCGCGCGTCGAGGCTCTCAACACCCGCATGCAGCTCCTCACCCGAGTCGCCTTCGGCTTTCATTCCTCAGCGGCCCTCATCTCCCTGGCCATGCTCAAGCTCGGCGGCCTGTGCCCTCGGCTCCCAAGCGACCTCGCCCACGGAGCGAGCAGTTGAGCCAAAAAAAAGACGCGCGTGATCGTCACAATCACGCGCGTCTGAGAGGACACCCCAAGGGGTGGACGCAGTCAGCCGTCACTCTGCTGCGTCAAGGGCCAACCCGTTCCGTAGGTGGCGGAGCGGGCGAGAGGTCTTTGGGATTTCAGGAGGTTCAGCCGACGCGCTCGGCCCGGAGTCCGGAAGGAAGCAGGCCTGCACCGCGGGCCAGCGCAAGCCCGCGCTCGAGGATGAACCAGAGGACGAAGCGGTCGAAGTCGGCCGACTTGAGCATGCGGCGGACGCGGCCCGCCACGCAGCGGAGCGAGTCGGGGTCGGTCATGGCGCGCCAGGAGGCGCCGTCGGCGGTGAGGAGCTCGTCGAACGTCAGCCGCTCGGTCGAGGCGAACGGGACTAAGCCGCCCTCATCGAGCTTCTTGTCGTTGTTCCGATCGTGGATCTCGGCCTGGCAGCGAAGCATCGTGAACTCCCCCTCACCGTGCGACCAAGAAGAGAGCAAGAGCTCTGCCAGCGCGCGGCGACCACGCGCGCGCCCAACGAAATCAGGACGATGCGGACGCACCATGAAACCGGAACGAGGGGGACGGGGACGCGAGACCCCATGCGCGCTGGGCACCGACCGGCGCGGCATCGCGAGCCTATTCGGACCTCATCCCCGCATGAGACGCGGCCCATCCGCAGGTCGGGCGCCGCGCGAGCCAACTGGGGCGGACGCGCCTCCGGCGTGGGGCTTCGTGGGGCGTGGGGACAGCCGTCCCGGATCGGTCCGCCGCGGGGCCGGGTCCCTCGCAAGACCCAACGCGCCATACCGCACGAAAGCGCGCTCCTCAGCGGCGTCGAAACGCGAGGCCCCAGCGCGACGCCGGTCAGTCCGCCGGCGGCAGCCGGACCCTGGGCGCGAACTCGGGCGCGGGCGGCACGGGCTCGGCCGGCGGGAAGAGCGGCGTTGGCGGCACGTCCTCGAACCCGCGCACGACCGCCAAAAGAGCGCCCAAGAGCGCGGGATTGGCCTCGAGATCCAAGGACGGCGGCATCGTCGGGCTCTTGGCGTTCGCCGGCCCGCCCTGGACCAGCACGCGGGCGAGCTCGTCGTCGGTCGTCTTCACGTGCCATTCGTGAGTGCGCAAACTGGACGGGCGCGGCATGAGCCCGACCGCGGCCGGCCCGTCGCCCCGTCCGGTCGGACCATGGCAGGTCACGCAGCGCTCGGCGTAGAACGTGCGCGCCTGGGCCATGAGCGCGGCGCTCGGCGGGGCGCTGTCCCAGCGGGGTGCCGCCTGGACCTTGGCGCCCTGCTGGATCCAGGTCGCTAGGGTCTCGCGCTCGCCATCGGTCATGCCGGTGACGTTCCCGAGGGGCATCGTTTTGGTCGTATAGACGCGATAGAGGACGCGCGGGGCAAGGCGGGCGAGCTGGGCAGGCTCCTCCAAAATGATGCCGGAGGGCGGCGTCTTGAAGGCCGGGTTCGACGGAATGGTCGCATGGCAGGTCACGCAGCGGGCCTCGACGATACGCTGGACGGCCATGAACGAGACGCGCTTGGAGGACCGCGGAGCCGCGTCTTCGTCCTCGGCGATGCTCTTGCCGCTGGCCATGGCGGCGACCGCGAAGAGGCACACGAACGTCCCGATCCAGACGAACCAACCGGCCTTACCGCGGTAATTCATGAGGTACTTGAGGCCCGCGCCGAAGAGGAACACGAAGCCGAGGACCAGCCAGGGGTGCGTGTTGCCGTAGGTCCCGGCGAAGTGAGACGAGAGCATCGTGAAGACGACCGGCAACGTCATGTAGTGGTTGTGACGCGAGCGCATCTTGGCGCGCGCGCCCTGCGAGGTGTCGACCGGCGTGCCGGCCATGGTGGCCGCGAGCATCTTCCGTTGGCCCGGGACGATGCGGAAGAAGACGTTGGCCGACATGATCGTGCCCATCATGGCGCCGACGTGGAGGAAGGCGGCGCGCCCCGAGAAGACCAGGGAGAGCGCGTAGGCGATGGCCATGAGGCCCGCCAAACACAAGGGCGCGAGGATGACCGGGTGCTTGCCGAGCGGCGAGCGCCAGAGGGAGTCGTAGACGAACCAACCGGCGACGATGAGGCCGAGCGAGAGGGCGATGCCCTCGGCGGTGGTGGTCCCGGCGACCGTGGGGTCGACGAGGTAGCTGGCGCCGTTGAGGTAGTAGACGACGAAGAGGAGGAAAACGCCGGAGAGCCAGGTCGTGTAGGACTCCCACTTGAACCAGTAGAGGTTCTTCGGGAGCTCGTGCTTGGCGAGGTATTTGCGCTTGATGACCTCGTAGAAGCCGCCCGAGTGGGTCATCCAGAGTTCGCCGACGACTTGATCCGGCGCGCCGTCGCGGGGTTTGGTGGGCGGCTCGAGGTGGCGGTCCATCCACATGAAGAGGAAGGAGTCGCCGATCCACATGATGCCGGCGATCACGTGGATCCAGCGGACGAAGAGGTTGAGCGCTTCTTGGAAGCCCGATTCCATGAAGTGGTCATAGGCTGTGGCGAAGCGCGCATCAAGGGCTGGCGTGCGGGCGACGGGCGGGCGCGTTTCGCTCGCGAAGAGCGCGAAGCGCTTGCCCGCGACGAAATTTGCTGGAGTCCGCCCCGGGCGGCCGGTAACGATGCGGGCGATCTAGGGATGGGCGTTGAGCGCCGTCTTGCGGGCGGTCTCGGAGGTTCGGATGGCATCGCGATCGGCTGGCGCCGCGGCGCTGGCGTGGTGGACTCTTGCATCGGCGTGCCAGCATCAGGCAGGCGCTTCGCAGGTCGGGGACTCGGGCTCGGTCGGGGACTCGGACTCGAACTCGGACTCGAACTCGGACTCGAGCTCGAGCTCGGACTCGAACGCGGGACCAGAGACCGAGGTCGTCGTCCCGGTCGGCGACGGCGTCGCGGTGACCCTCGTGCGCGTCGCATCCGGGAGCACGACCGTGTCGTTCGGCGTCCCGCTGCCCCGCGGCGCCGTCACCGATATTTCCCAGGTCCGCGTGCGCGTGGGCGGCACGCCGATCGCCGCCAACATCAAGGAACTACTGGCCTTCTACGACGCGACCGGCGCCCGGACCGGCGCGCGCGCGCTGCTCGTCCAGCTCTCGAGCGCGGTCCTCACCGGCGACGAGACCCCGATCGACCTCGTCTGGTCGAGCCAGGACGGCACGCCGCCGGGCGCCAGCTTCGTCCCGTTCGCGAGCGGCGGCGTCAGCGCGGATGCGCCGAGCACCGTCCAAACGACGGTCCGCGCGATCGCGACCGCGGGCGGCGTGAACACCCTGACCGAGGCTGCACCGGTGACACGAACGCTCTTCGTCGGCCGCGAGCCTCGCGTCCTCGCCCATTTCCCCGCAGGGTATCTGGCGTCGGTCGGCATCCTCGGACCCCAGGTCTCGTCCGCCCAAGCGCACGGCGCGGGCCTCGGCGCGCTGGCCTTCTTGTCGGACGCGCTCACGAACTTCGGCCACGGCGCGCTCTACGATTACCCCTACGCGCTCAACCCGGACGCCGAGTCGATCCCCGATCCCGTCGCCGAGTACGAAGGCTGGCTCTATGATCGATGCACGACCTTTCTCACGATGTACGTCCACACGAACGAGCTCGC
Organism: Pseudomonadota bacterium; assembly: GCA_005772945.1. Next base: position 3,786 of record SXIE01000004.1, read on the forward strand.
GTTCCTCCGCGAGGCCCACCGGCAGTGCTCGTACTACGCGTCCAAGATCAACCTGAGCGGAGCCGATCGCGGCATCTTCTCGGGCAAGCCCGACCCCGACGCGAAATACTCGCATCTACGCGGACTCTTTGCGTATTTCGCGCTGACCGGGAGCGAACTCGGCCACGACGCGGGCCTGGCGATCGCGGAAATGTGGCTCGCGGATCCGCTCGTCGTCGGCCCGTATCGGCAGGGACATCTGCGTCGGAGCGACGCCCTTTGGACCGAGCGCCTTCTCGGGACCAGCCTCGAGGGGCTCGTGTACGGGCATCAGCTGACGGGCGAGACGCAGTACCTGACCGCGTTCAAGGAGATGTTCGAGACGGCCTACCGTCACATCGCCGGGGATGCGGCCGCGCTCGCGTCCATCAATCCGGGCTTCGCGTTCCCGCCCCAGAACTGCTTCATCCACAGCGCCGAGCAGCACGCCGAGGGCGACGCCGACGAGCCCTGGTGCTCGGGTTGGATGAGCGAGCTCGTCATCGATCCGCTGCTCGCGTACCAGGCCCAAACCGGCGACGCGCGCGTCGACGAGGTGTTCGTGCGGCTCGTGCGATTCCTGCGCGACACGGGCAGCGTCTACATGGACGCGAACCCGCTCGAGGACAGCTTTCTCGCGCCGTCCGTTTGCTACGATCCGGAGCGTGGCGAGGACACGCGGCGCCTCATCCCCGCCTACGGCGCGGGGATCGACGCGAGCGGCCAGCGCCAGATCTACGCAGATTACTCCGACTTCGAGCACTGCGCCGACGCGACCGCGCTCACGGCCGCCGGGCTACGCGCGCTCGTACGGCTCGGCACCTATGACCAGAATCCAGTCGGCACATTCGCAAGCGAGGGCGCGAGCTTCCTCCAGCTGCACCACGAGCTTGCGTTCTGCGCCTGGATGACGTTCGAGGGACATCACCGGCCGCGGCGCGATCCGCGCGTCTGGAGCAGCGCCGAGCTGGCGCCCGGGGTCGCCGATCCGGCCGCGTTCATCCGCGCCAACAAGATCGGCTACCCGGTCTGGAACATGGCGCCGCAGCGCAAGCTGTCGTGGTGGTTCAACAGCTCGCTGCTCGAGTTCGGGCTCCTCAGCGAGGCCGGAGTCTCGATCCAGACGCTCACGCCGGGCCTCATTCAGCCGGCCGGATGCCCGTAAGGGCGGCGTGACATCAGGGCGTGAAGCCCTCGAGGTAGGTGCTCGCGCCTAGGAACGCGTCGTCCGGATAGTAGGTCCAGAGGAGGGCGCCGCCCTCGAGCGTCCCGATGACGTCCTCGATGACGGCCGGATCGACCACCTGGCAGCCCCAGCTGTTGCCCATCCGACCGTGCTCGGCGATGTAGGCGGCGGACGCGTAGGCGTCCGAGTGCATCACGATCGCACGCGGCCGGACCAAGTCGTTGATGCCGGGCTCGAGGCCGTCGAGGAGCAGCGAGAGGCCGTTCGAGCCGCTGATGTAGCGGGTCGCGGTGCGCATCATGCCGAGGCTCGATTGGTGCGACTCGTTGATGTTCGAGAAGCTGCTGGCGTAGCCCGACTGCACGGGATCCTGCGAGCCCGCGCCGTGCGTGACCGGCTCGGCGAAGACGAGCGAGCCGTCGCGCAGATCGATCGTCCAGAAGCGCGGGTGCTTGTTGTGTAGCGAAAAGTCGATGACGCTGTACTCGAGGCGATCGGTGTCGCCCTGATTCCATGCGGTCGCGAAGGCATAGAGGCCGGTCGCGAGCACCTCGCTGTCGAGGCCCTGGCCCTCGAAGTCGTCGGCGCGCGTGAGGCCCAGCGTTAGGGTGTAGGCGCCGGATTTTTCGTCGCCGCCGGCCGAGACCCAGCTGTCGACGACCACGAAGTAGGTGCCCGCGGCGAGGAGCGCCGCCGCGTCCCAGTGGCCGCGATCGAGGCACGCCGAGGGGCTCTTGGACGACAAGATATGGACGTCGACATCGACGCCGGTGTCGAGCTCCGAGACGCTCGCGACAAGGAGGCCCGGCTCGGTCAACGTGACCTGGTAGAGGACCTCGGGGCCGCCTTCGTTGGTCGCGGGCGAGCAGCTGTAGGCGTCGAAGGTGCGGGTGCCGGCGGCGGTGTCGCGGGTGTCGATGAAGGGGAAGGTGTCGACGCAGACCGCTCCGGGCGGGCACGCGAGGGGCTCGGTCGGATCGGTCGGATTGACCGGGTCGGTCGGGTCGGTCGGATTGACCGGGTCGGTCGGGTCGGTCGGATTGACCGGGTCCGTCGGATTGACCGGGTCCGTCGGGTCGGTCGGGTCGGTCGGATTGACCGGGTCCGTCGGATCGGCGGGATCGGTCGGATGGACCGGGTCGGTCGGATTGACCGGGTCCGTCGGATCGGTCGGCTGCGGCGACACGGCGTGTACCGTCGGGGCCACGTGATCGACACGCAGCGTCTGCAGCGTCTCGCCGTCGGATTCGCAGGCTGGGAGCGTCAGCGTGAGGGGCAGCGAAAGCAAGGCGAGGCGCGATCCCAGTGCGAACCTTGATGCCATGATGTACTCCCTCGGGCAGCGGGCGGCCGCGACGATAGTCGCACGACCGTCGGGTGTCACGCGAGAGGCGGAGTTGTCGATGGCGACCGAGAAGGGCGACCACGCGAAGGCCTGGCGGGCGCTGCTGCCGCGCGAGCATGGCCTCTGGGGTTGGCTGCTCGTACCGCTGCTTTGCGCCATCGCCTTGGCGCCGGGTCTAGCCGTGTTCGGCGCAGCGCTCGCGACCGTCGCGGGCTTCGGCGCCGCAAACGCACTCGGGCGGAGCCATCGGCTGACCGAGCCCGCCATCCTCACGGCACTCGGGATCGCAGCCGCAGGCGCGGCACTTGCGGTCGTGACGGCGGTGGTCCCCGTCACGATGGGGCTCGTTCTGGCCATCGCGGGCGCGCTTGGACTCGGTGCGCGCATGCTGGCGAGGGGCCGGATCCCGCGTCAGCGCCCGCTCGAGCTCCTGGCGCTGACGGGTCTCAGCGTCTCGGCCGCCATCATCGCGGTCGGTGACGGTGCCGCGCCCGCACGCGCCGCGGCGGCCTTGACGGCGGTCCTCGCGTGGTTGGTGCTCGGCCTCTGGTGGGTCGGCGCGCTGCTTGCGCGTGTCCTCAAGCATCGCCCGCCGAGCGCCAGCCTACCCTGGGTCGCTGCGTCGGCCGTCGTCTCGAGCGGCGTCGTCGGGGTTGCCACGCAACATCCGATCGTTGGGGCGCTGCCCATCCTCTATATGGGACGAATCGTCGCCCACCGCCCGCCGGCCCATGCGCGCGACGCCTGGCGCGTCGGGGTCGCCGAGCTCGCATGGGGCGTCGCCTTGGCGCTCGCCGCGGGCCTCGTGAACGGTTGAATTCTTGAACGCACGGTGCCCTGATGCCCGAGTACTCACCCGCCCTTTCGATCGTCACCGCCGCCTTGGAGCTGCTCGCCGCAGGGTGGGCCCTTCGCGCCCACGGGCGCCGCGACGTCCGCATCCCGGTCGCGCTCATGTTCGTCTTCCTCGCCGGCTACCAGCTCATCGAGGTCTTCGTCTGCCGCGACCCGACGAACGTCTTCCTCGCGCGCGCGGCGTTCGTCGACGTCGTGTGGCTGCCTCCCCTCGGGCTCCTCTTTTTGCTGCGCCTCGGACGGCCGCGGCGCCGTATCTGGACATGGCTCGTCTACGGCACGCTCGGACTCGCGGGCGTCATCAGCGTGTGGGTCGTCGTCGATCCCACGTTCGTCACCGGCACCGTCTGCCAGGCGGTCATCGCGTTCTACACGCACCCGACGAACGGCATCGAGCTCTACGGCATGTTCTACCATGCGGGCCTCTGGGCCATGATGGTCGGCGGGATCCGCGTGATCCTCAAGGCCGACGACCCCAGAGACCGCGCGCACGCGGCCGATTTCGTGATGGGCACCGTTGGGTTCGTGGTGCTCGCGTTGACGACCGAGGTCGTATTCCCCGGCACGCGCAACGCGACCCCGTCCGTCATGTGCCACTACGCGATCATGCTGGCGCTGTTCCTGGCACGCCTGATGTGGCGCGAATCACGCTCGCGCGAAGGCCGCGCCGCGGCTGCCCAAGCGCGTGCGACCGCTACGCCTGACCGGCTTTCGCCCGACGTCCCGCCAGGATCTTGACGAACGAGCGCGTGCGCAGCTCCTCGAGCGTCAGGCCCGTCCCCAAGACCTCGGCCTCGGTCACCGCGCCGCAATTCAGGCCGCGCAGGAAGTAGTTGAGGAGCCCCTGCCCCGTCGCCGCGTCGTCGAAGGTGTCGCCGACCAGCGTCGCCTTCGCCGCCGCATCGATGAAGTTCTTGAGGCGCAGCGACGCCGACGCGAAGCTCTCACCGAAAAATGCGTAGATCGCAGCATAACGCGCCGCGAGTTGGCCGGGATGGAGATCCCAGCCTTGGTACACGCCGCGCTCGAGCGCGTGATGGACGTTGTCGTAGACGAGCTTCCAGGCGCGATGGACCGCGCGCCGATTCTCGGCGAGCTGGTCGCTGCTCAGCGTCTCGCCCGCCTTGGCGCGGTTCGGCGGGATCGGCATGATCGTCGTCGCCCCGTCCGAGAGGGCAACCCCGGTGCCGGCCAGGGCGATCTGCATGAGCGCGGTCGCGAAGTCACACGCCGGGTGATCGATCTTCTGGAAGGCCGCCGTGATGTTGCACGTGGCCGTGTAGTCGTACGTCCCGAAGTGGCACGCGGACACGCGCCCTTGGCCGGCGCGGACCAGCAGCGGAATCGCGAGCTGGCCGTCGGCCCCGAAGATGGCCTGCGTCGTCTCGATCATGAGCTCCATCTTGAGGGCGCCACGCGGAAGTCCCGTGCGGGCCTCGAGCAGCTCGAAGAGGTGAACGAGCGTCGTGACTTGCGCGACGTGCGTCACCTTGGGCAGCGTCACGACGAACGGCTCGGGCAGACGCGCGCCCGTTTGCGCGCAGAGCGTCGTCACGAAGAGATCGAGCGTCCGGATCGCGCGCCCCGCGAGCTCGTCGGTCAGCGGCTTCACGCGGATCCCGACGAACGGCGGCAGCGTCCCCGCAGCCATGCCGGCCGCCGTTTCGCGCGCCGCAATCTCGGCCTGCGCGTCCTCCTCGGCGTCGGGGCGATTGCCGTAGCCGTCCTCGAAGTCGATGCGAAAGTCCTCGACGGCCTCACGCGTCAGCTTCTCGCGCACGCGCGCATAGAGCGTCTCGGCGAAGGCCGCACCGCTCGGGATCCCCAGCGCCTCGCCGAACACGCGCGCGTCGGGGCCGTACTCGTCGAGGTGCTTGAGCGCGAGCTGCGCCATCTTCTTGGACGTGTCGGCCTTGAAGAGGTGCGCGCCGCCATAGACGGTGTGAACCGGCTGGCGCGCCGGCGAATCACCGGGGAACGCGGCGGCGAACGCGTGGTTCGCGGCGGTCAGGCGTTGGCGGAGCGGGGCGAGGACGTCGGCGTCGAGTGAGGCTGGCATAGCCGCGGAACCTAGCGAGGCCGCGGGGGAGCGTCAACTGCCGCGCTAGGTCGAGAAGCCATAGGGCGAGACGAGCAGCGGCACGTGGTAGTGGCCGTCGGGGTCGCGGATCTCGAAGACGATGGGCACCTGCGGATAGAAGCCGCCCTTGTGGAACTGCTGGAAATAGGCGCCGGTGTCGAAGGTGAGGCGGTAGATCCCGGTGTCCATGACGCGATCGCCCTTGGCGATACGCCCGTCCTGATCGGTCAGGGCTTTGCCGACCTCGACAAAGGTGAGGCCGTCGGGCGCCTGTTTGGCCAGCGTGACGAGGATCCCCGCGGCCGGGCGGCCGAGGGTCGTGTCGAGAACGTGGGTCGAGAGTGTGGCCATAAACGCATCCTTAGATCAGGTCACGCCGAGTCGGAGGCGCGTGATCTTGCGCTGCTCGAGCGCGCAGGTGCGCAGCTCGGCGGCGGGTTCGAGGTTCTCACGGGCAAGGAGGAGGCCGAGCATCTCGGCGGCGGTCTTGCCGCTCGCACACACGATGAAGAGGTGGCCATGACGCGCTTCGTAGCGTTGGTTGGCGGCGAGGAGCTGCTCGAGGACCGCTTCGTGGGCGGCCCGGAGGGCATCGCCCTGCTCTCGCTCGGAGAGCTCGCCCGAGCCCGCGAAGCGCGCGCGGAGGCGCGACACGTCGCCGATGCGCGGGTGGTGCGCGAAGGCCTCGCGCCAGTCCGCGTCGGTCAGTGCGTCGAAAGCCCGCTCGGCGGCGGCCGCTAGATGCGCGGTATCGCCGAAGGGGCGCGCGGCGACCATCGCTTGGATCCAGCGGCGGGCGCCACAGGTGCGCGCGAACTCGGTCTCGGCCTCGGCGTCGGAGAGGGTATCGAGCGCGGCGACGTCCATGTCAGCGCGGCTCGTTGGGATCGAAGGCGGCGAAGAGACGCAGCCGCGACACGCCGCCATCCGGAAAGATGGTGAGCCGCACGTGCGAGACGGGGCCGAGGTCCGCGAGCTCGTGCGTGAAGACGTGCGTCGCGTGCGGCTCGAGCGGGACCGAGGCAAGCAGGATTCGCCACGTCACGTCGGGGCCGGCGAGCGCGCTGGCCGTCGCGCCGGGGGCCATGACGGCCTCGAGCGTGCAGCGATCGGGCGCGTTCCCTTTGAAGTGATGCGTCTCGACCAAAGCCTGACGGACCGTGCCGGGCCGACCGAGTTGCACGAGGATCCAATCGCGGTCGCCGGCCGACCAGGACCGATGACGCCGCGTCTCCCAACCGTCGTCCATGCCGCGCGCCGCCCACGGCAGGTTGATGTGGTCCTTGGGCGAAAAGAAGGCGTCGTTGCTCGCGAGCGCGCGCCCGCCCCAGGCGATCGACGCGAGATCCACCGGCTGCCCGGGCAGAACGCGCGACCAATCGGGCAGGACGCGGCCATACGCGCGGAAGCGGGCGACGCCCCCATCGGGGTAGATCCTCAGCCGTACGTGCGTGACGCGCCGGCGCGCCGAGGCCGGCAGCGCCAAGTAGTTGTGGGCGCCGCGCTCGACGCGCGTCCGCGGGAGCAGCTCGCTCCAGGCCCCTTCGGGCAGCGTCGCCACCTCGTGCGGTCGCAGCGGGGCGGCCGTCTCGAGGGCGTCGACCGCGACCTCCTCGGGCGCGTTGCCGACGAAGAACGACGTATCGACGTCGAGCCCCGCGAGCTCGCCCGGCAGCCCGAGCCGCAGGGCGACCCAGTCGTGCTCCTTCGCCGAGTCGCGGTTGCGGCGCGATTCCCAGCCGTCCATCCACTTGCCGCGGTCGGTGTAGACGCCGACCTGGAACTCGGCCGCCCCCGCCTTGAGGAGGTTCTCCTTCTCGGCGAAGAAGTCGTCGGACGCGGCGAGCGGCAGGCCGCCCAGGCGTTGCGAGGCGAGGTCGAGCAGGTCTCCGAAGGGGTGCGGCGTCACGGGTTCTGCGGCCATCGTGGCCGAACGTTGGCGCGGGCGGGACGGGATGTCAATCGCGCCCGATCGCGCGCGGCGGCCGGGGCGCGCGCTGGCGGGCGCGGTGGGGTATCGTGCGCGCGCATGGCGACGCCGACCTCCGATTCGCTTCCGATGACTCCGCTGCTGCCCGAGATCCTCGCCGCCGCGCGCCGAGGGCCCGTGGTGGTGTCCGCGCCGACCGGCTCGGGCAAGTCGACGTGCGTGCCGCCGGCCCTCACGGCGCTCGGCCGCGTCTTGGTGATCGAACCGCGCCGGGTCGCATGCCGCGCGCTCGCGGTGCGAGTCGCCGAGCTGCGCGGCTGCCCGAGCGGCACCGATGTCGGCTGGATCGTGCGCGACGAGCGCCGCGTCGACGACAACGCCGCCATCACGTTCGTCACGCCCGGCGTCGCGCTGCGCATCGTGCAATCCGGCGACATCGAAAACTTCGCGGCCGTGGTCCTCGACGAGTTCCACGAGCGGTCCTTCGACACGGATCTGCTCCTCTGCCTGCTTCAGGTGCGCCGCGCCCAACCTTGCATCCGCGTGCAAGCGTTGGTCGTCATGTCCGCGACGCTCCAGGCGGAGCGCCTCGCCGAGCACCTCGGTGGCGTCCACCTCTCGGGCCAGGGTCGGACCTACCCGATCGCCGTCCGCTGGCTGCCGGGCGACGCGACGCTGCCGACCAAGCGCGGCCTCGAGGACCGGATCGTCGCCGCGCTCGAGTCGGCCGCCGCCGATCCGGGCGACGTCCTCGTGTTCCTCCCGGGCAAGGCGGAGATTGCGCGCACCGCCCAAGCGCTCGAAGGCCGCAGCAACGGGCGCTGGGAGATCGCGACGCTGCACGGCGGCATGACCGTGCGCGACCAGGGCGACGTCCTGCGCCCGCGCCCGCAGCTGCCCCACCTGCCCCATATGAAGGATGAGCGCCGACGCCGGCGCGTGGTCCTCACGACGAACGTCGCCGAGACGAGCCTCACCATCCCGGGCGTCGGCGTCGTCATCGACAGCGGCCTCGTGCGCGGCTTGGTCTACCGCGCGGGCCGCGGCTACCTGAGCCTCCTGCCCATCGCGCGCGACTCGGCCGAGCAGCGC
>SXIE01000255.1 GCA_005772945.1 Pseudomonadota bacterium
CATGGTCCACGGCGACGTCTGGTGGACCGCCGACTGGCCGCCCGGCGACCCGCACACCGCGCGCTATTTCCGCTACCTCGTGCCACCCGCGGCCGCCGACGGGACGCTCGATCCGCTCGCGCTGCCGCCGATCGCCGACACGATGGCGAGCGCCGTCCATCAGGTCCTCGGGCGCACGAACCCACCGCTCATCTTCCCGAGCCTCGATCTCACCGTTCACTTCGTGAACCCGATCGCGACCCCGGCCGACGCATTCTTTCTTGTCGATGCAAATGCCCACGCGCTCTGGCCCGGCGTGGCCTCGGCCAGCGCGACCGTGTGGGACGACGCCGGGCGCCTGCTGTGCTTTGCGACGCAGACGATGAGCGTGCGCGAGGCCCGCGCGCCGCGCCCCAACCCCACGGCACCGCCGACCCAATGACGCGCGGGCTCCTCGTCGCATGGTGTCTCGCAGCCTGCGGCCCCGCGGCGACGACCGCGAACGAACCGACCGACAGCGCCGCGACCGCATTCCAAGCGTACGCGAAGCCCGATGTACCATCGAGCTCGAACTCGAACTCGAACTCGGACTCGGACTCGAACTCGAACTCGGACTCGAACTCGAACTCGAACTCGAACTCGAACGCGACCTCGAACGCGACCTCGAACTCGGACTCGACCCCCACCCCGCTCGCACCCGCCCCAACCGACCCGCGCGACCTGCGTTGGCTCCTCATCGCAGGCGGTCCGGACCCCGCGTCCAACCAGATCCAGATCGCCCACGACACCGAGCGCGCCCTCGCGCACCTCGGCCCCGGCGGCCAGCTCCTCTTCGCCGGCGGCCCCGATTCGCCGAGCGTCCTCGCCAACCCGCCCGACCACGCCCCCGCGCGCGGCGACCCCCTTATCAGGCGCCTCGCCGATCTCTTCGCCCCGCGCGCCGGACGCAACGCCACCTACCGCGCGGCGCCCTTCGCCCCGCACGCCGCGACCGACGCCACGGGCGTCGCGACCGCACTCGAAGCGGCCCTCACGGCCACGACCCCGAGCCCGCTCACGGTGCTCCTCATCGGCCACGGCGACCGCGCCGACGGTCCCGACGACGCGGCCTTCGCGACCTGGGGCGGCGGTTGGCTGACCCCCGCCGACCTCGCGCCGCTCCTCGAACGCGCCACGCGCCCCGTGCGCGTCATCGTTGCGACCTGCTATGCAGGCGGCTGGGCGCCCGTCATCTTCAAGCACGACGGCGCCTGCGGCATCTTCGCGACGACCTGGGATCGGGTCGCGAGCGGCTGCGATCCCAACCCCGATCGCGGCGACCAGGAGGGCTACCTCGTGCGCCTGTTCGCCGCGCTCGCGTTCGATGGAAACGCCGCCGATCGCGCCGCGCTCGATCGCGACGGCGACGGTCAGATCGGACTCCTCGACGCCCACATCGCTGCGGCCGCCACCTCGCGCGGCCTCGAAGTCCCGGTCGCGAGCTCGTCCGAGTACCTCCTCGCAAGCGCTCCCCAAGCGGGTCCGGAGGCCCGCGCCCCGCCCGGCCCGCTGCCCGAGGAGACCTGGCTTGCCGAGCAGCTCACGGCCCGCCTCGTCGATCCAGTCGATCCAAACGAGGGCGACCCCACGCCGCTCACCGCGGCCCGCGTCGACCGCAAGCTCGCCGCGCTGTCCGCCGCCGCAACCCCCCACGAGACCGCGGTCACCGACGCAATCGAGCACGAGGCCGACACCCTCGCGGCCGCCCGCGGCGAGGCCCTCGCGCGTTGGCCCGCCCTCGACGATCCGTGGCACCCGGACTGGGTACCGACCGTCGCCACGCACAAGGACGCCATCGTGGGATGGCTCCGCACGAGCCCGAGCTACGCCGCCTGGGTCGATGCCACCGAGGCGCTCGACCGCGCCAATCAAGCCGCCGACACCCTCGACGCCGAGCGCACGCTGTGGCTTCGCCTCGCCCGCGCCCACCACACCCTCCTGGCGGCGCGCCGCCTCGCCGCCCTGCCCGCCGCGCGCCGCACGCCGATCTGGGCCCGCTTCATGGCCCTTCGCACCTGCGAACGGAGACCCTTGCCATGACCGATCCCGACCCCATGCCCGATCCCGCGACCGACCCCACGCCCGGTCCCGACCCCATCGCACCGGCCCCCGCGCCCGCGAGCCCGCCCCAACGCCTCCCACGCAAAGGCGACGTGCTCGTCCTCTGCCCCGACGCACTCGATGACGACGGCGCCGCGGTCACCCAACTCGTCGTCCCCATCGGCCCCGAGCTCCATCGCCTGAAGGTCGTCACCCCCGGTGCCTTCCCGGGCGACACAGTCGAAGTCCGCGTCTCCGGCCGTTTCCGCGGCACCCTCGATGCCCGCGTCACGGCCCTCCTCGCGCCCTCGCCCGATCGCATCCGCCCCGTCTGCCATCACGCCGACGCCACGCACCATCGCCCCTGCGGCGGCTGCCCGCTGCAAGCGCTCGCCTACCCCGCCCAGCTCGTCCACAAGGTCGCCCGCATCCGCCGCCATCTCGAAAACCACGGCCTCCACCTCGACGTCCTCCCGCCCATCCCCGCCGTCCTCACCTTTCATCATCGCCACAAGATGGAGCTCAGCTTCGCCAACGAATTCGCGGGCAGCCCGGCAGGGGCCCTCGAGGGCCCGACCGGGCCTTCGCGAAAGCGCCTCGTCCTCGGGCTTCATCCGAGCGGCTATCGCTGGGAGGCGCTCGACCTCACCGAGTGCCCGGTCCTCTCGGCCCCGACGTCGGCCTTCATCCCCGTCGCCGCCGCGATCGCGCGCGACCTCGGCCTCGCCGCCCACGACGTGCGCACGAACTCCGGCTGGCTCGAGACCCTCACGTTCCGCGATGCCAAGCGCACCAGCGATCGCCTGATCGAGCTCACGACCAACAACGCCGAATGCGTCGAGACCGCGGCCGGCCCCCTGCCCGCCGCCGTGGTCGCACGCACGCTCGGCGAACGCCTCCTCGCCGCACACCCGAGCCCCGCCGACGCCGGCTTTGTCTGGACCCGACGCGACGCCGCCCGCGGCCGCCCGACCACGCTCGTCACCGCCCTCACGCTCGGCCGCGCGACCCTCCGCGAGCTCCTGCATCTCCCCGGCGGCAAGTCCCTCGAGTTCCTCGTCCACCCGCGCGCCTTCTTCCAACCGCATCCGCTGCAGGCCGAGCGCCTCGTCGCCGAGGTGATCCAGCGCGTCATGCCACCCGCCCCTGGCGCCCCTGGCACCGCCCCGCGCCGCCCGATCCGCGTCGCCGATCTCTACGCCGGCACCGGCCTCCTCGGCCTCGCCGTCGCCCCGTTCGTCGACGCCGTCGTCGGCGTCGAGCTCGTCCCCGAAGCCGTCGCCGCCGCCCGCGCCACGGCCCACGCGAACGATCTTACGCACACCAACTATCTGGCCGGCGACGTCGGCACCGTCCTCGCCGACCCCGCGCACGCCGCGCTCTTCGCCGACTTGCACGCCGTCATCCTCGACCCCCCGCGCGCCGGCCTCGCCCAAGGCGCCTTCGACGCCGTCCACCGCCTCGCCCCGCGCAAGGTCGTCTACGTCTCGTGCCACCCCGCCTCGCTCGCGCACGACCTCGCCGCCTTCGCCAAGGTCGGCTACCGCCCGAGCGGTTCGCTGCAGCCCGTCGACATGTTCCCCCACACCCCCCACATCGAGTGCGTCGTCGCGCTCGACCGCATGGAGGCCCCGTGATCCGACCCACCCAGGGCGCCCGCCCGTCGCCGCTTCTGGCCCTCGCCCTCGCGGTCACCGCGCTGACCCTTGCAGGTTGCAGCAAGCATGGGCCGTCCCTGCCCGGCGGCGCGACCGTCGTCGTCGAGCTCGAAGCGCGCGTCAGCGATCCCTCCGCCACCGACCCGACGCCGCTGCGCGACGCCATCCGCAACACCTGGTCCGAGCGCTTCCGCGCCGCGCGCGATGGCGGCGTCATGGCCGTCTACGACGCCAAGGTCACGGGCGCGGATCCCGGCCAGCTCGTCCTCACCGCCAAGCTCCACCTCGCTACCAACACTTGCACCCAGGCGCAAGCATCGGCGCTGGCCGAGCGCGTGCGCGACCTCGCCACCGCGAACGTCTCCTTCGGACTCTATCGCGGCCTGCCCGAGGCGGCCGAGGCGCTCGCCACGCAGCTGCGCGCGCGCCCCGAGGTCACCGCCGTCACGACCCCGCACGACGCTCCCGGCGCCCTCGAGGTCACCCCAGACGGGGTCGGCCCGGAGCTCGCACGTACGCTCGCGCCGCCCACCGCGAGGGTCGTCGTCGAGACCATCCGGGACGACGGGGAAGCGCGCCACCGCGTCTGGCTCGCCGCCGCGACGCCGGAAATGGACAGCGCCTTCGTGGTCGGCGCCGCGGTCGAGACCACCAGTTACGGCGAGCTCGCGGTCATGGTGCGCCTGTCCGAGGCGGGCGCGGCCGCCTTCGGCGAGCTGACCGGGCGCCTCCTGAAGCAGCCGCTCCTCATCGTGCTGGGCGACGAGGTCCTCTCGGCCCCGCGCATCATGGAGCGCTTCGCGACGACCTCGGTCACGATCACAATGGGCCGCGCGGGCCACGACGCAGCAGGCCCCGAAGCCGCCGCGCACACGCTCGCCGCCAAGATCCGCTACGGCAGCCTGCCGAGCACGCCGACGATCACCAAACTCGCCGCGCACTGCGCACCCTGAACGACCCCGATCGCCATCACGTCGAGTTCGTCGCGGGCAAGCGCTTGGCGCTCTTCGCGATCGAATTCGTCGCGGGCAAGCGCTTGGCGCTCTTCGCGATCGAATTCGTCGCGGGCAAGCGCTTGGCGCTCTTCGCGATCGAATAACTGGCGCTCCGGCGAGCGCATGCGACTGTTCGCTTGATCTCCCGGCCCAGGAGGTGAACACATGTTCACTATGACGTCGCTCGATCGCCTTCAGTCCCTAGGTCCTGCGGAAGTGGCAGCCATCCGCGATCGCCTCGCGGTGCAGCGTCCCCTCCATTGGAGCGAAGCGCTCCGCCTGGTCGAAGCTCTCGAGGCGGCGTGGGCCGAGCTGCAGGCGAAACCTGCACGCGCGACACGTGCACGGGAAACCGTCGGCCGTCCGAAGTAGTTTGGCGCGGGCAAGCGCTTTGCGCGCCACTCAAACTATTCGTGAGAACAAGAAAGCCCGCCGAGTGGGCGGGCTTTTTCGCGGGATCGGAGCTGCCCGATCCTGTCGCTCAGGCGACGCTCAGAACGTGCCCGGCGCACCGACGCGCTGGTTCACCTTGATGGTCGCGGTGTAGCCGTCCCAGCTGAACCAGCCGCCGATGAAGTAGCCGCCCTCTTCCATCGAGCAGTTGTCGGCGTAGGTGCACTCGTTGCCGCTGCAGCCCTGGACGACGCCGTCGACGTTCAGCGCGACGCCGTCGGTCGCATTGACCTGCGAGGCGTCGTCCCAGAGGAGGATCTGCGCGCCGCACTGGTTGCAGCACCGGTTCGTGGGCGAGCAGGCCATCTTGGTGCAGATCGCGTGGCGCGGGGCGACGGCGCCGTTCACGGCGACGTAGTGGCCATTGAAGGCGCCCGGGTTCGCGAGCAGCGCCGCCACGGTCGTCAGCTCGCCGCAGCGACCGCCGATGTCGGCGATGAAGTTCGGCGTCACGCAATCGAACTGGGTGTGGTCGCAGAGGGTCACGCTGCTGGCCGGCCGGAAGCCGCCGCAGACGCCACCCTCGGCCGCAAAGGCCTTGCAGATCCGCGTCTTGCAGCTGTTGTCTTGGCAGCCGCAGAAGCCGTTCGCGCACAGCGCCGTCTCCGAGCAGGCGCCGCCGATCTCGACGCTGCCGACCGCGGCGCAGAGGTTGTCGTCGCCGCAGCTGAGGCCTTCCTGGCAGGCACGGTCCTCGAGGCACGAGGCGCCGGCGGCACCGCGCGCCTGGCAGATGTTGTAGTTCACATCGCAGGGGGCGCGGATGCAGCGCGCGCCGTTGTCGCCGCAGAACTGGTCGGCAGCGCAGGCGTCGTTGCTGAGGCACTCGTTCTCACGCAGGCAGTTGGCCTTGCACTCGGCGGTGATGTCGAACCCGCCGTCCCACTCGGTCACGGGCGTGTAGACGATGAGGTACGTGCCGGTCGCCTTGGCCGTGATGTCGAGCTCGAGCGTCTGCTTGCCGCTCTTCTTCTTGGTGGTGCCCTTGTAGACGGCCGCGCCAAAGGTGGGGACGCCGTCGACCATGCCCTTGGAGGGGCCATAGACGCGGACTTCCGACCTGCGGCTGCCGACGATCTTGACGTGGATCTTCTGCGACGCGCGCAGCTCGGCGGTGCGGCCGAGGTAGTAGTCGGGGTAGTCGACGTCGTCGTGGATGGTCTTGCCGAGCGTGAGCGGCCCGACGATCCGGGTGTAGGTGTTGCTGACCGTGTCGGCCTTGGCGGCCTGGAGGTCGAAGTTGGGCTCGACCTGGGGCTTCTCGATGACGGTGGCATCGGTACAGGCGGTGCTGAACAGGCCGGCCACGACGGCGGCCGAAATCGCGAACATGCGGGCCTTCATAGCTTCCTCTGGCGAACTGGGGGGACGGCCCTGGAGTGGCCGACGCGCCCCGGCGTTAGGCAATGGCCGATCCACCCGCGTCGGGTCGGCCACGGCTGCGGGTCTCCGGAAAGACCCTGCTCCGGCTGGGGTCTCGAGACCCCAGTCGGCTCGGGCCGCACGAACGGCCGCATACCCAGGTTCTGCGCGGCTCGGCGATCGGGAGCCGGCGGGGGCGACTCCGTGGTGAGGCCACTCGGCCCCACCGCCCCGCTCAGTCGAACGGAAGGCGCGTCGGATCGAGCGTCAGCACATGCAGGAACTCGCTCTCGAACGCCGGGTCCTCGGGCACCTTCTGCGCGTGGATGACGATGGCGCGCTGGCCGGTCGGGTCCCAGGCGAGCGTGCGGATCTCGATCGTGGCGGGCGTCCCGTCGGCGGCCGCGAGTCGCGGTATCCTCAGATAGGGGACCGACCGCTCGCCGCGCATCACATAGACGACGAGCGCGTCGGCGACGTCGGCGGCCACCAGCGACAGGCCCTCGGGACCGGGGGCCGTACGCGACGAGATGGGCGGGGGCGCAATCGGCTCGAGCGCGCGCCGCGCCTGCTTCTCTGTCGGCTTCTCGATGAACGACTGAAAGAGCCAGGCCTTGATCGGCTTGGTCGCGAAGCTCGCTCCCCCGCCGACGAGGTCGACGAGCTGGAAGCTGTCGCCGACCATCTCGTCCTCGGCCCGGATGAGCGCGCGCGTGCCGTCGGCCGAGAAGGCGACGACCTTGAAGCGCCTCTCGCGATCGCGCTGAAGCGAGTCGCGCGGGACGTCGAAGGGCTTGCCGGCGGTCTTGGGCGCGGGCGGACACGTCTCGCAAAACGGCGGCGGCGGGCACTCGACGGCCTTGCCCGAAGCGCAGCCCAAGCCGGCGACGGCAGCAGAGAGGCTCGCAGCGACAACGATCGAGAGGCGCATGGGCAGGCTCCTGGGTGAGGCCGCGCGAGGCTCTTATCATAGATCGCGCGCGTTGGTTTTGATTGCATCGTCCGTGGCCCGGAGGCACCTTCGCGCGACATCGATCGCGGTCCAGCGCGTCCCGCGCGCTTCGCGAGATCACGGGGGGCGACGTGGCCGAGTGGGTGAGACAGAGCCTCAGTGGATGGGGACATTACCCGGTCGTCGAGACGGACGTCGCGCGCGCCGAGTCGCGTGAGGGCACCATTCGCCTCGCGCGCGACGGACGTGACGCGGACCGAGGCGGGGTGCTCGCGCATGGCCTCGGGCGCAGCTACGGGGACACCGCCCTGCTCGCGGACGGCCACGTGATCCTGACGCGGCGCCTCGATCGCCTCCTCGACTTCGATCCGGCGACGGGTTGGCTGCACTGCGAGTCGGGCGTCTCTTACGAGGATCTGCTGCGCGTCTTCGTCCCGCGCGGGTTCTTCCCGCCAGTCACGCCGGGCACGCAATTCGTGACGATGGGCGGCGCGCTCGGCTGCGATGTCCACGGCAAGAACCATCACCGCGACGGGTCGTTCTCGACGCACGTGCGCGCGTTCGAGCTGCTCCTCTCGTCGGGCGACGTGCTGCGTGTCACGCGCGAGACGCACCCGGCGCTGTTCCGCGCGACCGTCGGCGGCATGGGTCTCACGGGGATCGTGCTCTCACTCGAGCTCAAGCTGACGCCGATCGCGAACCCGTGGATCGCGATGGAGTCGATCCGCGTCGAGAACCTCGATCACTTCTTCGAGGTCTCGCGAGAGAGCCAGGGCCAGACCCACACGGTCAGCTGGATCGATTGCACGACGCGCGGCGCGGCGATGGGGCGCGGGATCTTCATGCGCGGTCACCACGCGGCGGCCGGCGTGGAAGGCGCCCCCGGGCTCATGGCGCGCGTGAAGGACGCGGCGCCCGCAGCGCTCGACATGCCGCTGGATGCGCCCGGATGGTTGCTCAACCATGCAACGGTTCGCGCCTTCAACGAGGTCTATTTCCGCAAACACCCCAAGGGCCTGAAGCAGAGCGTTCAGCACTACGAGCCGTTCTTCTATCCGCTCGACGCGGTGCGGCGTTGGAACCGGATCTACGGTCGCCGGGGCTTTCTGCAGTACCAGCTGGTCGTGCCGCCGGACCCCGATCACCGCGCCCTGCGGGCCGCGCTCGAGGCGGTCACGGCCTCGGGCTTCGCCTCGTTCCTGGCGGTCATCAAGGAGTTCGGCCCCGAGGACCATGGCTTGCTGTCCTTCCCGCGACCGGGCGTCACGCTCGCGCTCGACTTCGCGAACCATGGTGCGCCGCTGCTGGAGCTCTTCGAGCGGCTCGACGCGATCGTCATGGAGGCCGGCGGGCGCGTCTACCTCGGCAAAGATGCGCGTCTCGGGCGCGCGGCCTTCCAGCAGATGTACCCGGAGTGGGCGGCCTGGAAAGCCATCCGCGATGAGTACGACCCGACCGGCACCTGGCGCTCCGAGCTCGGAGCGCGCCTTGGTTTGATCGATCCGACCACCACGCACAGGGGGGCCTGATGGCCACCGCGATCGTCTTCGGCGTCACCTCGCGCATTGCCCGCGAGACCGCCTTGCGCTTTGCCGAGCGCGGCATGACCGTCATCGTGACCGGGCGCGATCCGGCCGAGCTCGAGCGCATTGCGGCCGACGTCCGCGTGCGCACGGGCGCCACGGCCGTCGCGCAGGCCTTCGACGCGCGCGACGCGCTCGCCCACCGCGGCCTCATCGCCGATCTCGAAGCGGCCCACGGACCCATCGAGTACGCGGTCTTGGCCTTCGGTGACATGGGCGAGCAGCGGCAGGCCGAGCACGATCCGGATCTGCTCGTGCGCGTCCTGGAAACGAACTTCGTCGGCGCCGCGGCCTTGTGCGAAGCGCTCGCGGAGCCGATGGCCGAGCGCGGGCGCGGCGGCATCGCGGTGCTGGGCTCGGTGGCCGGGGACCGCGGTCGCCAATCCAACTACATCTACGGCAGCGCCAAGGGCGGGCTCGCGGTGTACCTACAGGGCCTGCGCAACCGCCTGTTCGCTCGCGGGGTCCACGTCATGACGGTCAAGCTCGGCTTCATCGACACGCGCATGACGTGGGGGCTCAAGACCAAGATCCCGATCGCCTCGCCCGAGGCCGCGAGCCGTGCCATCGTCGGCGGGCTCGACCGGCGGGTCGATACGCTCTATTACCCGGCTTTCTGGCGGGTCGTGATGACGGTCCTGCGCCATGTTCCGGAGCGGGCCTTCAAACGCCTCTCGCTGTGAGCCCCTCTCTTTCGGTCGCGCCCCCCCCGTTATAAGCTCTTGAGATTAAGGGGGCCGTCTCTCCCCCTTCCGCGCCGACGTTCTGCCCGACGTTCTGGATTCCATGCCTGAAGCTCTTCGGATCTGCCCCCAGTGTGGTCTCGAGACCACCGGCGCCGTGTGCGCCCGGGACGGATTTGCCACGGTCACGCGTGGGCGCATCGGCGGCGACGCCGCTGGGCGCGAGGGGCAGACGATCGGGGCGCGCTACCGGCTCGATCAGACGCTCGAGTCGAGCCCGATTGGGGTCTTATACCGTGGCCAGGATCTGGTGCGAATGCGCCCCGTCACGGTGCGCGTCTTCGCGGCCGGCTACTCGGCCAATCTGGGTCTGGTCGCGCGCTTCCAGCAGGAAGGGCAGCTCCTTCCCGGGCTGGTGCATCCGAACGTCCTGCAGACGATCGAGCACGGGATCGCCGACGACGGCGCCCTCTTCCAGGCCATGGACGGCGCGTACGGGCCGACGCTTGCCGAGGTGCTGCAGCGCGAGGGACCGCTCGAGCCCGACCGCGCGACGATGTTCGGTCTACAGATCGCGTCGGCCCTCGCGACCGCGCACGCGCAGGGGATCCTGCATCGCTCGCTGTCGCTCGAGAGCGTGCTGCTGACGAGCACCGCGGCGGCCGGGACCGGCGACCTCATCAAGGTGCGTGACTTCGGCCTCGTCCGGATTCTGGCCGACGAAAACGCCGCGAACTTCCAATATCCGATCGAGCTCGGACCCGCGTGGCGCACGCTCGCACCCGAGCAAGCGCGCGGCAAAGGGATCTCGGGCCACGCGGACGTCTACGCGATCGGCGCCCTGCTCTACGAGCTCTTGACGGGCCGCCCGGTGTTCCAGGAGCAGAGCTCGGCGGACCTCATGGTCGCACACATGGTCAAGATGCCGGCCGCCCTGGGGGGTGTCGAGCGGACGGGCGCCCCGGTGCCGACGGTGCTCGCCGAGCTCATTCATCGGTGCCTCGAGAAGAAGCCTTGGAATCGCCCCGACGGGGCCGAGAAGCTGCTCGCGCTGCTCGACGGATTGGCGCGGCAGATGGGACTCGGAGCGCAGCAGCGCTTGTCCGACGGCCCTCCGGCGCTGCCGGCGGCAGTCGCGCAGGCGCTGGCGCGCGCGCCGCGCACGAGCGAGCGTTCGCGGCCGCAAACCGCGACCAAGACGGCGCTCGCGGCTGCCGCACCGCTTCCGTCGGAGCCGACGCCGCCCACCAGC
>SXIE01000256.1 GCA_005772945.1 Pseudomonadota bacterium
CGGTGGGCCAGTGGCTCCTGGCGTTCGACGCACGCGGCGAGCTCGTGCAGGCGTTGCAGTTTGCGGGTGCCGTGAGGGGCGCCCCGGTGGTCGCGGGCGCGACGCTCGCGTGGCTCGACGGTGAGGCCGCCGTGACCGCGGTCACAGGCCTGTCGCTGGCCCGCGCGCACGGGCGCCAGGGGGCCGCGGCGATGGACTCGGCGCGGGCCGAGCTTGGGTTGGACGCGGCCGGCCGGTGAGGCCGGATCGTCGGCGAGCGTCGGCGATCCGGAGCTTGACCCCGTCAGAGGGATCGTGGTAAATGGCCGGACGGGTCGGTCGAGGAGCATTCCATGTACGAGCGCAATCGCACTCCGGGCAGCGTTAGGCCTGACGTCACCCCGACCACACCGGCGGCGCCACGTGGGAACGACGTGCGCGCGAAGCTGCGCGGGCAAACGTTCGACGAGCAAGAGCAGATGCTCGCCCCGGTGCAGGCCGACGCCGGCGCGCGCGGCGATGCGGCGGACGTCCATGCCGCGGCGGCGCAGGGGACCGCGGGCGCTGGCGGCGCGATGCCCCATTTCTCGGCGATCCAGCGCTCGTTCGGTGCCCATGACGTGAGCGGCGTGCGCGCCCACACCGACGGCAAGGCCGCCGATTCGGCGCGTTCGATGGGCGCGAGCGCCTACGCGACCGGCGACCACGTCGCCTTCGCAGGCGCGCCGGATCTGCACACGGCCGCCCACGAAGCGGCGCACGTCGTCCAGCAGAAGCAAGGCGTCGACCTGCCGGGGGGCGTGGGCCGCACGGGCGACGCGCACGAGAAGCACGCGGACGCCGTGGCCGACCGGGTCGTGCAGGGCCGGTCCGCCGAGGACCTGCTTTCGGGCAAGCCCGGTGGCGGCGGCGCGGCGGTCCAGATGGACGGCGACGCGGATGCGGCGATCGACGAGCTCGAGCAGGCATATAATGATGCGCGCGCCGAGGTCGCGAGCACGTTCAAGTTCCGCGGGATCGCCGTACGCGAGGTCCACGGCCGGCTCAACGAGGCCGACCCGCCGAGCGCCGGGGACGCGATCCAAAAGGTGGCGATTGCGGGCGCCCTCGCGTCCGCGACCGGTGGCCTGTCGACGATGGCCGGCGCGGCGCTCTACACCGGTACCTCGAAGGCGATCGAGGCCGCCGTTCAGAGCGGCATCGACGACGCTATGAAGGAGGCGATCGGCGGGGTCGTGGCGGCGGCGCTGGCCGACGCTGGCGACTCGAAGGCGGGCTTCTTCGCGGGCATGGAGTCGGCGCTGGTGCCGATGGAGGAGGGCGCGAGCAAGAAGCTCAACGCCCAGGAGAAGGCCGACAAGGGCGTCGTGCGCGCCGACCCGTCGAAGCTCGCGGAGAAGAAGAAGGACATCGAGGCGTTCGATGCCGGCGAAGGCATCAAGAAGGCCGCGGCCCAGCAGGTCCAGTACGAGAAGGCGCTGGCGCAGTTCATGGTCGCGCAGGCCCAGGGCGAGCTCGGGACGTCCCACAAGGGCACCGAGCACGAGGGCACCGACATGGGCGAGCACAAGCAGCACGGCGGCGACCCGGTGCGCTTCTTCAAGAACTCCGCCGTCAATGGCGTCATCGAGATCACCTTCGGCCTGAAGAGCGCCGCGCGTCCGATCGGCATCAACTTCACGCGCGTCACCGGCGCCACCAAGAGCGCGCTCGACAAGGTGATGAACGTGCCGATGAAGCAGCTGAAGATGCCGATGTTCGCCACCGGCTGGATCATCGACGGGTTCGTCGACGGCCTGGGCGATGGCGACAATCGCGTGTCCTTCGGCATCAACGAGAAGGGCACCGTCTGGGCCGACGCGGACTCCGACGCCCAGGACGCGCTCAAGAAGATCGGCAAGCCCGGCGCCGACACGAACGACATCTGCCGTGACATCATCGAGAACGACTTCGGCAGCAAGACGCTCAAGCAGGCGAACCTCGTCTGATGTCGACGCCGAGCCAGCGTGATCTCGCCGCCGCGCTGGCGCTGGCGCGGTCGGGCGATCACGCGGGCGCGGCGGCCAAGACCGCCGGGTGGCCCGACCCGTGGCGGCAGCGCGTGCAGCTCGTGGTCGCCTATCGCGAGGGGCAGGTCGTGCGCGCGGCGGCGATCGCGCGGGAGCTCGCCGAGGCCGGCTGGTGGGACGCCCCGGTCGCGGCCGTGCTGACGTTGTTCGCGCCGGAGCCGGAGGTCCGGGTCGCGGCGGCGCGGCTGGTGCGGAGCTGGGGCGGCGGGTCCGAGCAGACCGTCGAGCTGCCGGTCGCGCAGCTTCTCGAGGGGAACCTCGGCGCGTGGGCGGTGTACCTGCGCGGGATGGTGCAGGCGCGGCGCTTTGTCGATGCGTTCGCGGCGGCGACGCTCGCCTCCGGGACCGGCCGCTTCGGGCCCGAGCTCTGGAGCATGCTCGCCGGAGAGCTCCTCCTCGACGGTGAGGTGGGCATGGCGCGGCACGCGCTCCGCGAGGGCCTCGCGCGCGCCCCGGCGGAGCCTGACCTCATCGACGCGCTCGCGATCCTCGACGACGTCGCCGCCGGCGGACCGACTGCCGCGGAGGAACCGACACCTCGCGCCGACGATCGGTAGACCGCGACCGCGACCGCGGCCGTCCGATCCGCTGCCTGTTCGCCGACGTGCTCGCCGGTCGGGTCCCGACCGTGCGCGTCGGCGACGCCGAGTGGGCCCCCTGCGATTGATGTGCGCGGGCCGCCGCGAACGACGCGGCCGAGCGGTTATTTTGATCGCAGCAACGATCCCTTCGTCCGCGCGGGCGCAATTCTTAATGTCGTCCGCGCTTGCGTTCTCGATCGTGACGGTGGAGCATCGCTCTATCCTGACATCGTCCCCCCTCACGTCGCACCAGACTGCGAGGTCTTTATGTCGCTCATGCTCGCGCCGCCGCCCGAGTCTGTCGCCGCCCTCGTCGCCACGCGCCCCGCCGCCGTGCGCGTGCTCCAGCGCCACCGCATCGATTTCTGGTGCGGCGGTCACCGCCCGGTCGACGACGTATGCTTCAACGTCGGGATCTCGACGAGCCGACTCCTCTTGGAGGTCGCCGCCGAGGAGACGGGGCGCGGCGCCGAGTGGGATTGGTCGCGCAGCTCGCTCGCGAGCATCATCGCGGAGATCATCGATCGCTGGCATCGCCCGCTCGAAGAGGAGCTTCCGCGCATCCAGGCGATGGCGGACGACTTCGCGCGCCTCCGCCGCGCGCCGCGATGCCAGGAGCTTGCCGCGATCGTGCTGGCGCTGCGCGATGACCTCGGCCCGCACATGATGATCGAGGAGGGCGTGCTCTTCCCGCTCATCTTGGACGGCAACCTCGCGCTCGCCGAGTTCAAGTCCACTTCGGTGCGCCACGGTCACGCGTATCTGGGCTCACTTCTCGCACGCATCCGCGAACTCACCGACGACTTCCAGGTGCCCCCCAACGCCATCGCCCCCCAACGCTCGCTCTGGCGGGCCTTGGCCTCGCTGTCGCGCAGCCTCGAGGAGTACATCTCGGTCGAGGAGAACGTGCTGCTGCCCCGCGCGCTCGCTGGAGAAGACCCGCACCGCGGGCCGATGCGAACTCAGCGCGCGGACGCCTGAGCACGACGCCGCGCCGCGATACGCGCCCGAGGAATTCGTCGCCGGAGGGCGGGCGCGCTGACCGCGCACCGACTGGCGTGCTTCGAGAAAATGAAGCACCATCGAGAGTGTCGTGTGCCGACCCGCGGAGGTCCCCAATCCGCTCGGCCTCGCCAGCGCCGTCGCGCGCCGAATGAAGGTGGGAGCGTTCATGAGTTCCGTCGGCTCCGCGCCCGAACGATGGTTGCGTCGGCTCGCGAAGGGCGCGGCGGTTTTTCTCGTGGTGCTCGGCGCCCTCGTGCTCGCGGGTTGGGCGTTCGACGTTCCGGTGCTCAAGAGCCTGGATCCGTCTTTCATCAGCATGAAGCCGAACACCGCGCTGGTGTTCGTTCTCCTGGGAGTCCGGCTGTGGCTCGGCGCGGCTGAGCAAGCGCCACGTGTGCGTCAGATCGCGGTCCTCGTCGCGCTCGTCCTCGTGGCATTGACGAGCCTCGAGGACCTCGCCCAGATCGACCTCGGGATCGACGAGCTTCTCTTCGCGGACTCTCGCGGTGCGCCGGGGATCGTCCACCCAGGTCACATGGCCCCGGCCACCCAGCTCGGTTTCCTGCTCCTGACGACCGCCGCGCTCCTCTCGGAACGGCGGCGCGGGCTGTGGCTCGCGCAGATCCTCGCGATGCTGGCCGGCGTCATCGGGTTCGTCTCGCTCTGCGCATACCTGTTCGGTGCCAGCGCCCTCTATGCCGTGCTCCCCGCCTACAACGCGATCGCGCTTCACACGGCGATCGGCTTGTTGGTCGCCGCCGGCGGCTTGCTGGCGGCGCGTCCCGACGGCGGCCTGATGACGGTCCTCGCCAGCGCGACGCAAGCGGGGCGCCTGCTGAGGCGATCTCAGCCCGCGATTCTACTCCTGCCGCTCCTCCTGGGTGAAGCGATGTTGTTCCTGCAGACGGACCAACTCGTCGACCCACGCTTCGCCGTGGCCTTGCTCGTGTCGCTCGGGGCCGTCTTGCTGGGGATACTCACGTGGCTGATTGCCGCGCCGTTCCATCGCGAGGAACTCGCGCGTCGGCGTGCCGAGGCTGATGCCGTGGCCAACGCCGAGCGGCTCGCGCTCACGCTTCGCAGCATCGCGGACGGGATCATCGAGACGGATCTGGACGGGCGCGTCGTCGGCATGAATCCGGTCGCCGAGGCGCTCACGGGGTGGACGCTGGCCGAGGCCACGGGTCGACCACTGGGCGAGGTCTTCCGGCTCGTGAACGAGGGTACCGGCGCGGTCCTCGAGTCCCCGGCCGTGACGGCGCTCCGCGACGGGCCGACCGCCGGCGGCGCCGAACCCACGCTTGTCGTCGCGCGCAGTGGCACTCGCACGCCGATCGTCCGCAGCGTGCCTCCGATCGCCGACCCGACCGCGCGCGTCGTGCATGGTGTCGTCATCGTCTTTAGCGATGCGACGCGCGAGCGCGACGCCGACCGCTTCTTCGCACTCGCGAACGACCTGCTGCTGGTCACCGGCCTCGACGGCTTCCTGAAGCGGATGAACCCCGCCGCAGCGGCGGTTTTCGGCTACGCGGAGGACGAGCTGCGGGGGCGCCCACTGATCGAGCTCATCCACCCCGACGACCGGACTGCGGCGATCGCCGCCCGTACGCAACTCGAATCGGTGGGTGTCACGCCGGCCCCGTTCGAGGGCCGATTCCGCTGCAAGGACGGCCGCTACGTTTGGCTCTCATGGACCGGCACGCTCGACCCACCCACTGGGCTCAAGTACGTCGTGGCGCGCGATATCACCGCGCGCAGGGCAATTGACGAGGACAAGCGCTTGCTCGCGGAGCTCGCGGAGCTCATGCCCACCCTCGGCGATGCGGAGTCCATCTTCGCAGCCATCGCGGACAAGGCGGGACCTCATTTCGAGGCGTCGCGGTGCTTCGTTAGCGAGATCGACCTCGAGAGCGGCGTCAGCCTCATCCGGCGCGACTACACGCACGGCGTTCCGTCTCAGGTCGGGACGCATGACCTCCGGGAGCTCGGGCCGGACTTGCTAGGCGCCTACAAGGCCGGTCTGCCGTACGTGAACGGCGACTCGGAGACCGATCCGCGCACACGGCACCTCCACGCGAGCGCGTTCGCGCCGCGGCAGCAAGTTGCGGGCATCGGCGTCCCGGTGCTACGCGCGGGACGCCTGCTGAGTTGCCTGGTGGTGACGTGCGCGACGCCTCGCGCGTGGACCGAACGCGAGGTCGCGCTGCTGCAGACCATCGCGGAGCGTGCCTGGTTCTGGGTAGAACACGTTCGCCTCGTCCAGGCGCTGCGCGAGAGCGACGCGCTCGCGCGCCTCGTCGCCGAAGGGGCCAAGGACCAGGCGATCGTCATGCTCGATCCGAGCGGCCACGTGGCGACCTGGAATCGGGGCGCGGCGCGACTCCACGGTTTCGAGAATGCCGAGATCCTCGGTCAGCCGCTGTCGGTGTTCCATCTTCCAGAGGACGGGCTCGAGCGCCGGGTCCGAGAGGCGCTGGGGCACGCCGAGCGCACGGGCCAATTCGAAGAGGAGGGTTGGCGCCTGCGCAAGGACGGAACGCGCTTCTGGGCCCACGTCACGATCAGCGCGCTGCGGGATGACGCGGGCGTCCTGCGCGGCTTCGTCAAGATCATCCGCGACGTGAGCCTCCGGAGGCAGGCCAAGCGCGATGAGCGCTGGAAAGCCACGGTCCTGAACTCGGCGTTCGACGCCATCGTATCGATCGACCATCACGGCCTCATCCTCGAGTGGAACCCGGCGGCCGAGCGTCTCCTGGGACATGCCCGAGCCGACGTGCTCGGGAAACCGGTGACGGACGTGATGATCATGCCCGCGGAGCGCGAGGCTCATGCGCACGGCCTCGCGCGCCAGCTCGCGACGGGCGAGACGAGGATCCTCGGCACCAACCGCGAGCTCCAAGCCTTGCACGCGGACGGGACCACGCGCTCCATCGAGATGGCGGTCGTGCGCCTCGAAGGGCATACCCCCGCCATCTTCACCGCGTTCATGCGGGATATCTCCGCGCGCAAGCGGTTCGAGGGCGAGCGGCAGAAGCTCGTGGATTCGCTGCGCGAGTTGAACGCGGACCTCGAGACGCGAGTCGCGGCACGCACGGCCGAGCTGCGGGCCATGTTGGCCGAGCGCGATGTGCTCCTCAGGGAGATCCATCATCGCGTGAAGAACAACCTGCAGGTCATCTCGAGCCTCATCAGCATGCAGATGCGCCAGTTGCCCGATGACGCGACGCGCGCCGCCCTCATGGACTGCCAGACGCGCGTGACGGCCATCGCGCTCGTCCATCATCAGCTCTATCGCTCGACGGACTTCGCGCGGATCCCGTTCTCGGACTACGCGCGCGCCCTCGCGAGGACCATCATGGCCGCGAACGTCACGGCGCCGGAACGCATCCAGCTCGAGGTCGCGACCGAGACCCTGTCGCTTCCGATCGACAAGGCGATCCCGTGTGGGCTCATTCTCAACGAGCTCATGACCAACGCGGGCAAGTACGCGTTCCCGGGTGATCGCGCCGGAACGATTCGGGTCGG
This sequence comes from Pseudomonadota bacterium, assembly GCA_005772945.1. The sequence continues at coordinate 7,160 of SXIE01000256.1, forward strand.
GTTGCGCAGCCACGGCGAGAACCACATGAGGCTGACCGTCGCGGATGACGGCGTCGGCCTCCCGCACGCCTTCGATCCGGACACGGCGACGACCCTCGGATTGGTGCTCGTCCAGACGCTGACCGAGCAGCTCAGCGGCCACCTCGAGTTCGTGGGGCCGCCCGGCACCACCGTCCACGTCACGTTCCCACCCCGCTTCGAGTAGCCTACTGGCGTGGCGGCGCGGCCTGCTCGGGCGAAGGCCGCGCGACGCCGCAGGCCACGACGTGGTCCTCGGCGTCGATCACCGTGACGGCGTGGCCGACGATGGTGTCGGCAAGCGTGAACCCGACGGCCTGGAGGGCCGCGTAGCTTCCCTCGGCTTCCTCGTTGAAGCGCTCGAGCGCGGCGTCGCCGAGGATCCTGCCGGGGACGGCCCCGGCCCTGGCCGAGCGGAACGCCGTCGCCGCGCAGTCCGTTGCCGCCTCGACCCGCAAGCGGAAGTCGGTTCCGTAGGGGCCCCGCAGCCCGAAGACCCGGTAGCGAGCGGCGAGCGTCACGAGCGTCGCGCCGTCGTGTGTGGTCAAGGTCGTCTCCTCGAAGACGACCGCGCCGTGCGCGCCGTGCGTCTCGTTCCCGGTCGCGCCGGCGAGCGGCTCGAGAAGCAGTGCGGCACGCACGACCCGCGCGGGCGGGGCCGCGGCGGCCGTGAGCGGTGGGGGCTCGGACTCGGGCGCGCGCGGCGCGTCCGGACACGCGCTGGCGATGAGTGGCAGCGCGGCGAGCGCGAGGATCAGAGTCAGGGGGTGCGTCATCAGTTGGCTCCCAGGCGCTGCATGAGATCGACGAAGGCGCTGGCGGCGGCGGTCGGTGCGCGATCGGCGCGCGACACGATCGCGAGCGTGCGCACGAGCCGTTGATCGGCCGAGCGCAGGCCAGCGTGGCGCTTGCTGGGGCCCCTCGCGAAGGCCGCAAAGCGGCTGCCCACGAGCGCCCAGCGGGACACGAAGCCGGCGCCGATCCCTTGTTGCACCATTTGGAGGATGGCGTCGATGGAACGCAGCTCCATGACGATGACGGGCTCGACGCCGGCCAGCGCGAGCTGCCTCTCGATGAGGTCGCGCACCGCGCTCTGCCCCTCGAACATGACGAGCGGTTGGCCCTCGAGCTCCTTCCAGCGGAAGGACCTGCGCGCGGCCAGGCGGTGCTTGGGCGGGACGATGAGGAGCAGCTCGTCCTCCACCCAGGGCAGGACGCGCAGGCGACCGTACGGCGCCTCGATCGGCTGCGTCACGATGCCCAGATCCAGCTCGCCGCCGAGCACAGCGTCGACCACCGCGCGGCTGCCCTGCTCGCGTACGCGCAGCCGGATCCCCGGGTGCTGTTCGTGGAATTCGCGCAGGATGCGCGGCAAGAGATAGGTCGTCGCGGTCGCGCCGCCGCCGATCGCGAGCTCGCCCTTCTCGAGGCCGGCCAGCGCCTTGACCGCCTCGCGCGCGTCGCGCAGCTGGAGCATCGCCCGCTCGACATGCCCTTGGAAGATGCGCCCCGCGTCGGTCAGGACGAGCCCCTTGGGCGTACGGAAGAAGAGCGGCGTGCCGAGGTCCTCCTCGAGCCCCGCGAGCTGCGCCGAGATGGCGGGCTGACTCAGGTGAAGCAGCGCCGCGGCGCGCGACATGCGGCCCGCCTCGGCCAGGACGAGAAACGTGCGCAGCGGTCCGGCGTCGAACATCGTCCGGCAACGCTATCAGAAATTTCGATGGCAGCCATCCAAACTATCCAATTCTCTGATGGCTCCGCGTGGGCTAGGGTTCGCTTGCTTGAAAGCACCACGGAGGTCTCCATGACAGCCACGAACTTCGACCCCTTCAGCGCCCGCGCGACCTTGACGAGCGGTGGCCGCTCGCTCGAGTACTACCGCCTCGCCGCCCTCGGCGACGTGGACCGCCTGCCGTACGCGATCAAGGTGCTGCTCGAGAGCGTGCTCCGCAACTGCGACGACTTCGTCTACACGCAGGAGCACGTGCGCGCCTTGGCCGCCTATGACGCCAAGCACATCGCCGAGCGCGAGATCCCCTTCATGCCCGGGCGC
>SXIE01000257.1 GCA_005772945.1 Pseudomonadota bacterium
GCCGGTGCGCGTGCTCGACGTGGCGTCGCGGACGCGCGCGGCGGCACAGGGCGAGGTCGGGCGGGCCGTGCACGATGTCGCCTGCGACCGCGAGGGAGGTCGCGTGGCGGTGCTCGCGCCGGCGAGCGCGACCCTGACGGTCGACGACGCGCTGGTCGTCTACGAGGTCCCGCCGGGGCTTGCGCCCGCGGGGCGCGAGCTCTTTCGGCCGCCCGGGCCGCTCGCGCGCGGGAGCGTGGCGCTGTCACCGGATGGTGCGTTCGTCGCGGTCGCCTCGACCGACGGGCGCGTCGTGGCGTGGAAGGTCGGCGAGGGGACGCCGGTGCTGGCGTGGCGGCACGCGTCGCCTGTTCGGCGCGTGGTCTTCGGGGCGGTGGGGAGGACGCTGTGGGTGTCCGACGAGCGCGAGATCAGGCACTGGGATCTGGCGACGATTGCGGAGGCGGGCCCGGAGGCGGGCGCGGCACCGGCGGTCGCGACGACGGCCGGGGAAGCCCTGCGCGGGCTGGTCGCGCTGGCGGATGGGCGCGTCGTCGGCGTGGGTCACGTCGCGGGCGACGGCGGGGGCTTGGCGTTCTACGACGGAGCGAGCGGGGCGGAGCTCGGGCGCGCAAGGACCGGCTGCCGCTGCGAGCGGCACGCGGTCAGCGCGGACGCCAAGACGGCGGTCTGCCTATGCGCGGACGCGACGGAGATCCGCTGGGGGCCGATCGTCATCCCGGTTGCGGGCGCAAAAGACGGCGGCGGCTCAACGAAGCTTTAATGCGTCGATCTGGACGTAGCCGGCGCTGCTGACGACCAGGCCCGGGAATCCTGCGACCTTGCCGGGCAGCGTGAAGTGGTGCGTGCGGCCATCGACGGTGACGTCGACGCCGCCCTTGCCGAGCGTCACGGTGACGGCGCTCTTGTCGGCGCTAGGCGCGAGTCCCGCCTTCTCGAGCGGGACCACCTGGAAGTGGTTGGCGTAGCCACCGCGGCTCTTGTCGTCGGGGAGGAGCTTGACGAGGGCGAGGCCGCTGGGCCCGATGCGCACGCCCCAGCCGGCGAGCGGGGCCTTGGCGGCGAGGTTCTCGAGGCCGAAGGCGATCGTCACGTCGGGGCGGTCGCGAGACTCGGTCTTGTAGTTGGGGCGCCAGTCGGCGGCCGGGCGGTAGTCGAGCGTGAGCGACACGGTGAAGGCGTCGCGCGCCGTGTCGCCGAGCACGGCGAGAAAGAGCGGGAGGGGGGTCTTGGGCGCCTTATCGCCGTGGGCAAGCGCTGCGCGCTCTTCGCGAGCGAAATAGCGTAGGCCTGACCCCCGCTCGCGCGTCACGGCGGCGGAATGCCAGACGTCGGCGCGATCGCTGAGCAGCGGGAAGAGGACGACGCTGTCCAGCCACACGAAGGCCTCGCCTTCGCGCTCTTTCGCGATCTGGCGCACGTGCTGGAGCTCGCGCAGGGCCTTATCTCCGAGGGTGCTGCCGGTGAACTCTTTCTGGAGCAGGCGGATCCCGTGGATGGGCGGGTCGCTGCCACGGAGCACGGCGAACTCGCGGCGAAAGCGCTGGAGCGGGTCGGACCGCTGGAGCTCGGCCAGCAGATCGCGCCCCCACTCGAGCTGTTGGGCGATCTTGTCGAGGGTCTTGGCGTCGTCGGTGAGGGTTCGCGCCTCGGTGAGGACCTTCGCGGCGCGGTCGGTGAGGGCGAACTTGAGGAGGTTCTCGCCGAGGCGGAGGCGCTCGCGCAGGCGCACGTCCTTGGTCCAGGTCGCGTCGCAGTCGCGCACGATGCGCTCCTGGAGCGCGAGGCGCTCGCTCACGTCCATCTGCAGTTGCACGCCGATGTGGGCGAGTGCGTAGCTCACGTCGGAGCCGCAGCGCTGGCCGCTCGCACTCTCGCGCGCCTTGGCGAACCAGGGCCGAAACGCCTTGTCCATGTCGGCGGGCCACGGGAGAACGCCGTAGAGCGTGCCGTAGGGAAGGGGGGCGACCTTGCCGCGGAGCGCGGTCGCTTCGGCCATGTAGGTTGCCACCCAGCGGTCCGACATGCGGTTGAGCGCGAACGCGTCGCCCGTGTCGTGGAGCGAGCGGAAGCGGTCGGACGGCGCGCGATCGGGGCTGAAGAAGTCCCCGAGGAGCCACGCCGCGACGGCCCGATCGACCGGGTCCTTGGCGCTCTCGTGGATGCGCACGAGCTGGTCGAGCATCGATTTGTCCCACGCCGTCGCCGCGGAGGCGAGCAGCTTGGCGCGCTCGTCCTCGGCGTGGTGAGCGGCCTGGGCGTGGCCGCGCGCGTCGGCGGCCAGACGCTCGTAGTCGGCGAGCGTCTGGCGCGCGAGCGCGAAGTTGCCGTCGATCTGGGAGGCCTTGCGGAGCGCGGTGAGCGCTTCGTCGTAGCGCTTGGCCTCGAACTGGGCCAGGCCCTCGGAGTACGCGCGGAAGGCCTCGAGGTCGGCCGTCTGAACGGTCGTTAGCTTGGCGCGCTCCTTGGGCTCGAGCTTCATGCCGATGCCGTCGACCAGGCGCTTGACGAGGTCCTTCTCGAGCTCGAAGAAGGCGTCCTTGTCACCCTCGATCTTGGCGGTCGTCGTGACCTCGCCGCTGGCGACCGCGATGAGGCGCGCGTCGAGCCGGAGCGTCTTGCCGACGACGGTGAACGAGCCGGCGACCAGGTGGGTCGCGCCCGTGAGCTTGCCGATCTTGGCGGCGGTGGCCGGGTCGAGCGCGCCCTTCTTGCCGAGATTCAGCTCGCTCTGGATGTCGGCGAGGCGCGCGCGCTCGACGACCTGGAGGTCGCTGCGGACGCTCGCGAGCTCGGCCATGTCGGTCGTCAGCATCGACTGCAGGCCCTTGCCGAGGGCATCCCATTCGGGGTCGGGCGCGGCGTTGTCGAAGTCGAGGACCGCCACGCGCCACCCCGCCGCGATGGCTTCGGAGGCGGTCGCGAGCGTGGTCGGGGCGGCCACGAGCAGGAGCGCGAGCAGGCGCGAAATCATAGGTGTACCAACTATGTTGTTGGGGACTACCGAAGGTCGGGGGCCGTGAACGCGACGTAGCCATCGCCCCATCCCCCGAGGACGAGCCAGCCGGCGCGGAGCTCGGAGGTCGTGAAGCGGTGGGAGGCCGCGCCGACCTTGACGTCCAGCGTCGTGCCGCGGCGCGTGATCTGAACGCGCGTCGGCGACGTGGTCCCCAGCCGGGGCGCCGCGGTGCTGAGCGGGGCGAGCGTCATGCGCGCCCAGCGATCGCGCCCGCGCTCGCCGGGGATGACGTGGGCGAGCGTCGTGCCGGCGGTGTCGATGCGCAGCGCCAAGCCCGCGGGGGCGTCGCGCTCGGGCGTCTTCGGCGCCGCGGAGGTATTGCGCGCGGGGAGCGGCGGCTCGAGCACGTCGATGCCCAAGAGGACGACGACGGCCGGGTGCGCGTCGGTCGGCGGTTGGCCGAAGGTCCAGTCGCGATCGAGTCCGCTCGGCCGCGCGAGATCCACGTCGAACGCCAGGCGCACCTCGTCGCGCGGGTGGTCGCCGAGCACCCAGAGTCCGCGCGCCGCGCGGTCTTGCCGGAACTGGCCCGCCCCCCAGGCGAGGCCGTCGACGCGCCAAGGGTCGGGCACCGCCCCCGGCCGGAGCGGCGTTCGCCACGCGCGTCCCGCGTCGTACACCAGCGGGAACACGAGCAGGCTCTTCCACCAGAAAAACGGCAGCGCCGCGACCGAGCCGAGCTGGCGCGCGTGCCAGAGCTGGGAATCCGTGGCGGGGGTCGCGGCCGTCCCAGCAAGGTCGCGATCGAGCGATGCGTCGCGATCGCCGAAGGCGACGAACTCGCGGCGTGCGTCCGTGAGCGCGTCCTTCCGAAGGAGCTCGCGATGGAGCGCGGCACCTGCTTCGAGCGCCTTGGCGATGCGCCGGAGCTCGCGGGGATCGTCGGTCGCCGTGCGCGCCTCGCCCCAGAGCCGTGCCGCGGTCTCGGTGTCGCCGAGCGCCAGCCAGGCGTCGGCCAGTCCTTGCAAGAGGCTCGCGCGGTCCCGCGGCTGCTGACGTCCCGCCCGCGGCGCGAGACGCTCCGCCAGGCGCAACGTGGTGCGCAGGTCGAGGTGCATCATCTGCCCGGCCGCGATGAACTCGGCGGCGAGCTCGCTGCTGGTCACCCACTTGCGCCGAATGTGGTCTGCGCGGTCCGCGTAGGATGCGTCCAGGTCCGCCTGCGATGCGCTCTTGACGGGGGTGTTCGAGAGGCGCGGGGGCAGCGGCAGCGGTGCGTCCGGCGCGGCCTCGGCGCTCGCAAGATAGTTGGTGTACCAACGATCGCGCAGCCGCTCGAGCGCGAAACCATCGGCGTGGGCGTGGAGCTGCTGGAACTGCGTCGGGATCCCGCCGTGCGCGTTGAAGGCGCCCGCCAGGAGCAGGGCAGCGATGGCCTTGTCGGCCGGGGTCGCCGGCTGCGCGTGGCGGCGTTCGAGGTCGGCGATCGTGGCGGGCTCGAGCGCGTCGGCCTGGGCAGCCACGCGGAGCTCGGCGAGGTCGGCCGCCTGCTGGGCGGCTTCGGCGTGCGCGTGCGCGTCGGCGACCAGGCGCTCGTAGTCGGCGAGCGTATGGTGGGCGAGCGCGAAGGCCGGGTCGAGCTCGGCCGCGCGCCGGAGCGCCGCGAGCGCCTCGACCTCGCGCGCGCGATCGGCGAGTTCCAGCCCGTCGCCGTAGGCGCGGAGGGCGTCGAGGTTGGCGGTCGCGATCGGCGCCAGCGCCGCGCGCTCCCTCGGTGTGAGCGGCGCGCCCAGCCCCTCGATCAGGCGCCGTGCGACGTCTTTTTCGAGCTCGAAGAACGCGTCGCGCTCGCCGTCGGCGGAGGCGCTCGCCACGACGGCGCCGGTCGCGACGCGCACCAAGCGTGCGTCGATGCGAAGGCGCGCGCCGACGAGCGTGAAGCTGCCGACGACCAGGTGGGAGGCCCCGAGGAGCTTGCCGATCGCGGCGGCTGAGCGGGCGTCGACCGCGCCGGCGGCGGCCAGTCGCAGCTCGGCGCCGATGTCCTTCAGGCGCGCGCGTTCGACGATCTCGATGCTCGGACGCACGGCTGCGAGCGCGGCGAGATCGGTCGTGAGCATCGATTGCAGCCCGACGCCGAGGCCGTTCCAACCGGAGTCGGAGCCGGCGGCGTCGAAGGCGAGCACCGCGAGCCGATGCGGGGGCGTTGGGGCCGGCGCGGCGCGGGCCAGGCCAGGCCAGGCCAGGCCGCCGCGAGGAGTGCGAAGGCCACGAGCCATGCGTGCCACCGACGGGCGCGCGCGAGGGGCTCGAGGGCGGAACGCGATGTAGAAACCACCACGACCTCAGCCGCTCAGGAGGGTGTGCAGTCGTTGCAGACGCCGCGCAGCTGGATCTCGACGTCACCGTTGTTCACGGCCTGTTGCTCGCCCTTGCCCTCGACGCGCACGACGACGCCCGCCAGGTGCGTGACCTCGCCGCAATCGACGCACACGAAGTGCGGGTGATCGGTGCAGGGGTTGACGCGCCCGGCGCGTTCGAAGCGCTGGAGCCCGCCGATCTCGGTCTTCTTCGCCAGCCCCGCGTCGGTGAGGTCGATGAGGTTGCGGTAGAGGGTCGAGCGATTCCACGCCGAGGCGCGCAGCTGGCCGGCGAGCTCGTGATGCGTGAGCGGGCCGCCCGAGGCGTCGAGCCGCTCCAGGACGGCGAGGCGCGATGAGGTCACGCGCAGGCCGGCGGCCCGGATGAGGTCGACGCGCGCGGCCTGGGCCGGGTCCATGTCGGCGCCTGGGAGCGCGTCGTGCTCGTCGTGATGCGCCTGGTCGTGATGGACGTGGTCGACCATGGCCTCACGTACCGGAATTCTGCGGCCCGGACAAGCGTCGAGCCTCGTCCCGCAAGCGTCCGATCATCGCGACGAAGCCGTTGCGCCGGTTCAGGCTGAGATGCTCGCCCAGACCCAGGCGATCGAAGATCGGGCCGACGTCGGTCGCGGCGGCCTCGGCGGGTGTCAGGCCGCTGTAGGCGGCGAGCAAGACGGCGATGAGCCCGCGGACGATGATCGCGTCCGAGTCGGCGAGGTAGTCCATCGTCACGCGCCCGCCGTCGTCGGTGCGCGTATGGGCCGTGACCCATACCTGCGACATGCACCCCTCGACCTTGGAATAGGCGGTCTTGAGCGCATCCGGCATGGGGCGCAGGCCGCGCCCGAGGTCGATGAGGTAGCGGTAGCGATCCTCCCAGTTGTCGAGCAGCGCGAAGTCCTCTTGGAGCGCGTCGAGAGTGGCAGGCGTCGTCGTCATAGGGCCCATGAGTGGCACAGGCGCGCGCGCGCGTCACGCGAACCAAGCGAGCGCCACGGGCGCCCACCAGACGAGCGTCACGACGCCGACCGCGAGCGCGATGAGGGTCGACGGCAGGCCCAGCCGCAGGTACTCGACGAAGGCGAGCGTGTGGTGCTCGCGGGCCCCTTCCGCGACGATGATGTTCGCGACCGAGCCGACGAGCGTGAGGTTGCCGGCGATCGTCGTGACGAAACCGAGCAGCACGTAGCCGAGCGCCGGATCGCCGAGCTCGGGCAGGTACGGCCCGGTCAAGAGCACCATCGGCACGTTCGACACGACGTTGGAGCCGAGCGCCATGAGCGCGGTGAAGGCGGTCACGCCGCCCGGGTCGTCGAGGCGGAGGTGCGCGGCGCTCGCGCGCCAGAGGTCCTCGACGACGCCGGTCTGCGCGAGCGCGCGCGTCACGATGAAGAGCGCCGCGAAGAAGACGAGCACCGTCCAGTCGACGCGGCGGAAGGTCTCGTCGGGCGCGCGGAAGCGGACGAGCATGAGGACGGTGGCGCCCGTGAGCGCGGCGTAGCCGAGGTGCGCACCCGCGAAGAAGGCGACCACGACGCCGGCGAAGACGATGGCGATCGGCCCGAGCCCGCGCGGCGTGGAGGCGGCGGCGTGGGTCTCGGCCGTCCAGGCGGGGTGGGGAGCGAGCTCTTTCGCATAGAGGCGGCGCGCGAGCAGGATATGGAGTCCGAGCGCGAGGAGCACCGCCGGCAGCGACGCCACGAGGTAGGCGGCAAACGGCAGCTGCGACAGCGAGCCGATCAGCATGTTTTGCGGGTTGCCGACGAGCGTCGCCGCGCTGCCGAGGTTGGCCGAGGTCGCGAGCATCACCAGGTAGGGCCCCATCGGGAGGCGCGCGCGCCGGCAGGCCCCCACGACGATCGGCGTCATGAAGAGACAGATCGTGTCGTTGACGAAGAAGGCCGACGCGCCCGCGGCGAAGAGCGAAATGGCCGTGAGCAGCGCGAGCGGCGTCCGATAGCGCGCGAGCGTTCGCGCCGACGCCCACTCGAAGAAGCCGGTCTGCGCGAGCTCGGCGGTGAGCAGCATCATCGCGAAGAGCAAGAGCAGGGTGTCGCCGTCGATCGCCCGGAAGCTCTCGGCCGGGGTGATGGCGCCGCAGACGACCATGAGCGTCGCGCCCAGCAGCGCGCCGGCCGGCCGCCCGATCGGCAAGAGGCGCAGCCGCCGCACCGCGATGAGCACGTACGTCAGGACGAAGATCGCAACCGTGACGGTCGTTTGCATGGCGCGCGGGGAGCGTTCGCGGGCGTCAGGCGGTCGGGACCGTTGCGAATAGGTCGCTCGCGGCGAGCAGGCACGTGGCCTCGGGCAGCGTCATTTCGGCGCCGCGCCCCTGGATGTCGTGACGCGTGTAGAGCCCGTCGATCGGGCTCGCGAACGCGTGGACCTGGGCCTTGCCCGCATCGATGACGAGGTAGTTCGGGATGGCCGCCGTCGCGTAGAGGCGCGCCTTCGACCCGAGATCGAGGCGGCGCGACGCGTCCGTCACCTCGACGGCGACCAGCACCTCGACGGCCCCGAGCTCCGCGGGCGGTGGCGATACTTTGCACACCAAGCAATCCACGACCGGCGCGGAGTGGTCGCTCACGGTGAGGCGCACGTTGAGCCGAACCCGTTCCGGCTCCGGGTAGCAGCGCCGGAGGGCCGCCACCGAGGCCGCCACGCACGCCACGTGCACCGGGTCTTCGACCGGGATCGGCACGATCACGCCCTGGATGAGCTCGACCTGTTCACCCGCGAAGGCCCCGTCGCCCGCGAGCCTGGTGAACTCGCGTACCGTGAGCGGCCGGTACTCGGGCACGTCGGGGATGGGCGGCGGGAACGGCGGCGTCATGGCGCGGACTATAGAAGGTCCGCGCCGGCCGGTCGAGGCGTCCCCCGGGGAACCTGGGGATTCTTTCGCGAAGGCCTCGCGCGGGTCCGCTTCGGACCCTGTAGCGAGGCTGCCCGCGGATTCTTCGCGTAACCGCACGGATGGCGGACCCCGAGGGGTTCCGCCGCCCGCCTGAGGCGGTCACGTGATGAAATGAACGCCCGGGATCTCGCCGCCCATGACGACCGGACCGACCGGCACGTAGGGCGGCGCGAACGTCGGCACCGGCCCCTTGCCCATGACGAGCATGATCTGCTGCATCGGCAGCCAGGTCAGGAAGTTCGTCGACAGCCCCATCGCGATCGACTCGAAGATCGCGTCGTGCTGCTTGTCCGTGTCGTCCCCGTCGAGATCGCCTTCCTTGAACTTGTCGAGGATGCAGCTCTTGAGCTGCATGAAGACCGCCAGCTTCACCATCATCGGCGACGGGCACACGATGAGCGGCATCGGGATGCTCGGCATCGGCGGCGCCATCGGCCCCGGGTACGCGGCGAACGCCGGGTACCACGGCAGGCCCGGGACCATGACCTTGCTGGCCCACTGGTCCCAGGCGTCGGTCACGCCCTCGACGACCGCCTTGATGTAGACCTTCTCGTTGTTTTCTTTGCCGATCCAGGTCGAGTACGGGACCGTGTCCTTGAGCTTGGGGCCATCGAGGCAGCCGGGCGTGCCGATGCAGCACACGGCCATGACCTTCAGGTCCTTCAGCTTGGCCTGCAGGCGCCACATGTCGATAGCCTGCGCGGTCTTGTCGATCGCGGCATCGACGAAGGTCTTCACCTTGTCGGAGATGTCCTTGGCCGCCGTGCCGTGGTCTTTGAGCGTCGAGGCGTTCCAGAAGTAGGTGCGCGGCGCCGGCGGGCCCGCGCCCATGTGATCGGCGGCGGGATAGGCCTTGGTGAAGTGGTCCTGCGCTGGATCCCCCGAGGGGTTTTTCCAGTCGATCGGCAACTTCTTCATCTTCAGCTGGAACCAACTCTGGGCCAGCATTTTCATCGGCAAGGTCCAACCGGGCATGACCAAACCTCGTGGGCAAGGGTGCGAGTAAGGGACGAGCGGCGCCCGGCGGGGCAACCCGATTCCGTGCGGGGTTGCCAACCAGGCGCGAGTGGATAGGCTGGGCCGGCTCGGCCTCACCATCGAATTCGGTGGATGAGGCGATGCCGCGCGTTCGACCCCCGTCGACCTCGCGACGATAGCACCGCGTCGCGTCCGGTCGCAAGCTCCCTGCCTCGTGGGGGCCCGCCGGCGCGCGCATGAACGGACCCGATGTCATGGCCCAGCCTGCCCCGCGCCTACTGCCTGATCTGCTCGCCTCGCTCACGTCGGAGTCGCTCGTCGCGAGCGCGCGCGCGTTCGAGGCGGCCCGCACGCCCGAGAGCGAAGCGGCGCTCGGGGCGTTTCATCGCTTCCGCGACCCGAGCCTCTGGACGACGCCGTACCAGTTCCAGGCCGGCGTTGCCGCGCGCGCGGAGGGCGTGTTTGCGTTCGACCGGCTGGAGCGCGCGCACCTCGAGGCGCCCGCGAGCTGGGTGCATCGCGAGATATCTCCCGCTTTCTATGCGGTCCGGCTAGGGGCCGAGGCGGTGCTGGCGCCGGCGGTGTGGCCCCGCGACGCGCGCCGCCGTGCTGTTCTCGCGCAAC
>SXIE01000258.1 GCA_005772945.1 Pseudomonadota bacterium
CACGCTCGCCCCGTGATCGACTCCGTCATCCTCGACCTCGGCAACGTGCTCGCCTTCCACGACAACGCGCACCTCTTCCGCGCCCTCGCCGCCGCCTTCGCCCTCTCGGACGCCGAGGTCCACGCGCGCCTCTCCGGCGGCCTCTGGGACCGCGTCAACCGCGGCCAGCTTCCGGGCGACGCGCTCCGCCGCGAGATCGCCGCGCGCCTCGGCGGTACTGACACCACGCTCACGCCCGACGCCTGGCTCGCCCTCTGGAACTGCCACTTCACCGTCAACGACGCGATGGTCGCGCACGTCGCGCGCCTGGTCGGTCGCGTGCGCCTCGTCCTCCTCTCGAACACGAACGACGCCCACTTCGCGTTCCTCCGCCCGCGCCTTCCCGTGCTCGAGCGTTTCGACGCCCTGGTCCTCTCGCACGCGCTCGGACTCGCCAAGCCCGATCCCGCCATCTACCACCGCGCCCTCGCGGCCGCCGGCGTCGCGCCCGAGCGCGCCGTCTTCTTCGACGATATCCCCGCGTTCGTCGTCGCCGCCGAAGCCGCCGGCCTCCCCGCGCGCGTCTTCACCGACGCCGCGCACTTCCCGGCGCAGCTCGCCGCGCTCGGGCTCGACCTCGAAGCGCCCGATGCGCTCGAAGCGGCCAACCCTTGACCCTCTCCGCGGCACGCGGCATCCATGCCTCGTGCTGGCGCGAATCGACAGCACAGCGTCGGAGGCGCAGCCTCCGAAGGAGCGTGCGAAGCAGGTGCAACTCTCGCGTCGTCATTTGCTTCAAGGCGCAATCGTCGCAGGCGGCCTCGCCACCGGGCTCGGCGCCCGCCCGCGCGACGCCCACGCCGGCCAGACCCCCGCCATCCGCCCACGCACGCCCACGCGCATCGTCGCTCCCCAGGCCGATCGCGTCGGCGACGTCTTCCGCGTGCGGCGCACCATCCCGGCCGCGAACCTCGCGCAGATCGATCCCTTCCTCATGCTCGATCACTTCGACTTCACGCTCGCCCCCGGCGAGCTCGGCGGCCTCGCGCCCCACCCGCATCGCGGCATCGAGACCGTCACCATCCTCGTCGAGGGCGCCATCGAGCACGGTGAGTCCCTCGGCAACCGCGCCCGCCTCGAGGAGGGCGGCGTCCAATGGATGACCGCCGCCAGCGGCATCGTCCACGAGGAGAACCCCGACGACTCCATCCGCGAGCGCGGCGGCCGCATCCACGGCCTCCAGCTCTGGGTGAACCTCCCGGCCCGCGCCAAGCTGGCCCCACCGCGCTACCAGGACCAGACCGCCGACCGGATCCCGCTCGTCGACGAGGCCGGCGTGCGCGCCCGCGTCATCGCCGGCGAGGCCCACGGCGTCAGCGCCGTCATCGGCACCGAAACCCCGATCGCGCTCATCGACTACGCGATCGAGCCCGGCTCCGAGGTCGCCCTCGACTACCCGGACGACTGGACCGCCTTCGTCCACGTCATCGACGGCACCGCCTCCGTCGGCGGCACCCTCGTCCCGGCCGCGCACCTGGCGGTCCTCGGCAAGACGGGCAGCGGCGCGAGCGGCATCCACCTCGCGAACCCCGGCAAGACCCGCACGCGCCTGGTCCTCGGCGGCGGCGAGCCGATCGCCGAGCCACTCGCCCGCTACGGCCCGTTCGCGATGAACACCGAGGCCGAGCTGCGACAGGCCTTCGAGGACTACCGCGCCGGCCGCATGGGGCGCGTCGCCAACCCGACCTACGACCGCGTCCGCCTGCGTTAGCGGCGACCGCGGCGACTCCACGCATCGCATTCGAGTTCGATACTTTGTGTACCGACGAATGCCCGCAGGCTGTTCAAAATGGCCGATATCCTAGGAGCAAGCGACACGTGCGCCGCACAAGCGAGCGAGCGCCGCGACGACGGAGATCGGCCATTTTCAACAGCCTGCTAGCGGTCCTTCTTGATGCGCAAGACGCTGACCAGATAGTAGTTGTCCGAGTAGACGTCCTCGACCCGCTCCATGTCGAGGCGCACCCGGTAGTCGGTCTTGCGCAGCGCCTCGAAGAACGCCCCCGCGATCGGCCGCCCCGGCTCGGCCAGAAACGCCGTGCGCCCCGGCGCCAGGTTGTCGGCCAAGAGGCGAAACACGTCCTCGAAGTTGTCCTGATCGAAGAGCACGTCCGCCATGATGAGACTGCCGACGTGGTCGGTGAAGCGGTCCTTGCGCCAGTCGAACTCGAGCGTGCGCACGTGCGTGAAGCCGTTCTGCAGCGCGTTGAAGCGCGCAAAGCGCAGCGCCTCCGGATTCGAATCGGCGAGCATCACGCGCGCGCCCTTGGCCGCCGCCCCGAGCCCCGCGGTCCCCAGGCCGCAGTTGATCTCGACCGCGTCGACCGACCGCATCCGCACGCTGTGCCCGAAGTAGCTCGCCATCGCGCGCGAGCACGGCCACAGCTCGGCCCAGTTCGACCCGCCGCGCGCCCCCGTCTCGGGCGACGGCGCGAGCCCGTCGCGCCCATGCAGGAGCTCCGCCGAGCCCATGCGCGTTTCCTTCGAGGCCGCCGACGCCTTCTGCAACGCACCGCCCTTGGCGATGTCCGGCCCCGTGATGCGCAAGACCTTCGGCCCCGCGTCGACCTCGTAGTCGCGCAGCGGGTAATCCTCCGCCAGCGCGGCGCGCAGCCTCGCAAGCTCCTGGGTCGATACGGCGCGACGTCTCATGACGGGCTCTCCTCACGATCGGTTGTAACACGGACCCCGAATCGGACTCCAGGGGTCCGGTTCGACCAAATCGCCCGCGACGAATGCCCTGCCCGCGGCCCACCCGAAACGTCCACTCCTCTATAAGGGTGCGTTGACCGCCCCCGCGCCGCTCGCTACACGTGGCGGATGCGCGAGTCCGCCACCCCGTCCGACCTGCCCCCCGCGGCCGACGTGTCTCACGGAGCCGAAATCGCGCGCCGCCTCGGCGTCGCCCGCGAAGCCGCCGCCCTGGGCGCGCGCGTGCTCTCGGACCACCGCGGGCGCCTGACCAGCGTCGCCTGGAAGGGCGCGGTCGATCTCGTGACCAGCGCCGACACAGCCTCGGAGCGCCTCGTCATCGCCACGCTCGCGGCGGCGTTCCCGGGCGACGAGATCATCGGCGAGGAGGGCGGCCACGCGGGCGGTCGCGACGCGAGCGCGCCGGCCGCGGATTGGGTCTGGTACATCGACCCGCTCGACGGCACGACGAACTTCGTCCACGGGTTGCCGCACTTCGCGGTCAGCATCGGCGCGGCCTATCGCGGCGAGCCGGTCGTCGGCGTCATCGCGGCGCCCGCGCTCGCGACCACCTGGTACGGCGCGCAGGGCACCGGCGCCTTCCGCGTCGCGCACGCGCCGAACGGCGATGGCGGCAGCCCTGGGCCCGCCCCGGACACCACCCCGGTCCCTATCGCCGTCTCGACCACCACCGAACTCCAGCGCGCGCTCGTCGCGACCGGCTTCCCCTACGATCGGATCCACACGGCCGATTCCCTCGTCGGTCCCGTCGCGCGCGCCCTCGCGAAATGCCTGTGCCTACGCCGCCTCGGCAGCGCGTCGCTCGATCTCGCCTACGTGGCCGAGGGCGCGTTCGGTGCGTTCTGGGAGCCGCGCCTCAAGCCGTGGGACTACGCAGCCGGCGTCGCTCTCATCCGCGAGGCGGGCGGGCGCGTGACGGATCTGGCGGGCGGTCGTGATATCTGGAGCTCGAATATCCTGGCGACCAACGGCCACCTGCACGCGGCGTTTCTCGCCGAGGTGATCCGTGGCGGGTCCTGATCGCCAGGCGCTCGCGCTCGCGTGCCTGGCGGTGTGCGCCGCCGCGTGGGCCGCCGCGTGCGCGCGCGATCCCGAGCGCGTCACCTGGGATCAGGCCTTCGAGCGGGCCGCGCGCCAAGACGACGTGGACGCGATGCGCGCGCTCGCGGGCAAGGCGATCGACGCCGAGGATCGCGGCGCCGCGCTGCTCGAGGCCGCGCGCACCGAGCGGCAGGCCGGCAACCCGCATGCGGCCGCGCGGATCTACGTCGACATGGCTCGGAACGCCCCGCGCGAGGACGACCGCGCGCGCGCCCATTACGAGCTGGCGCGCCTGGCCGACGAGCGCGGCAACACCTCGAGCGCAAAGGAAATTTATCGCGCCCTGGTTCGCACGTACCCCGATCTGATGCCGGGCGAGCGCGCGCTGGCCCATCTCCTGCGCATCGCGCGCGCCGAGGGCCCGCCCGCCGTCGACGCGTATTTCGCCTGGACGGCCACGCTCTACCCCGAGCTCGCCAAGACGAGCCTCGGCGACAACCTCCTCTATGACGCGGCGTACGAGTCCGAGCTGCGGTGGCGCGCGACGAACGACGACGCCTGGGCCACGCGCGCCGAGGCGCTCTACGCCCGCGTCCACAGCGAGCAATTCGAGCGCCCCCTCTGGAACGACGCCTGGTGGCAGCGCTCGCTGATGGCGCACACACTCGGGCGCTTCGACGACGAGCTCGACGCCATTCGCCGCATCCAACGCACACGCGCGAACATCTCGCTCTTC
The DNA here is from genome assembly GCA_005772945.1 of Pseudomonadota bacterium. The sequence continues at coordinate 4,529 of SXIE01000258.1, forward strand.
GGCCAGAACGAGCACGCCTACTTCTGGAAGGGCCAGCTCCGCATCGCGCGCACGCACCTCCTCGATCGGCACGACCCGCGCGCCGCCGCGGCCGCCTACGAGCTCTACGCCCAGACCTGGCCCGGCTCGCTCAACGTCGACGACGTCCTCTTCTTCGCGGGCTGCGCCTACTTCCAGGCGGGCGACGGCGCCGCTGCCGAGCGGGCTTTCGCGCGCCTCGCCACGCGCTACCCCAACTCGAAGTACGTCGCGCGCTTTCCCGACGCCGCGCGCGACCCGAGCGGCCCGCGCTGCACCCCGCCCGAGGTCGAGCCGTGAGCGCCGCCGCCGCGTCCACCCTGGCCGCCGGCACGCCGCGCATCCGCTGCGTCGGCGTCGCGAAGCAC
>SXIE01000028.1 GCA_005772945.1 Pseudomonadota bacterium
CGCCCGCCCGCGCCAGGCTGACGAGAGCGACGGCGAGAGCGCCGGCGAGAGCGACGGCGAGAGCGACGGCGAGAGCGACGGCGAGAGCGACGGCGAGAGCGGAGGTCTTCGCGATCGAGAGATCGCGGGCAACCTCGCTCCGGGGTCCGATGCGGACCCAAGCCGAGCCTTCGCGAAAGAAATCCACCTCATCCTCCTCGACGCCGGCCGCTCCTCCATCCTCGCCGACCCGACCTTCCGCGAGGCGCTACGCTGCATCCGCTGCGGCGCCTGCCTCAACACCTGCCCGGTCTATCGCGTCATCGGCGGCCACGCCTACGGCAGCGTCTACCCGGGCCCGATCGGCGCCGTCCTGACGCCGCTCCTCCGCGGCCCCGCGGCGACCCCCGACTTGCCGTGGGCCTCGACCCTCTGCGGCGCCTGCCGCCCCGCCTGCCCGGTCGACATCGATCTCCCGGGACTCCTCGTCGCCCACCGCGCGCGCGCCGTCCGGACCGACCGCCACCAGCGCAAACTCCCGCGCCTCCTCGCCTTCGTCATGGGCGGCCGACGCCGCTGGCGTGTCGCCGGAAAGGTGCTCGCCCGTCAGCGCGCGCCCGGCGCAAAGAGCGGCTGGGATGTCGCGGGCCGACGCCAGATGCAGCCCGCCGACTCGCGCCCCTTCCACGCGCGCTGGAAGCTTCTCGCGCCGTCGCTCACCAAGCGCGGAGGCAGCCGATGAACGACGCCCGCGCGGCACTCCTGGCCACCGTGCGCGCCGCCCTCGCGGGCGCCCCGAAGCCGCCGCTTCCGCTGCTGCCCGCATGGCTCGGAGCCGCTCCGGAAGCCATCGCCAACGACATCTCCCACGACGCCCTGGTCGCCCACTTTTGCACGCGCGCGCAAGCGATTGGCGCCGAGATCGCCCATGGCCCTCCGCCCGCCGATCCCCCAGCCGGCACCGTCGTGACCGACACGCTCGCGGCCATTGCCGCAACGGGCAGCATCGTCCTCGAGGGCGACCCCCACCTGCCGAGCGCCCTCTGCGAGGTGCACCTCGCGGTCGTCCGACGCGCCACCATCGTCGCGACGCTGGCCGAGTATCTCGCCGCCGCCGCCCGGCGCCCGACGCCGACCGCTCGCGTCATCATCACCGGCCCGTCCAAGACCGCCGACATCGAGGGCGTCCTGGTCACCGGCGTTCACGGCCCGCGCCGCCTCGTCGTCCACCTCGTCTGACGTCGCCGGCCGCCGCTGTCAGATCGGATGCGCCGCCAGATCGATATTGCGCGCGAAGTCTGACGCACGAAGCGCGTGCTCCGCGCCGCTCGCGTCGTCGATCCGCGCCACGCGGTAGCCGAGCTCGGCGAGCCGCCGCGCGATCGCATCCAGCGGACGCCCGCGCTCCGCAAGACGGGGCCCCGCGCTCTCGACGCACAGCGACGGCCGATGGCGCGCGAGCACCGCCTCGAGCCCTCCGAGCACCTCGAGCTCGAAGCCCTCGACGTCGATCTTGATGACGGTCGGCGGACGGACGCGCCCGCTGGCCACCAGGTCGTCGCCGCGCGCGACCTCGACCTCGACCGCGCACGCCTCGACGTTGTGGGCCGCATAGAGCGCGCCGACGCCGCCATTGAAGCGCTCGGCGCTCTCGTGAAAGAGACTCGCGCCGCTCGTGTCGGAGAGCGCCAGCCGATGCAGCCGAACGCCGAGCGCCGGGTTGAGCGCCGCATGGCGCGCGAGCTTCGCGTGAACCCTCGGCGAGGGCTCGAAGCTCTCGACCGCCAGCCCCGGGCACTGCGCGGCCATGAGCAAGGACACCGCGCCGACGTTGGCGCCGACGTCCCAGAAGGTCGCCGCCCCGTTCGCGCCCCGCGCCTCGCGCCCGAGCCACGTCAGCACGCCCTGGCCGTACCCACCCTCCCAGAAGATCTGCGCCTGGATGAGCTCGGCGATATCGAGCTCCCAATCGACGCCGCCGATGCGCGCCGCGAGCAGCGCTGGCGCCGAGCCGCGACCGCGCAGCGCGAACCGCGACAGAGCCCCCTGGAGGCGGGTCTTGCCCCGAAAGGGCGGCAGCCGGCGCGAGAGGTCAGCGAGGCGGACGAGCCACTGCATGCGGTCCATGCGGCCGTTATCGCTGCGTCCCGACGTCGGCACAAGCCGTGATTGCCCAGCTCACCTCGCACGCCCTGGAGGTCGGTCTTTAACTTTGATCGAATCCACGCGGCGGGGTACCTGAGCGAAGGCATGATCGACCCGCACCCGCGGCCCGCCGTCACCCCGCGCGATCCGGCGATGCCCTCGTGGCGGCTCGGCCGCGCGCAGGGCGTAGTCTTCATCGTCCTGCTCGGGCTCGCGTTCCCGTGGGCGAGCTTCGAGGGCTTCGGCGTGCTGGTCGCCGTCGTCGTCGCCGCGCTCGGCACGATCGCCCTCAACTGGGCCTTGTCGCGCCGGCTCCTGCTCGTCGCCGCGCTCGGGATCCAGTTCCTGCTGGTCTATGTCCCCGGCGTCGGGGACGGCGTCGTGCTGGGCGTGACGCGCGTGCGGCTGACCGCCTCGTCCGAGTCCGTGCTGGAGGCGGTCGCGTTCCTCGCGCTCTTCCTGACGCTGCTCGGGCTCGTCGCGGCCGCCACGCGCGCCTGGCTCGACCGCCTCGCGCGCGCTCGCGAACGCACACCCGCCGAGGACCGCCTCCTGGTCCGCAAGGCCGTCATCGGCGTCGCCGCGCTCCTCCTCATGACGATGGTCGCCGCGTTCCTCGCCGGCCGCTGGAGCTACTACCACGACCGCGCCGAGGCCGGCGCTCAGGCCAGCGGCGGCATCCGACTCGAGCTCTTCTACGAGTCGGCGCTCTTCCTCGCGATCACCTTTGGCCTCATCGGCCGCGCCTACTCGAACCGCGCCCCCACCGAGCCCACGACCCAGGCCGCGCGCACGACGCGCTTCGGCATCGCCGCCGGCCTCGTGCTCCTGCTCTTCATCCTGCAGTCCCGGCGCGTGATGTTGATCTGCGCGGCCATCACGGGCCTGGTCTGGCTCGCCGAGTCGCGCCGCACGCAGGCCGCCGCGCGCGCCTTGCGACGGCGCCTCGCCCTCCTGGCGGCCATGCTGCTCATCATGATCGTCGGATCGACCGCCTGGCGCGCGGGCGGGGACAGTGAGACCCCGACGCTCTCGGGGCGCTTCGAGCGCGTCTTCACCGACTTCGGCGGCAGCGACATCTCGCAGACGATCGACGACCGCCTCACCTACCTCTGGTTCGACGCCATCTCGCGCGACCTGGAGGGCGTCCGGAACTCGCCTCTCAACGTCGGCGACCTCTTCCTGAGCAGCATGGCGCGCGTCGTGCCGCGCGTCGTCTGGAGCGACAAAGACTCCGTCCCCGACATGAGCTGCGAGACCGCCTTCGCGGCGCTCGGCATCGAGTCGGATCTGCCGTGCACGCCGCAGACCGAGGGGTGGCTCGCCGGCGGGCTGCTCGGACTCTTCATCGCGGCGCTCGGCTGGGGGTTCACGCTGGGGATCGCCGAGGTGCTTGTGGCGCGCGGCCCTGGCCTCGCGGCGGTGTTCGGACTCCTGCTCTTCTTCCCGATGCCGATCCTGGAAAACGGGATCTTCACCTGGGTACAGAGCCTGCGGCTCGCCCTCATCGGCACCGGCATCGTCGCGTTCGTCGGGTTCTGGGCGAGCCTGGTCATTCGCGCCAAGATTCCGAAACTGCATGGCAAAGCGAGCATCGGCCTCCCGACGCGCTCGAACCGCTGACGCGTCTTCGGGCGAGAATGTAACGCGTTCCATCTTTCGCACTTGCCCATCTCTGGAACACGTTCTATCTTCATGGCATGGCCGACCGACGCACCCCACGTGACCAAGCGATGCCCACCCCACCTCCCGGCCGCCGCGCCCTCGGCCTTCAGGAACGGCGCGCGCGCATCCTCGCCGCCACCAAGACCGCCTTGTTGGGCGGGACCGAGGCGACGGTGTCGATGCGCCAGCTCGCGGCCGATGCGGGCCTCAGCGTCGCCACCGTCTACAACCTCTATGGCTCCAAAGAGGCGGTCCTGGTCGGCCTCCTCGATGACGAGCTCGAGCGTCTCTTCGCCGGCGCCGACGAGCCGACCGCCACGCGCCTCGCCGCCGGCGGCGACGACACCCCGGCGTCCGTCCGGCGCTGCCGCGCGCTCGTCGAGACCGCGCTCGCCCGCTACACCCGCCAGTCGGCCCTCTTTCGCCCGCTGCTCGGTGCGGTCGAGCGACAGAACGCGAACAGCCCCCGCACCGCCCTCATCGGGCGCATGACGGACCTCCTCGCGGGCGCGCTGGCCGACGGCGTGAGCGCGGGCGAGCTCGTCGGCGACCTGCCCTTCGATCTCGTCGCCCGCCAGGTGGTCCGCGGCTTCATCCAC
>SXIE01000259.1 GCA_005772945.1 Pseudomonadota bacterium
GCCGCCAGGCTGCCCGCCAGCGCGGTCGGCGCCTCGCGGCGAAAGGCGGCGACGTAGCGACGCCGCAGCGCGGTCAGCTCGACGGTCAGCGCCTTGGCACGCGCCGGCTGCTGGAAGACGAGGTTGTGCAGCTCGTGCGGGTCGCTCCGGAGATCGAAGAGCTCCTGGCGCGGCGGGTCGTCGGACTCCTTCGTCATGCGCGTGCGCGGCATGACGTCGTCCTGAGCCGCATGCTGGATGAGCTTCCAATCGCCGCTGCAAAACGCCGACGCGAGGCGCCCGTCCGCATAGATCGGGCGTGCGGCGGGCTCGGCGCCCTCGAGCGCGGGGCGCAGCGTCGTCCCCTCCATCGCGCGATCGGGCGGCAGCCCGAGAAGGTCGAGCACGGTCGGCGCCAGATCCGCGTGCGAGACGGGCGTCTTGACGACGTGCCCGTTCGCGATGCGCCCCGGCAAGGTCAGCGACAGCGGCACCCGAAGCTCGTCGTCGTAGACCGTCAGGCTGTGGTTATAGGCGCAGGGCTGGCCGACGATCGCCGAGTGGCACGCGTGCGCCGGGTTCATGACCTCGCCGTGATCGGCCGTCACGATGATGACCGTGTCGTCCGCGAGGCCGAGCTCGGCCAGCTTCGCGAAGACGGGCCCGAGGTTCTGGTCGACCCACATGAGCTCGCCGAGGTAGGTGCGCGGCAGGAACTGCCCGAGCATCTTGCCGCCCGGTAGCGCGAGCGCCTTCGCGAGGACGTCTTCGGGCGGCTTGTAGGGCGTGTGCGGCGCCGTGTAGTTGAGCATCATGAACCACCGTTCATCCTGATGGCGCTCGAACCAGGCGGTCGCCTCGGCGGTCGTGGCGGGCGCATCGCCAGGGACAGCGCGGTGATCGATGGCGCGTGGGAAGCCGTGATCGATGCCGTAGATGAGGTTGCCCCAGAGGAAGAAATTGTTGCCGAGGTGGACGACGCGCCAGCCGGCTTCGTCGAGGAGGCGCGTCACCAACGGCGGCTTGGCGGCGTAGAATTTGTCGAGGCGCCCCGCAGCAAAGGCCCAGCTGTGCGAGTGGAAGCCGCCGATCGACGGGTGCACCGAGGCGAGCATCGCGGTCGTCGAGGTGCGCGTCTGGTTCGCCATCGTGTAGGCGTCGGTGAAGCTCGTACCCTGGGCGATGACGGCGTCGAGGTTCGGGGTGAAGACGGCGTCGCCGACCGAGAAGCTGCGGCTCGGACCGAGCGCGTCGGTGCGCAGAGCGTCGATGACGATCCAGAGGACGTTCGTGTCGCGCGGGCCGGCGGGCCCGGCGTCGCGGCCGGTGATGACGGGCTCGACCCAGGCGACTTGGGCGCGCGGGGTATCGGACGCGAAGGCGATCGTCACGCGGGCGGGGAGATCGGGCGCGAACGGCAGGTCGATGCTCACGGCCCGGAAGCGGTCGCCTTCGGCTTTCGGCGTGCGGGTCGGGAGGTCGAGCGTTTGCTCGAAGACGCCGAGCGCGTCCTCGCCGCGGATGCGCACGGTCAGCTTGCGCGGGACGTCGCCGCAGTGAAGGACGTGGTAGGCGAACTCGAGGCGCGGCTCGGTGCCGGGCGTCACGTCGAAGGTGAGCGCGCGCGGCACGTCGAGGAGGAACGCGTCGCGCATGTCGACGCGCGCGGCCGGCTTGCCCGCGAGCGTGATGCGCTGATGGCGGCGCGCGAGGTGCTTCGGCAGCGGCGAGTACGGGTTGCGGAACGGGGACTCGATGCTGCGCTCGAGGCAGAGATCGCGCCGGTCGTTCTCGGGAAACGCTGGCACCGCCTCGGCGTTGGCGAGCTCGGCGATGAGGTGGTGCGTGATGTGGCGAAGGCCGTAACGGGGCCCGGCGCGGGGCGGCGCGGCATGGGCCGAGGGCCCCAGCGTGACCAGCGCGGTGGCGAGAAGGGCGATCGTGGCGGCGTGGATCACGGCGTACCGGCCTTGGTCTCGCCGCTCGGCGCCGCTCTCGCGAAAGGCTTAGGAACGACGAAGGCCCCGAGGCGCTCGCTGTTCGGGTCGCGCAGCATCCAGGCGTAGAGCTCGGCCCTCATGGCTGCGAGGCGCTCGGGCTCGGCCGCGGAGAGGTCATGCCAGTCGCCCGGATCGGCCAGCGGATTGGTCAACTCGAAGCGGACACCCTCGCGCGTCGGCAGGTAGAGGAGCTTGCGATCGCCCGCGAGGAGCATGCGATGCTTGGCCATGACGGAGGCCGGCTGGTACTTCGCGTCGAGGTAGATCTGCCAGCTCTTGGGATCGAACGTGAAGCCGCCGAAGCCCTCGGAGACCACGATGCGCTTGCCGTCGAGGCGGCGCGTCTCGGGCGGGAAGAACCAGAGATCGATCTCGCTGAAGATCGGCCGCGCCTTGTAGGTATCGGGGTGCGCCGCGATCGTCGCGAGGTCGATGCCGGCGATCGTCTCGGGCGGCGCGGTCGAACGAACGCCGGTGCGCGCGAAGACGGTCGGACCGATATCGGCGAGCGTCACCGGGAAATCGAAGCGCTGCCCGCGCGCCTCATTACCGGGGTAATCGATGGCGAGCGGGACCTCGAGCGTCTCGCGCCCGTAGAAGTGGTCGCCGTGGCCCATACCGAGCTCGTCCTCGTAGAGGTTCTCGCCGTGATCGGCCGTCAGGATGACGAGCGTATTGGCGAGGAGGCCCTGGCGCTCGAGCGTGCCGAGGACCTCGCCGATCGCCGCATCCGAGGCCGACACGGCGCCCTGGTAGAGCTGCTTGATGTGGCGCCTTTCGGCGTCGAATTCGGGGCCATCGAGGACCTGGCCGAAGGACTCCTTGAGGTAGCGCGAGCGGCCCGTGTAGTCGGGATCGACAAAGGCCTGACCGTGCGGCGCCGGGGCCGCGAACGGGAAGTGGCCGGCCGAGAAGAAGACGACGAGCGCGAACGGTTGGTCGGGGGCGCCGGTCGGGTCGGCGAGCCAGGCAAGCGCGTCGCGGGCGGGCCAGGCGGACTCCGCGAGGCGCTCGAAGGCGGCGAGCTCGGGGTGGGTGCGGCCGCCGAAGACATCGATCATATAGGGGAAGAGGTGCGGGTGGATCTTGAGGCCGCCGAGCGCGACGTTCGAGGCGAGCGTGAAGGTCGGGGTGCCGACGGTCTGGAAGCCGAAGTCGGCGCGCCCGAAGACGTCGCCCGCGAAGTCCGAGAAGACAGCCGTGCGGTAGCCGGCGGCGCCGAGGAGCTCGGGGACGCCGTGCGCGAAGGCGCGTCCCTTGGGCGGCAGCGGGAACATGTGGCGGATCCCGTGGTCGTGCGGGTACTGGCCGGTGAGCATCGAGGCCCAGGAGGGGTACGTGCGCGGGACGGTCGGGATGGCGCGCGTGAAGAGCGTCCCGCGGCGCGCGAAGGCGGCGAGGTTCGGAATGGGCGACGGGGTGTCGGCGAGGAGATCGGCGCGCAGCGAGTCGACCGCGAGGATGACGACGTTGGGGCGAGCGGGGTCGGTGGAGCCGATGCCGCGCAGATCGGGCGGCGCGCGGAGGGCGGCGAACGCGATGCCAAGGACGAGCCCGACGGCCGCGAGGACGAGGGCCGCGCGGGGTGAGAGGGGCCGGCGCGCGAGCAGAATGGCGCCGAGCGCGAGGGCGGCGAGCAGAAAGAGGAACGGCAGAAAGGCGGCGAGCCAGCTCGGGAGGAGGTCGACGGCGATCGCAAAGAGCGCGGCGAGGTAGAGCGATTGGCTCGTCTGCGGCGCGTAGACCGCGGGGTAGTGGGCGATGGAGGCGATGACGAACGCGCTGTGAATCGCGAGCACGAGGAGGAGCGCGAGTGGGAGGTGCCGCCGCCAGCGAAAGGGCCGGCGACGGACGGCGCGCGCGAGCTCGAGGAGGAAGTGAACGAAGAGGCCGACGGCCGCGCCGATCGCGGCGTAGAGCGCGAGCAGGCCGAGCTGTTGCGCCGTGATCTGGTCGTCGAAGAGCGCGAAGATCCGATCGGTGATCGCGGGGTCTTCCATCCCCATGTACTCGGCCGTGCGATGCGCGAGGAGGCAGAGCGCGAAGAGGCCGACGTAGGCGAGGGCACCGGGCAGCGCGCCGGCGAAGAGGGCGCGCGCGGCGATCCTCAGGGCACGTGCTGGAGCGAAGCGAGAGCACGGCGTCGGAGGCGGAGCCTCCGGAGCACGTGGCTTCGGGGAAACGTCGGGCGTCGCCGCGTCCATCGGGGCTCACAGAGGGGTCGTTGGCGGCGCGAAACGCCGTGCGGCGGTCATTCGCAGAAGCCTGGCGGTGCCAGGCTGCTCAAGGTGCGCATTCAAGCACGGGGCGCGGTGGGCGTCACGATGGTTGTTGCGGGTCCGCCTGCGTGAGGATGGCGCGCGCGATCGCGGCGAGTTCGGTGTAGGCCGCGGCGGTCGCGGGGATGGCGGCACGGACGACGAGACGCCGCGCATGCTGGGCGGTGAGAACGCCGTCGTCGCGAACGGTGAGCGCGAGCACGAGGTCGGCGCCGAGCTCGGCCGCGAGGCACGACCAGCGCACCGCGCCGCGGGCGGGGCGGAGCTCGAAGAGGTGCATGGCGACCTCCCCGGCGCGGGGGAAGGTGGCCGCGGAAAATCGTTGGTGTGCGTTGTATCGGGCGACCGCGCCGGCCATGCCAGGAACGCCGGCCCTCTCGACTTGCTGCGCGGCGTCGGGTGGCATCGGCTCAGGGCCGGGGTCGAAGCGCCAACCGCCGGCGGCAGCCCAGGCGGCGAGCGCGGCGCGGCGCTTGGCCTCGAGCTGGCGCGCGAGGTAGACGGCGCCCGCGAGGATGAGGAAGAGGGCGATGGCGAGAAACCAGGCGAGGGGGCTCGTCATCGGAGGGTCCCGTCTTTCAGGAAGCGCTTGGCCGAGGCGCGGATGATGGCCTGCTCGCGGGCGGTGAAGCCGCGCTCCTCGGGCGGGGGCGCGGTGCGCGGCGTCTTGTTCATGACGCTGGCGGGATCGGTCGAATGCGGCAAACCGAAGAAGTGGCCGAGCTCGTGGCCGAGCACGTGCGGGGGTGAGATCCGCGACACGACGACCCAGCGGCGCTGGCGATCGGCGCGGTCGCGCCAGTGAACGCCGCGGATCTGGCGCGGCTCGGCTTTCGGGGCGTCGACGTCCCAGAGCTGGTCCACGAAGAACGCGGTGACCACGCCGCGCGCGAAGCGGGCGCGGCCGAGGGCGTCGCGCTGGGCGCGCGTCGCGATGACCGATTCGGCGGCCGTGAGTGGCTCGACGGCGCTCAGCTCGAAGGTGAGGCCGGCGGGCGCGAAGAGGAGGTTGGCGCCGGCGAGCTCGCTGGTGATGAACGCGGTTGGATCGTCGCCGGCATTGCTTGCAGCGACGTGCAAATGAATGCGCACGCAGGTGAGGTCGGCGGCGCACGGCGGGAACGCGTCGGGAGACGGGAGCGTCGCGAGCGGCCCGACGAGCGCTCCGAGCGCAGCCAGGATCACGTTGGGCTCCGGGCCGGCGCCACGGCGAGCAGCACATGGAGCGAGGCGTCGATGCGCCCGCGGATGTCCGTTTGGATCGTCCCGCCAAAGGCCGCACCGCGGACGGTGAGCGTGCCGACGCCGGCGGAATCCGCCTCGGTCACCGTGACCTCGACCCCGCGCAGGGCGCGTCCGACGGAGTCGGCGCGCGGCGGGAGTCCGTCCTGCATCGTCGCGTACCCGAGCGCGCCGGGCGGCGCCCACGCACGCAGGATCGGCAGCCCGAGCGCCATCAGCTCGGCCAGGCGCGGGTCGAGGCTGGTCGTGATGAGCGCCTCGGGGCCATGGATGTGCGCGCGCTCGAGGTGTCCCTGCAGGCCGGTGACGGCGCGCGTGAGCGCATGGTCGGGCGTGAGGCGCGTCGCGAGAAGCTCGGCCAGGCCACCGAGCGTCCCGCCGAGCACCTCCGCGGCCGCGCCGCGCGACGAGCGCGCGCTGGGCTCGGGGGATTTGGCGACGGCGAGTTCGACGAGCAACGGCAGTTCCGGGAACGCATGCGAAATGCTTTGTGTGCGTATCAATTCGGCGCGCGCCGCAGTCGAGCGCTCACCGCCGAAAACGATCGTCGCGCCCGCGGCCACGGGGAGGAGCAGCGCCGCGACCGGCCAGCTCGGGTCGTCCGCCGAGACGGGCGCCAAGACCCGCGCAGGCGCGCGCAGGCGCAGGCGATCCTGCAGACCCGCGAGTCCGGCGAGCAGCTGCGTGTGCGTCACCGCGAGGCCCGCGCGCGCGAACGCGACGGCCGTCGACGCGACAGGCGGCGCCACCGTGGCGGGCGCCTCGGCGTCGAAATCGAGGAGCCCGGGCGGGATCGGCCCGGTGAAATCCGTCACATAGAACCGCGACGGCATCTCGGCGCCCGAGGTCAGAAGGCGCGCGAGCGCCGCGGTATCCACGACCGCGGCATCGACGACGCCCGCCGCGCCGGCGTCCGCACATACGACGAGCCCCGCGCGCCACGCACCGAAGGCAGCCGCGAGCCATGTCTTGTCGAGCGGCACGAGCACCGCGACGCGCGCCCCGGGCGCGAGTCCGTCACGCAGAAAAAGGTCCGCGACCCGGCTCGCCTCGCGGGCCAAGGCCTCGTACGAAAGGCCCCCGCACACCTCGCGTGAACCGAACGCGTCGCGCGCGGACGTCTCGAGGAGCTCCCACGCACTGGCGACCAGACGCGCCGGAATCGGCAGCTCGCCCGCGGACGCTTCGGCAAGAGACGGCGCGCTCATCGCAGCACCTCCGCGATCCGCGTCGCCACGCGCGCCGGGTCCTCGCCCGCCTCGGCCGCCAGCCCGAGCGCAGCCCACGCCGCGGTCGCCGCCGCGTCCGCCCCGAAGAACGTCGCCTTGGCCCCCATGCGCGCGAGCCACGGCGCCGGTTCCAGCGGAGGGCGCGCATCGATCGCGAACGCCGGTCGCCCCGCGGCCGCCGCGAGCCCGAGCGCGCCGATAGTACGTACACCAACGATATCGGCCGGCCCGCCTGCATCGCAGACGATCACCGCATCGTGACTCCCCAACGCCTCCCAGAGAACGCGGACGCCCGCGTCCGCCACCGCCACGAAGCGCGCGCCACGGAACGCCGCGGCCTCGTGATGCGCCTCCTCGACGAGCACCGTCACGACGATCGCACGCGGCGCGAACGCCTCGCGCAGGCGCTTCACGTGTGCCTCGGCGCGCGCATCCGCGGCGCTGTCACCGGTCCCGACACGCCCGAGGAGGAGCACGCGCGCCGCGCCCGGCTCGGCTCCGCCCGCCGGTTGCGCAGCCTTCGCAGGCGCCGCCGCAAAGCGGATCGCCGCGGCCTCGACCGCCAGCTCGAATGCGCGCCGCGCGCGCTGAATGGGCTCGAGCTCGCGCCGGACGACCGTCCCGATCGCGGTCGCCGCGTCGCGCGCCACGCGCCCGAGAAACGGCCACACCGCCCGCGCCGCGCGGTCCATCGCCTCGTCGTTCATCGGACCCTCTCCCCTCTTGCAGCCTCGGGCAGCCGCCGGAGCGCGCGCCGATCGAAACGCGGAAACACGCGCGCGGCGAGGCCCGGATAGAGCGCGCCGAGCCAGTAGTTGCGCCACGCAAACGTCGGCGCGAGCAGCGCGCGCTCGGCCGGCGCGAGCGAGCTCTCGAGCGCGGCGAATGCGGCCACCTCCGACGCTTCCGCGCGCGGAAAACCCCGCGTGAGCAGCGCGCCGTAGCGCTCCGTGATTTGACGCGCCGCGAGCGACGGCGGCGCGCGCGTCGGCTCCCAAGGCCCCTCCGACGACTCCGACTCCGCCGGCGGCGCGACGACCTCGGCCTCGCCGTGCCCGAAGGCCTGCCAGATCCGCCCCCAACCACGCGCCGTGCTCGCGGGCCGCGCCGCGAGGTTCGTCAGCTCGACCACGCGCTCCCAGGTCAGCACCGGCCCTGCCCCGGCACCGCACGCGTACGCGGCCCCGGCGCGCACCGCGACCGCCCGCGCGACGAGCGCCACGAGCTGCCCGGCCGCCACATCCAGCGGCAGGACCGGCACCGGCAAGCGCCCGTCGCACGGCAGGTGACGC
>SXIE01000260.1 GCA_005772945.1 Pseudomonadota bacterium
GAGGCCGCCCTCGGGGCACGCTTCGATGTGCGCGGGTTCCACGACACGGTGCTCGGCGCCGGCGCCCTCCCGCTGGACGTGCTCGAGCGGCGCATCGATGGATGGATCGCGTCCGTCGCCGCCGCAGGAGCCGAAAAATGAGTCGATCTGGTACCAGGCTCCGAGCCGCGGCCGTATCGACACTAGGCCTCGCGCTGAGCGCCTGCGGCAAGGCACCGCACCCCGACGCGCCCCCTACCCCGCCGGCCACAGCCCCGACGCGCGCCGAGCCCCCTGCCCCGTCGCCATCGTTCGCCGACATCAACGCGTTCGTCGCGGCCGGCACCCCGACCTTCATCGTCGGCAGCGACCCCCGCGCCAAGGCGCAGGCGACCTTCGCGCGCGACCACCTGTTCCCCACCGCCAAGATCCTCGACGCCGCGCAGGTCACGACGTGGCCCGAGCACGCGCTCGTCTACGGCGGACCGCACACGAACCCGCTGCTCGCCCCGCTCGCCCTGCCCTTCACGATGACCGCCGACACGCTCACCGTCGGCGGCGAGACCTTCGCCGGCAGCGACCTCCGCCTCATCGCGCTCGTACCCGCCGATAGCGGCCCTCCGGCCCATCCGCCGTTCGTCCTCTACGCCGGCACCGGGGCCACCGCCATCGCCGAGATCAACGCCGTCCCGCACGGTCCCCAAGCGATCGTCGTGGCCGATGCCTTCGGGGTCCTCGCGACAGGAACGTGGACTCAGGGCACCGACGGACGCCCCGCCGCCAAGCTCGGCCCGCGCGCGCGCCGCATCGCCTGGCGCACCGTCGGCCCCGGCGGCCACTTCCGCTTCCCGGCACAGCTCCCCGCGACACCCGACGACGACGCCCTCGTCGCCGCTGGCGAGCGCGGCATCGCGCAAAGCGTCGCCATGCTCGGCCTCGCCGACGCCCAGACGGCCACCGCCGACCTCGCCGTCTACGTCTACCCGGACCCGCGCAGCAAGCGCACCCTTACCGGCGATGCCGGCGCCGGGCATGCGGTCATCGCGGGGCGCGCGCTGCACGTCCTGCGCGTCGACCCCTCCGTCGGCGGCGACTTCGAGCACCTCATGGCGCACGAGGCGACGCACCTCCTGGCCTACGCCGCCTGGGGTCCCGCCGGCTCGTCCTTCATGGGCGAAGGCTTGGCCGTCTGGGTCAGCGGCACCTACGCCGGCACCCCACTCGCCGAATTCGCTCGCGAAGAGCGCGCAGCGCGTGCCCGCGCCGTCGGGGCCCGCCCGGGTCCCGCAGCGCCTCCACGCGCCCGCGACCTCCTCGGCCCCGCCTTTCGCGCCGCGCCCGAGCGCGAGACCTACCCGCTCGCCGGCCTCTTCGTCCAAACCGCCGTGGCGCTCGTGGGTCGCGACAACCTCCGCGCGCACCTCTTCGGCGCGACCGCAGCCACCTGGGATGCGGCCTGCCGCGCCGCCGGCACGACCCCCGAGGCGCTCGAAGAGGCGTTCGCGCGGACCATCGCGACCCTCCCTTGACCGCATCCTCGAAATGGCACATGTCGCGTTCATGCAAACCATGATCGGGTCGGGGCGAGCGGCCTGCGCCCCTCCGTCGCCAGAGTCGGCCGGCGAGAAGCGTTTTCGCGTCCTGTGCGAGCAGGCCGCGGTCGGGGTCGCGCTGATCGAGACGGCCACCGGGGGCCGACGGGAGCGCGACGCGTTCGCGTCGATCGCACTCGACTTCAATAACCTCCTGACCGTCATCAGGCTGAGCGCCGAGGGCGCGCGCAGCGAGCTGGCGCCCGGCCATGCGGCGTGCGCGTCGATCGATGACATCGCGGACGCCGCGCGGCGCGCCGAGAACCTCGTGCGGCAGGTCCTCACCTTCAGTCGCACGCAGTCCGCGAGCCGCGTTCGCCTCGAAGGCGGGCAGCGCGGCCCGGTCGACGGCGACTACGTCCCGCTGCGCGTGAGCGACAATGGCGACGGCCTGTCCGCCGAGGAGGTCCGCGGGACCCATGGCGCCGTCATCTACGTCGACGACGAGCCGGCCCTCATGCGCCCCGTCCTCATGCTCCTGCGACAGCTCGGTTATCGCGCGACCGGCTTCGCGAGCCCGCGCGAGGCCCTCGCCGCGGTGCAGGCGAACCCGATGGCGGTCGACCTCGTCTTGACCGATCTCAGCATGCCGGAGCTGTCCGGGCTCGACCTTGCCCGCGAGCTGCATGCCGTGCGTCCGAATCTACCGATCGTGCTCGTGTCGGGGTTCGCGCCGCAGCCGAACGCGCAGCTCGCCCACTTTGGGATCCGGCACCGCCTCACCAAGCCCTTCGACGCGCAGACCCTGGCGTCGGTGCTTGGCGAGCTCATCGTCCCATCGGCCTCGTAACCGCCGGAACGCCTCACCCGGGCGGCTGGAACAGCTCGTCGACGAACTCGCGCGCGTCGAACGCCCGCAGATCCGCGACGCGCTCGCCGACGCCGACCCAGCGGATCGGGATCTTGAGTTCGTCGCACACGCCGAGGACGACGCCGCCTTTGGCGGTCCCATCGAGCTTCGTCAGGATGATGCCGTTGACGTCGGTTGCATCCTTGAACAAGCGTGCCTGCGTGACGGCGTTCTGGCCGGTCGTCGCGTCGAGGACCAGCAGGACCTCGTGCGGTGCGGTCGGGATGGCCTTGCTCATCACGCGCCGGACCTTCTTGAGCTCCTCCATGAGGTTTGTGTTGTTGTGCAAGCGTCCGGCCGTGTCGACCAGGACGATGTCGACCTTCTGCTCGACGCCGGCCTTGACCCCATCGAAGACGACCGAGGCCGGGTCCTGGCCCTCCTTGCCCTTGATGATGGGGGCGCCGACGCGGCGCGCCCAGTGGTCGAGCTGCTCGGTGGCGGCCGC
>SXIE01000261.1 GCA_005772945.1 Pseudomonadota bacterium
GCCCGCCGGTGACGCTCGCGCCCGCCGACCCCCTGATAGAGGAGCGGGAGCTCGACATTCTCGAGGGCGGTCGTGCGACCGAGCAGATTGAAGCTCTGGAACACGAACCCGATGGTGTGGTTCCGGACCCGGGCGAGCTCGGCGCGCGAGAGGCGCGAGACATCGCGACCGAAGAGATTGTAGGCGCCGCTGGTCGGGCGATCGAGCAGCCCGAGCGTGTTCATGAGCGTCGACTTCCCCGACCCCGACGTCCCCATGATCGCGACCGACTCGCCGGTCATGACCGTCATCGTCACGCCGCGCAGCGCGCGCACGACGACATCGCCCCCGATGTGATAGGTGCGCACGAGATCGACGAACTCGATCGCGGGCTCGCTCGTCACCGGGCGCCTCCACCGGGGCGCGCAGCCCCGCCCGCACCCGTTTCTTCGGGACCCGCGAAACGGGCGTCCGTCACAAGCGCGTCGTCTTCCTTGAGTTCCCCTTCGAGCAGCTGCGTGAAGCTGCCATCGGTCATGCCGGTTTTGACGCGCACGACCTTGGGAACCCCGTTCTCGAGGCGCCAAATCGCCTTCTTGCCGTCCGCAACCTCGCCGCTCTTGGACCTCGGGGGTCCACCGATCGCGCCGATCAGGCCGTTTGACTTCTTGGGGCTCTCACCGCGCATCGCGGCGCCGACGTCGTTCGGCGGTCGAAAGCGCAGTGCCGCATTCGGGATCCGCAAGGTCGGCGGCGTCTCGGCGAGGACCAGCGTCACGGTCGCCGTCATGCCAGGCCGCAACGCGAGATCCGGGTTCGCGACGTCTACGACGGCGTTGTAGGTCACGATCCCCTGGACCGTCGTCGGCGAGTTGCGAACCTGCAAGACCTTGCCCTCGAACGTCCGTCCCGGATACGCATCGACCGTGAAGGTCGCCTTGAGCCCCTCGGCGATGCGACCGACGTCGCCCTCCGCGACGCTCGTGTCGATCTTCATGCGCTTGAGATCCTCGGCGATCGTGTAGAGGGTCTGGACCGCCAGCGATGCGGTCACGGCCTGCCCGACGTCGATCTGGCGCGAGAGGACCGTGCCGTCGACCGGCGAGAAGATCGTCGTGTACCCGAGCGTGAGCTCGTTCTGTTTGACGGTCGCCTCGGCCAGCGTGACCTGCGCCTCGCGCGCCTTCACGATGGCCCGCGCCGACTCGAGCTTGGCCGCGGCCGCGTCGATCTCGGCCTTCGCATTGAGCTGACTCACGCCGAGGGAGCGCTGGCGTTTGAGCTGCCGACCGGCCTCGCGCGCCACCGCCTGCGCGTCCGCGAGGTTTGCTTTCGCGAGCAAGAGATTCGCGTTCGATTGCGCGAGCTGCGCCTCCTGAAGCTGCGGATCGAGCTTGGCGATGACCTGGCCCTTCTTCACGAGATCGTTGAAGTCGGCGTGGATCTCGGCGACGCGGCCCGGCACCTGGGCCCCGACGATGACTGTATTGCGCGGCGAGAGCGTACCGGTCGCCGTGACCTTGGCCGCGATGGTCCCCTTGTCGACCTTGGCCGACTCGTAGCGCAAGGTCGGCGCACCGGCGCCGGACCATGGGGCCCAGAGGATGACGGCGGTCGCCGCACCTCCAAGGAGGACCAAGACGACTAGCAAGCGAACGATGCTTCGTTTCGAGCTCATCGCGTGGGGAGCCTGGCGTGTGTGTGTGTGTGTGTGTGGTGGTCGCTATACGCGCTCGAGCGGGCCCTCTGGTGAACCGCCTCGAAGCCGCCGGATTCTGGACGGGTCGGCGCATGAGGGCAACAGGGAACGCGCGGATTCCGCGGGCGCCGCGCCTGCCCGGCCGCAAACACGAACAACGGGTCGCCTTATTTTCGGCGCGGGCAAGCGCTTCGCGCTCTTCGCGACCGAATTCGCCCCCGACGTTGACCCCTCTCGCACGCAGCGATACCACGCGCCACCCGCACCCGAGCCGCCCGTCGACGCCTCGCCGCCGCGGCACCACCGGAGGTCCCGAATGTCAGCGCGTCTCGCCCTCTCGCTCGCGTTCACGTTGGCGCTCCCGACCGCAGCCCACGCGATCACCAACGGCACGAACTCGCCGACGATCACCCCGCTCGCGAGCGGCCAGATCCTGGCGATCGGATTCCTGCGCGACGGCGACGGCTCGTTCTGCACGGGCACCGTCATCCGCCACGACGTCGTCCTGACGGCGTACCACTGCGTGGATGGCCGCCGCCCCGAGGACCTCCAGTTCGGCATCGGCCCGGCCGCCTCGCCGCTCGCCCTCCTCGACGTGAAGCGCATCTCGATGGCCGACTGGGAGACCGACATCGCGCTCATCCAATTGGATGGCAGCGCGACCAGCGTCAGCGGCCTCCAGCTGATCCCGATCAACCGCACACCGCTCGACGAGGCGCTCGTCGACGCGCGCGTCGAGATCGCCGGCTACGCGGCGATCAACGGGATCTCGCTGCGCCATTTCGCCGTGCTGACGGTCACGAGCGTGTTCGAAGCCGTGGCCCTCGACGGCTTCGGCGTGACCGGCGCCTGCAAGGGCGACTCGGGCGGGCCCTTTCTGCTGGTCGACGACGCGGACCACGTGACGATCGGTGGCACCGCCAGCTCGGGCAACCTCTCGTGCCGCGACAAGGTCTACTACTCGCGGGTCGATCGCCTCGCCGCCTGGGTCGATCAGGAGCTCGCGTGGTTCTCCAAGGACACCAACGACGGCAGCGCGACCCAGGGTTCGCGCGTCTCGGCGCCCGAGCCCTGGGACTGCGCGGCCGGCGGGGCCAGCTCCGGCGTTCCGGTCTTGATGGCCGTCGGCGCGATCGTCGCCATGGCCGCGCGGGCCCGCCGGCGCGCCTGAACCGACGTGACCTCAGCCGACGAACGCGACCGCCCCCTTGCCGACAAGGCGCTCGACGCGGTCGACCAGCTCGTCGTCGAGCGCGAGGCGCCAGTCGTCGCTCAGCTTGACGATCGCCTCGCCCGCCGCGGGCACGACCACGACCATATCGACCGGCAACCCGTCGCGGCGCCCGCGTAAGAGCTCGGCCAGCGGCGCAAGCATCGCGGCCTCGACCGTGTCGGCGCGCAGGCGAATGCGGGCGCGGGTCGTGCGCTCGGCGCGCGCATCCTTCAAGAGGCGGCAGCTCTCGGCGCGCAGCTTGAGCGTCACGTTCTCCTCGTCCTCGCCCTCGCGCACGACGCGCCCCGTGACGAGGATCGGCTCGTCGCCCGCGAGGTGCGGCTCGAAGCTCGGAAACGCCTTCGTGAAGACGAGGACCTCGATGCGGCCGGTCAGGTCTTCGAGTTGGATGAAGGCCATGCGGCCCCCGCCCTGCTTCGAGATCCGCTCGCGCACCTCGCCGATGACGCCCGCCACCGTGACCTCGACGCCGCCTCCTCGCCAACCGCCGCCCCCGCCCCCGCCGTGGTGGCCATTGCCACTCGCGTGCGTGTCGAGGTCGTCGAGCTCGGCGATCGTCTTGAGCCCGAGGCGCGCGAGATCGTTGGTGTACGTATCAAGTGGGTGGCCCGAGACGTAGAAGCCGAGGCACTCCTTCTCGAAGGTGAGGCGCTGCTTCGCGGGCCACTCCTCGGCCATGGCGGCGGCCAGCTCGGCCGCTCCCTTGGTCGCCTGGTCGGCCTTCTTCGGCGGCCCCGGCGGCCCCATCAGGGCCCCGAACAGCGAGAATTGCCCGGCCTCGCGGTCGCGCTGGGCGGTCGCCCCGCGCTCGATAGCGCGATCGAGCGACTCCCAGAGCGCGCGCCGCGTGAGCTTGAAAGCGTCGAGCGCGCCGCATTTCACGAGCGCCTCGACGACGCGCTTATTGACGCGCTTGAGGTCGACGCGCTCGCAGAAGTCGTAGAGGTCCTTGAACGGGCCATCCTTGGTTCGGGCCCCGAGGATGGCCTCGACCGCGCCCTCGCCGACGCCCTTGACGGCCCTCAAACCGAAGCGGATGGCACCCACGACGGCCGTGAAGTCGAGCTCCGATTTGTTCACCGACGGCGGCAACACCGTGATGCCCATCTTGCGCGTCTCGGCGATGAGGCGGACGACCTTGTCGGTCGAGTCGCCGTCGGACGTGAGCAGCGCCGCCATGAACTCGACCGGGTAGTGCGTCTTGAGCCACGCGGTCTGGTAGCTGATGATGCCGTAGGCCGCCGAATGGGACTTATTGAAGCCGTAACCCGCGAATTTCTCGATGGTATCGAAGATGTCGCTGGCCTGTTTCTCGTCGACCCCGCGCGCCGCGGCACCGGCCGCGAAGACCGCGCGCTGCTTCTGCATCTCCTCGGCTTTCTTCTTGCCC
>SXIE01000262.1 GCA_005772945.1 Pseudomonadota bacterium
AGGCATCGACCGCCGCGAGCCAGTGCGGCTCGCGTCCTTCGAGGATGGTCTCGTCGAGCACCACGCCCGGCGTCACGATGCGAACGACCGCTCGCTTGACGAGGCCCTTGGCCAGCTTGGGGTCCTCGACCTGCTCGCAGATCGCGACCTTTTTTCCGGCCTGGAGCAGCCGCGGCAGGTACGTCGGCAGCGCATGATACGGCACGCCGGCCATCGGGATCGGCTGGTCGTCCTTCTTGTTGCGCGCCGTCAGCGTGAGCTCGAGGATGCGCGCCGCCTCGACCGCGTCGTCGAGGAAGAGCTCGTAGAAGTCGCCCATTCGAAAGAGAAGGAGCGCATCGGGGCATTCGGCCTTGGCCTCGAGGTACTGCTGCATCATCGGCGTGTGGAACGTCGGGTCGGCCGGCCCGTCGGGGCCAAGGCGCGGCTGCCCGCGGGGCTCGTTCGCGGCGGCTGGTGGCAGGTCGGCGTCTGGGGCGTGGGAGGCCATCGCTCGCGCCATAGCACACTCGCCGGCCTTCGTGACGAGTGGCCTTGACCAGGGGGGCTCGCCGCGACAGGATCCCGCGCATGAAAACGGCCCACCCTGCTCTCGTCGTCTCGATGCTCGCGCTCGCCGGGTGCGCCCAGGAACCGCCGGCGGACGCGGGCGGCGACCCCGCGCTGACGCTCCACTTCGCCGCGCTCGGGACCTGCGGCAGTAACGGCAACGCCGACCGCCAGTTCCCGACGAACGCCGACCGCGTCGTCCTGCGGCTCTCGGGCGGCAGCCTCGCGGCGCCCGTCACGATGGCGCTCGCCAAGGACGCGGCCAACGCGCAGGGCGAGCTCCTCTTCCAGAAGATCCCGGTCGGGAGCGGCATGGCGCTGCGCGTCGCGGCCTGCGACGGCGCCGCGACGACCTGGGCCGGCGTGACGAACGACGTCGCCGTCGCCGAGTTCGAGAAG
The DNA here is from genome assembly GCA_005772945.1 of Pseudomonadota bacterium. The sequence continues at coordinate 949 of SXIE01000262.1, forward strand.
AGCTTTCCCGAGGTGTTCCTGACGCCGGTCGACGGCGTCGCGTGCGTCGGCAACGCCGCGAGCACGGACGCCGCGCGCAAGACGAGCGAGGCGCGCGTCTTCGGCGCCACCGCGACGCTCGGCGAGGACACCTGGGTGCTCGGCGGCGCCAAGAAGGTGTCGGGCGCGCCCCCAGTGCTCGAGGGCGGCGCGACGGTCGACGCGTACGATCGACTCTCGGGCGAGTTCCACGCCGCCGGGACGCTCGCCGGCCCGCGGATCCTCGCGCTCGCGCGCCCGCTCGCGGATGGGCGCGTGCGCCTGGTCGGCGGCGCGGCCAAGGTGCGGCTCGCGGCGCCTGGAAAGCCGCCTATTTCGGCCGACGCAGCCGACGCGCCCGCTAGCGCGAGCGAGCTCTTCGACCCGGCGTCGGGGACCTCGAGCGCCGAGGCCGTGACGCCGCTCCCGGTGTTGCCGGCGCTTGCGGCGATGGCCGACGGGACGGTCGTGGCGGCCGGCGGCGGATCGGCGCCCACGTTCTCGAAGACGCTCGCCCTGGTCCGGGGGGCGGAGGTCGTCCAGGCTGACATGGAGGCCGCGCGCTTCGGGGCGGTCGTCGTGGCGCTCGATCCGACGCACGCGCTGGTCTGGGGCGGCAACGGCGACGCGCTCCTCGGTCATCTCGGCGTCCTCGTGGACACCGCGGTGGCGCCCGATGCGGGGCAGACGGCGCTGACGGTCACCGGTGCGACGAGTATTCCGGCCTTCGCCTCGGCCGTGCGGCTCGGGACGGATGCGGACGGGAAGGTGCTCGTCGTGGTCGCGGGCGGCACGTCGATCCCGACCGCCGGGGTGTACGGGCGCGACGTGGCGATGGGGCGGCTCGAGCTCGTCGCGGTCGACCTCGCGGGTATGGCGGCGACGGTGACGGCGGTCGAGCCTGGGACCCTCGGGCAAGCAGCCTTCGCGCGCGCGGCCGCTAACCTGGTCGTCTCGCCCGATGGGGCGCTAATCTTCTTCGGCGGCTACACGGCGTTCCAGGCGAGCGCGCTGTGTGCCGGAAGCACGGTCGACTGCGTGCAGAGCTCGATCGCGCGCTTCACGGTCGCCACGGGGGCGGCGCCGGTGGCCGCGGGGCTGTCCCCGACGCTCGAGATGACCGTCGGACCACTCGGGGCGATGTCGGCGCTGCTCGCGGACGGGAGCTGCCTGATCGTGGCCGGGCTCGCGGGTAGCGCCGACACTGCGCCGTCGCGCGCGGCGGGCCTGCTGCGCTACGGTGGGTTCGACCCCGACCTGTGCGCCACGGTTCCCTGACGGTTCGAGTCGGGCGTTGTCCGAGCCGCCGTCGTGGCGGGCGAAACGCACTTTTCCCTTGACGTTGGGCGTGTCGCGTCTATACCGGCCCGTCCGTGTTGCGCGTGGGTGTTGGAGGCGACCATGAATCAAGCGAATGGATCGGGTGGCATCGGCGGAATCCCGCTCATGCCTGGCCAGCCGACGAGCGGACGCTTTCAGCCGTACCTGCTCGAGCCCGGCTCCCCGAGCGCGTTCGCCTGCTTCGGGAGCTGGGAGAACATCCGTCCGTGCTGGGCCATCGACCAGGTCGACGACCCGCTGGATGGCTGCTCGCAGGCGGTCGAGTGCCGGCGCTACACGCTCGAGCAGAACCCGCCGACGACCCGCTTCTTCGTGAAGCCGCGGCGCGATGGCCGCTTCGAGATCCAGCAGTTCCGCGACTACATCCGCGAGAACAACAGCTACCACATGAAGATCGACCCCGGGAAGATCACGGTCACCTATCCGGGCAAGCGGACAGTCCCGAAATCAAAGCGCTTTTTCCTGCACGTCAAGCACCTGGAGGAGGGCGAGCTCGACGTGGACGGGGAGTTCGAGCTGATCATGACGCTCGAGCGGATGGTGCTGCGCCAGGCCGGCGCGGCGCCCGCGACCGAGACGCGCGTCATCCGGCATGTCGATGAGGATCCGGAGGCTCGGCGCCGTCGCATCGCGGAGAAGCTGCGCAAGAAGGCCAGCGCCGACGCGCGGAGTCGCGACGATTTCGACGAGGATCTCGACATCGACATCGACCTCGACGTCGATGAAACGATCGATCTCGAGGATGAGGAAGAGGAAGAGGAGTTCATCCCCGAGGAGCCCGAGGAAGGCGACGAGACCGATCCCCGCGAGGAGATCGACGTGGCCGCGGTCGACGACGCGGACGACTTCGACAGCGATGGTCTCGAACTCGATGGCCTGGAAGGCGACGAGGAAGAGGGCGAGGAAGAAGGCGAGGAGGCGGCGCCCGAGGGCGAGGCCGCGCCGGCCGACGAGGAAGGGGCGGTGAAGGGAAAGAAGGGCAAGGCCGAGAAAGCCAAGCCTGCCAAGGCCGCGAAGGGCGAGAAGAAGGCCGCCGATGACGGGGCCAAGGTCGGCAAGGCGGTCAAGGGCGCGACCGCCGCCGAGCCCAAGAAGTCCAAGGAGCCGGCAGGACCGCCTGCCAAGGCGCTCCGCGAGCTCGAGCCGCCGGCCTCCAAGGTGAAGGCGGTGGAGCCACCGGCCCCGAAGACCAGGCCGGCGGCGAAGGTTTCGCCCGAGCCGGAGCCGAAGAAAGCGGACGCGGCCAAGAAGGCCGAGGCGGCCAAGAAGGCCGAGGCCGCCAAGCAGGCCGAGGCGGCCAAGAAGGCTAAGGCCGAGGCGGCCAAGAAGGCCGAGGCTGCCAAGAGGGCCAAGGCCGAGGCGGCCAAGAAGGCTGAGGCCGCCAAGAAGGCGGCTGCCAAGAAAACCGCCGCGGTGAAGGCTGCGAAGGCCACCAAGAAGCCCGCGTCGGGCAAGGCCGCAAAGCCCGCCAAGCCCGCCAAGCCCGCCAAGAAGGCGGCGCTCGCCAAGGCCGCCAAGAAGGTCCCGCCGAAGAAGGCGAAACCCGCGCCCGCCAAGGCTGGCAAGAAGGACAAGGCGCGCTTCATCGACAAGAAGGCCAAGGCAAGCCCGAAGAAGGGTGGCCGACCCGAGCCGAAGAAGGGCGCCGCGAAGGGCCACGCCGCGAAGGGCAAGCCCGACAAGAGCAAGAAACGCCGCTGAGAGACGCGCTTCGCGGCCCCACGGCCCCAACTCGACGGGCGGGCACTTGCAGGGCGACCCGACCGGGGTTATCACGCCTCCGTGGCGAGCGTCCTCCCGGCTGGGTGGACCCGACAAGGAGCGCGTGCATGAGCGAGACCCTGACGGCGGCGGAAATCGAAGAGCAGATCGCGCTCCGCAAGGTGCGATTTCAGCAGGTCATCGGTGACATCCGGGCGGTCCTGAAGAGCGACTTGGATGCGTTCGTGGTGCGGGAGACGAAGCGGGCGTTTCTGGCCAAGCCAGCCGCTTCCGAGGCGATGGCGCCGCAGCGCGTGATCGAGCTGAAGCAGCGCGCGGTCGAGCTCGGCAAGAAGGTCGGCGTGCGCGCCGACGCGGAGCTCGCCGATGTGGGGCTCTGGGTGACCGCGACGGAGAACGCGCAGACGCGCGATCTGTCCGCGGTGCCGGCGATTTGGGACAAGGTCGTCCAGGTCGAGAAGGACCTCCAAGCGTTCCTCGGCGAGTTCGGTCTGGCGGATGCGGAGGGCCCGGTCTACCGGCCGCCGGCGTATTTCGTCGGGGGCCTCTACATGCCGGGGCTGGCGGAGCACTACTGGCGCCTGACCTCCGAGATGCGCGAGCTGATCGACCAGCGCAAGAAGCTCGACGAGGCTTCCGTGCGCGAGCGGCTCCAGGCCAAATGGGATGCCAGCGCCTGACGCGCGCGTCGTCTTCTCCCGTGCCCGCTCCGCAAGCCCAGCGGTCGCTCGCCGCGCTTGACCAAGCCCAGGCGTTGGGCTAGTACCCGCGCCCGGCGGCTGCGTAGCTCAGTTGGTTAGAGCGAGCGACTCATACTCGCTAGGTCGACAGTTCAAGTCTGTCCGCAGCCACCAAGTTCGCGCCGAGGCGCCGGCTCCCGCCGGGTGCGCGGGGCGCGACGCCGTGTGCGGATGGCTACGGCGGTCCCGCCCGTGCCTCGACGGCGTGGCCGCGGCTCGGCGTGTCCCAGGAGACCGCTGCGCGGGTGACGCCGCACGGATCGACGAGCCGGACCTCACCCGCGTGGTTCCGGAGGCGGAGCGTTCCGAGCGCAGCGCCGCCGAAGATGCGGGCCTGGCCGGGTGCGAGGTGCGTCGGGCCAATGGGCCGCCGTCGGCGGCCGGCGACGAGGGCCCAGTCCTCGAGATCGATCGGGGCCTTGCCGCGATTGGCGATCGTCAGGCGCTCCGGCTCGCCGGGGGCGGGGTTGGGAACGACGTCGGAAAGGGCGAGTGGTGCGCCGCACGAGGCGGGGCGCTCGGCGTGCGGGACCTCGCGCGGGATCGGCGGCGAGGTGTTCGCGGGCGTCAGGTGCGCGATGAGGATCAGGTAGGCCAAGGCCAGGAGTGCGAGCTTCATGGGACCTGACGGAGCAGGCCGCATGCCGAGTGAAAGTGTATCGTTTGCGGTGGCTTGCGGGCGTCGTGCGGGGTCACGTGTGGGACATGTCCCGTGGCTGACACGAAGTGACACGGAGTGCGAGGTCGAGTGCGAGTGCGAGGTCGAGGTCGAGTGCGAGGTCGAGTGCGAGGCGCCCGAGAGTCGGACGGGTTCGTTGACAGGCCCCCGACGCGGGCTAACATGCGCGTGCTCGCAACGCCGCCGCGTGCCGTCGCACGTCGTCGCGAGCTCACGCCATGAGGAGCCATGATGCTCTCTTTCGCGAACCGGGTCGGACTCGCGCTGACGCTGGTGGCTCCCGTGGTCGGGACCGCCACGACCACGCTCGGGGCCGCTCCCGACGAGCCCGAGCCGACCATCGTCGTCTTCGAGTTGCACTACGCCGACCGCGGGTTCGACAAGACCTCGGAGTACGCGCGGCGCGTCGAGGAGCAAATCACGCACGCCAGCGGCCTTGCGGTGCTGGGGCGCGCGGACGCCGAGAAGCGCGTGCGCGCTCAGATCCCGCAGTCGGCGACCGTGTCGATTGCGGCGCAGGCCGACGATGTTCGCAAGGCCGTCAAGGAGGCCGAGGACATCTTCTTCGGTGGCGACACGAAGACCGCACTCGACCGCCTCAAGGGGGCCAACGAGAAGCTGCGCAAGATCCTCGACGGGCTCTCGCTGGCCGACTCCATTCGCAAAGAATACGTGTCGGCGCAGATGCTGCTCATGCTGATCTACCATCGCTCCAAGCAGGACGACAAAGCGCGCGAGGTCGCGACCGACCTCGTGAAGCGCGTCGGCGAGGACCCGTCGATCAGCGACGACAACTACCACCCCGAGGCGGTCACGATTTACCGCGACACGTTCGCGTCGCTGGCGGCCAAGCGAGTCGGCAAGATCGCGGTCGACTCGACCCCGTCGGGGGCCGAGATCTACATCAATGGGACGCGCCAAGAGCAGACCACGCCCGCCACGATCGAGGGGCTCTTTCCGGGCCAGGTGCTGGTGCAGATTCGGAAGGACGGTCGCGCGTCGCTCGTGAAGGATGTGGTGATCGACGAAGGCACGACGATGCGGCTCAGCGTCGATCTCGCGTTCGAGTCGGCGCTTGCCTTCGATGGGGCGCGCTTCGGGCTCGTCTTCCGCGACGCGGCCGATCGCGCGCGCAACCTGCCGCGGTTTGCGGCCAAGCTCGGGGCCATCGTGACGGCGGACCGCGTCGCCTTCGTCGGCCTCGGCGAGCGCGCCGGCAAGACGCAGCTCGAGGCGTATCTCGCGCGCGCGCCGGCCGAGGAGCTGGTGCGGGGCACCGCGATCGCGACGCGCGCCGACGTCATTTCGAAGAACCGCGTGGACCAGCTCGCGGCGTTTCTCGCCTACGGGGACGCGCCCGAGACGGCCTACAAGCCCTGGTACACGAACACACTCGGGTGGGTGCTGACGGGGGCCGGGCTCGTGGGGGTGGGCGTCGGCGCCGCGATGTACGTGGCGTACACCGATGACCGCGCGATCGCCGAATGCGACCCGAGCGTCGCGCGATGCCACAACGAGGCGGCGCGGCGCGCGGCGAAGGACTCGGCCGACGCCGAGCGGGACTGGGCCTACGCGGGTTTCGGGCTCGGCGCCGCGGGGATCGTCGGTGGGATCCTCGCGTTCACGCTCATGCGCGCCGAGGACACGGATGCGCCGGTGAGATCCCACGGGCCCGAAGTGGGCGCGCACACCTCGATCGTCCCTACGCCGTTCCTGGTTCCAGGCGGCGGTGGGGTCGGGGCGTCACTGCGGTTCTGACCCCGCGTCCGCGGGTGGCGGTGACGGAGGATCGCTGGAAGTGGCGGCCGTGCCCTCCAGAGGCGGGTGCGCGGGCACGAGCGGCGGCGGGAGCGGAAGGACGGGGCGCGGTGCCTGACCCGACGCGGGCGGCAGCGGGAGGGCACCCGGGCGCGGCGCAGGGCCGGACGTGGGCTGCGCGGTCGCCGGCCGTGGGGCCGGACGGGCGAAGACCGGCTTGACCGGCGAGGGTGCGGCCGGTGCTGCGACCGGCAGTGGAGCGACCGGGGGCTTCGCGGCGATCGGTACGGGCGGTGCGGGC
>SXIE01000263.1 GCA_005772945.1 Pseudomonadota bacterium
GCGAAGTGCGGCGCGTTGCCGCTGCGCGTCGTGAAGACGCCCGAGCACTCGAGGACGATCGTCACGCCCTGCTCGCCCCACTGGCACGCGAGGGGGTCGCGATGGGCGGTCATGTGGATCTTGCGGTCGCCGACGACGAGCGTCTCGCCGTCGAGATCGACGCTGGTCCCGTAGGTCCCGTGGACCGAGTCGTACTTGAAGAGGTACGCGAGCGCGTCGTTGTCGGCGAGGTCGTTGATCGCGACGAGCTCGAACTCGTCGGCGCGCGCGAGGACACGGCGGGCGGCGAGGCGCCCGATGCGTCCGAAACCGTTGATGGCGATGCGGGTCTTGGCGGTCATCGAGGCACCTCCTGGCGAACGTGATGGCCGACGCTCTTTTCCCGCACCGCCACGCGGAAGACAAGCGCGCCAGCGCCCTCCCGCGCGCTTGACGTGCTTGCCGTCGATCGCGCCCCTGCCGCCCGCGCGCGCCCGCGCGGACGGGCGTTGCGCCGCGCGTTGAACGGTGCTAAGCGCCCGAAGGTTTGCGTCAGGGGAGCGACCTCAGTGCCCAACACACATCGCCCACGCGTCGGCGTCATCGGTGGCAGCGGCCTCTATCATATGGAGGGCGTCGAGGACCTCGAGGAGGTTCGCGTCACGACCCCGTTCGGCGACCCGTCGGACGCCGTGCTGGTCGGGCGCCTCGATGGGCAGCCAATCGCTTTCCTGCCACGCCATGGGCGCGGCCACCGCTTCGCACCGCACGAGATCAACGCCCGCGCGAACATCTGGGCGCTCAAGGCGCTCGGCGTGAAGTGGGTCTTCTCCGTGAGCGCCGTCGGCTCGCTGCGCGAGGACATCGCACCGGGCGACCTCGTCATCATCGACCAGTTCATCGACCGCACGCGCGCGCGGCCCTCGACCTTCTTCGAGGACGGCGTCGTCGCCCACGTCGGCTTCGGCGACCCGCTCTGCCCGGTGGCGCGCGGGTTGCTCTTGAAGGCGTGCGCGGGCGCGAGCGCCCTCAAGTCGCACGACGGCGGGACGTACGTCTGCATCGACGGCCCGCAGTTCTCGACGCGCGCCGAATCGGAGATGCACCGCCAGTGGGGCGCGGCGGTCGTCGGCATGACGAACCTGCCCGAGGCGCGCCTGGCGCGCGAGGCCGAGCTCGCCTACGCGACCATCGCGATGGCCACCGACTACGACTGCTGGCACCCGGGCCATGACCACGTCACGGTCGACGCGGTGCTCGCGGTGATGCACGCCAACGTCGAGAAGGCGCAGCGCGTCTTGCGTGCGGCTGCGACGCTCGTCGCGGACGCGCCACCGTCACCCGCCTGGAATGCGCTCGAGTTCGCGATCATGACCGCCCCGGGACGCATCCCGGCGTCGGCCCGTGGGCGCCTCGCCCTCCTCATCGAAGACCGCCTCAGCCACATGGAGAAGAAGCCATGAGCCTCGTCGTCGTCGGCTCCGTCGCATATGACAACATCGAAACGCCGCTCGGCGCGCGCGACGATTTGCTTGGTGGATCAGGGACTTACTTCGCGTTGGCGGCTTCCGTCTTCACGCGCCCCGCGGTCGTGGCGGTCATCGGCGAGGACTTCGCCGATCACGACCTGGCCCTGCTCCGCGAGCACGGCATCGATCTGACGGGCCTCGAGCGGAGCAGCGGCAAGACGTTCCGCTGGGGCGGGCGCTACCACGAGGACATGAACACCCGCGACACGCTCTTCACCGCGCTCAACGTGTTCGAATCGTTCCAGCCCAAGCTCTCGGTCGAGCAGCGGCAGGCGACGTTCCTCTTCCTCGGCAACATCCAGCCGCGCCTCCAGGACCACGTCTTGGAGCAGGTCACGTCGCCGCGCTTCGTCGCCGCCGACACGATGAACCTCTGGATCAACACCGCCAAGCCCGAGCTCTGCAACGTGCTGCGCCGCGTCGACGCGCTCTTCGTCAACGACGAGGAGGCGCGCCAGCTCACGGGCAAGCGCTCGATGGTCCTCGCCGCCAAGGAGATCCAAGCGATCGGGCCCTCGCTCGTCGTCATCAAGCGCGGCGAGCACGGTGCGGTCGTCTTCAACGAGAACGACGTCTTCTACGTGCCGGCCTACCCGCTCGAGAAGGTGGTCGATCCGACGGGGGCCGGTGACACGTTCGCGGGCGCCTTTGTCGGCTACCTCGAGGCGACGAACGACCTCACGCCGGGCAACGTGCGCAAGGCGGCCGTCGTCGGCAGCATCCTCGCGTCGTTCTGCGTCGAAGGCTACGGCGTCGAGCGCCTTCGCCACATCGATCGCGCCTCCGTCCGCGAGCGCTATCAGGCGTTTGCCGACATGACGAACTTCGGAATGCTCGATCTGTGACGCGGTGAGCACGCGCGCGCCGCCCCACCCTCGCGAGCTCCATCGCAGGCTCCACGGCCAGGCGCTCATCGATGCGCTGTTCAAGGTCACGGGGCCGCTCACCCGTCCCGTGACCGCGCAGGTCGAGCGGCTGTGGCTCGAGGGGCTCGCACGCCCGGGGCTCTCGCGGGCCGCCGGACGCTTTGCCGATCTGCGCCTGCCGCGCCCGGTGCTCGGTCGCCTCATCGACGCGTTCATCCGCCTCTACGACATCGACATCGCCGAGATCGCCGAGCCGATCGCGTCGTTTGCGACGCTCAACGCATTTTTCACGCGCGCGCTGCGCCCAGGTGTCCGACCGATCGACCTACGGCCGGAGGTCCTGGTTTCACCGGCCGATGCGTGCCTCAAGAGCTTCGGCACGGTCGATCCGCGCGGCCGCATTCCCGAGGTGAAGGGTCGGACCTACGCACTTTCTCAGCTGCTCGGCGAGCACGTGCCTGCCGAGCCCTACCTCGGCGGCACCTACGCCGTCCTCTACCTGTCGCCGCGCGACTACCACCGCGTCCACGCGCCCGCGGCGGCGACGGTGACCACGCTCGCGCCCCACGACGGCGCCAGCTACCCGGTCAACGCGCTCGCGGTCCGCCGCGTCGAGGGCCTCTTCGTCAAGAACAAGCGCCTGGTGTTTGGTTTGCACACCAACGATTTCGGCACGCTCGGCCTGGTCATGGTCGGCGCGACCAACGTCGGACGCATCACGACCAAGCTCGCGCGCGGCGCCTGCGTCGAGCGCGGGGCCGAGCTGGGGGTCTTCAACCTCGGCTCGACCGTCGTGCTGGTGTGTCCGCGCGCCTCGGGGCTTGCGGTGCTCCCGACCCTGCACGAGGGCGAGGCGATCCGCGTCGGCACCGGCCTCCTCGCGCGCCGCTGAGCGGAGCATCAAGGATCGTCGAGGACCTTGACCTTCGGCTTCGGCGTCGCTTCGTCCGCGTCGTCGTCGAGCAGCTTCACGATCGGCTTCTTCGGCGGCACGGCGTCCGCCGGTAGGACGATCGGATCCGTCCCGCTCTTGGCCGGCGACTTGGCGTCGCCCGTTGCGGCCGCCGGGTCCTTCTTGAGGTTCGCCTGGATCTTCTCGGGGGTCGGACGCTGGATGAGCTCGGTGCCCTTGGGCCCCGAGGGGGGCGTGGCGCGAGGCGTGGCGGGCGGCGTCTCGCGCGCCAGCGCGCCCGGCAGGCGGTCGGCGACGAGCACGAACTTGCGCGCCGGTGCACCGCTGTCGGCCGCCGTCAGATCGAGCGCGAGCGGCATCGGCTTGAACCCCGCCCGCTCGAGCGTGAGGGTGTGCTTGCCGACGGCGAGCGGGAACCGGCCCGGGGTCGTACCGATGGTGGCGCCCGCTTCCTTGACCGTGGCGCCCGTCGGCTCCGTGTCGATGGCAAACTGCACCGGCGCCGGCAAGACCGGTACGCCTCCATTCGCGTCGGCGGGCGCTTCGATCGGCGCTTCGGCAAGCACGCCGCCGATGACGCGCCCGGCCCGCACGTCGACCACCGCCGCGCCCTCGAGCGTGGGCGCCGGCGCGTGGGACGGTTGCTCGTCCGGCGGCGGCGCCTTATGCGCCTGCGAGCCGGGCGCCGTTCGCTCCACCGGGGTCGACACGGCCTCCACCGGTGCGGACGCCGCAGGGGTTCCCTCGTCCGTCCCGTCGCCCTGCATCAGGTTCATCGCCAGCGCCACGCCGCCCACGCCCAGGAGGAACGCGCCTCCCATCACCGCGAACGTCGCCCAGCGCCGGCGCGGCGGCTCGTCGCGATCGGCGACCGAGCTCGGCTCCGTCTCGGTCGAGCGCGGCACCATCGGCGCCATGCCGCTCAGCCCGCTCTGCGAGCGCTGCTGCGTGCTATGCCGCAAGGCCGGGTGACGCAGGACCGCGTCGTTCAGGAGCACCTGCGACGTGGCCGGCCGCATCGTCTCGGCCACCGTCGGCGTCGGCGCCTGCATCGCGTGGACCGGGGTCTGCGCCGGAATCGGCGGCACGGCGTGCCCGATCGCGGCCACGTTGGCGGTCGGCGGCACCGTCGGGTCGAGGTCGCGCGCGGCGTCGTCGAGGAACGGCGACGGCTGCGACAGGGTCCAGGGGGCCGCCGACGGCTGCTGCGGACTCGTGTGCTTGAGCGACACGCGCGCGCGCATGGCCCGCCGCGAGCGGGTCTCGGACGACACCGTCTGCAGCGCATGGCGCATCTCGGCGGCCGTCTGGAAGCGCTGATCAGGCCGCTTGGCGAGCACCTTCATGACAATGAGCTCGAGCCGCGCCGGGAACTCGAGGTCGGGGCGCACCTCGCTGAAGGGCCGCGGCGCCTCCTGCAGGTGCTTCTGGTAGAGCTCGTAGCGGGTCTTGCCGTCGAACGGCAGGCGCCCGGTCAGCATGCGATACATCACGCAGCCGAGCGCATAGAGGTCCGCGCGGCCATCGACGCGCGCGCCGACCACCTGCTCGGGCGCCATGTATTGGGGCGTACCGCAGACCTGCCGCTGCTCGGTCACGAGGTCTTCGAAGTCGTCCTTGCCACGCTCGTCGTCGCTCGGGTCCGTCGGATCTTCCTCGATGTACTTCGCGATGCCGAAGTCGAGGATCTTCACGTGCAGCGCGTCGTCGTTCTTGCGGCAGAGGAACAGGTTGTCCGGCTTCAGATCCCGATGCACCGCGCGCTGCGCATGCGCGTGCTCGAGCGCCTGCAGCACCTGGTCGATGATGTGGAGCACCTCGGGGACCGCCATCCCCTCGGCCGGCAGGACGTCCTGCAAGACCTGCCCGACGAGCAGCTCCATCGCCAGGTAGAGCTTGCCGTCCTCGGTCTTGCCGTAGTCGTGGATGACGAGGCAGTTCGGGTGGCTCAGGTTCGCCGCGATGCGAGCCCCGCGCGCGAAGCGCTTGCCCGCCGCGTCATCGGCCGGCGGCAACACCTTGATGGCGACCGCGCGCTCGGCGCCGATCTGCCACGCTTTCCAGACCGCCGAGTCCATCCCGCCGACGCCGATCAGCTCGCGCGCACGATAGCGCCCGCCGATGAGCTGCCCCGTCAGGTCCTCGATGACACGCATCCCGTCCCCGGGACACCGTGTGCGGTACCGGGCGAACTTCTCGGAGCATTGGGAGCAGATCCAAGTCACGTACTAACCGTGGCCGTCGCGTGGCGGGGGCGCTGTGCCAACTCGAAAGCACCTGCGTCAGTCGCAAGGCGCAGTCGTGGAGAATGAACCTACATCGCCGAAATCATACACGCCTTCGTGGTCGAAGACGACTCCCAGGTTCGAAATTCTGCCCGCCGCCAAATCGAACGCCCACATCTGGATGCTCGCCGGAGCCTCGCCCGAGGCGGCTTCGAAGTCGAGCTCGCCCGAGATCCCCTTGAGATCGATCGCCGACGTTCCGTTTGCACCGAGGACCCCCTCGGCGCGCCCCAGATCGCCGGTGCCGACGTTGATGGCGGTCGTCCCTCCCGTCAGGCGCTTGAGCTGTTCGGCGAGGCCGCGCCCGTCGAGGTCGGCCAGCTGGGTGCCGGCGCCGAGCGCGCCGACGTAGGCGTAGGCGACGAGGTAGGTCGCGTCGTAGGCGTGGGGCGCGAAGGTCTTGGGATCGCTCCCGAAGATCGCGCGGAAGTCGGCCGCGAAGCCGCCATAGAGATCGGTGACGCCGGGGTTGGTGCCGACCGCGCCGCAGAGCTCGGTCGGCGTCGTGACGACCGAATGCGGGCGCTCGGGGTCGGACACGACGATGGCCTCGGGATCGCGGAACCCGTCGGCGAAGACGTATTTGTAGCCGTGCCCGGTCGCGGCGTTGATGAAGTCGACGCCGTCGGACACGAACGAGACGAGGACCACCACGTCGGGCTGCTGGCCGTCGAGCACGGCGACGGCGCGCGTGAAGTCCTCGGCTTGGCCGTTGGGATCGGTCGTATAGGCGAGCTCGACCAGGAGGTCGGTGTTGCTGCAGTCGAAGTGCAGCGCGCAGAGTTCGTCGTGGATGATGCGGCGCATGCCGTCACCATAGTTGTCTGAACGTGCAACAATCGCGATGCGCGTGAAGCCGCGGCTCATGAGGTAGTGCGCGATGGTCTTGCCCTGGAAGACGTCCGAGGGGGCCGTGCGCCAGAGGAGTCCGTTGTCGGGGCGATCGGTCAGGGTCGGCGAGGTCGCCGACGGACTGATCATGAGCACGCGACTCGGCAGCGCGAGCTCGGTGAAGACGTCGATGGTCACCTGCGACGAGCCGGCGCCGATGATGGCGTCGACCTTGGCCACGTCGATGAGATGGCGCGCGGCGAGACGCCCCTGGTCCGAGTCGTCGCCGTCGTCACAGGCGATCATGCTGAGCTTCTTGCCGGCGATCCCGCCCGTCTCGTTGATCTGTTTGACCGCGAGGCGCGCGCCCTGGTCGGAGCCGTCGCCGAGTGGGAGCAGCGAGCCGACGACGACGAGGTTGGCGGGGTCGCTCGTCTGCGGGTCCTCGCCGAAGAAGCGATCGCAGTGGACGCTGGCGTCGAGGATGGGCTTGGGCACGCAGAAGCCGCGGTCACAGCGCTGGCCGCGCGCGAGGCGATCGCAATCGGTGTCGACGGAGCACGCGTCGCCGAAATCGAGCACCGCCGAGCAGCCGAGCGACGCGCTCGCGCCTAGGCCGATGAGGACCGTCCACGCGCTCCGCGCTCTCCGCGAGCGAATGCGTGCGCGCGGCGTCATAGGTGCCCTCCGAGCGTGAAGACCGCGCCGCCCGACTCGAGGAGGTGCGCATCGAAGCGCAGCCCCGTGCCGCCGGGCGTGGGCGTGACGCCGGGCGTCGGGCTCGCGGGCGCGTCGCTGGCCGCGAGGAGCCAGATCACGCCGCCGAGGATCGCCGCCGCGCCGACCCCCATCGCGAGGTCGGCGACCAGCGCCTGCGTCTGACCCCGGCTTTGGAGCGCGCGCTTGGCGTCGGCGGTCTCGGCCTTGTCGAAGTCCGCATGCGTGACGGTCGCCATGATGGCAAACGTGAAGCCCGCGGCGAGGACGGCGCCGCCGGTGCCGACCAGGACGTAGGGGCCCGCGCCGGGCCCCGCGTCGGGCGGTGGGTCCGTCTTCTTCGGCGGCGGGTCGTCTTTCTTGCGCGCGTCTTTGAGCGCCGTCATGCGCTTCTGGGCTTTCGCGGCGAGCGCGGCGTCGACCCCCTCGGCCCTCACGACGCGCTGGTAGTAATCGATGGCGAGCTCGGGCTCGGCGAGCTTCTTCTCGTAAATGAAGGCGACATTATAGAGCGTTTCCGGAGACTTCGAGATGTCGTAGGCGTCGAGGTAGAGCTTGATGGCGTCGTGGAAGCGGCCGACCCCGAAGGCGTCGGCGGCCTCGGCCGAGAGGCGCTCGGCACGTCCGGTCGGATCGGGCTGCGCGGCGTCGGCACGCGACGCGAACGCGAGCGCGCCAGAGGTCGACACGAGGAGCACGAGCAGCGATCGGATGGCGCGGGGCACGTGATTCCACATAGTCGAATCGCGGCCTTCCGGCAAAACTTCTCGGCGCCGGTCGCCTAGCGCGGGCCGGGGGGGATGGGGTCGACGGGGTGGCCGGGGGGGATGGGGTCGGCGGGGTCGGCGGGGTCAACGGGGCGAACCGTGACCGTCGCGTTGAAGTCCGGGATCCGCGAGACGGGCGAGCGGCGCGCCGGGTCGAGCAGGACATTGCCCTCGGGCCAATGGACCTGCACGTTGCCCCTGGCGATGTCGGCGCGGTGGATCCGGCCGATGATGCGGCCGTGGGCGCTCGTGAGCGCGACCGCCGTGCCGTCCGCGAGGCCCAGGCGATCGGCGTCGGCGCGCGCCATCAGAACAGCGTCGCGCAGGGCGCCGGTGATGCGGTCCTTCGCGTCGTGGACGAGGCTGTTGAACTGCTTGCCGCGGCGGGTCGAGACGCGAAAGGAGCCCTCGGGAATGCGCGTCTCGGGCAGCGCGACGGCGGCGAAATGCGCCTTGCCGGTCGGGGTCGGGAAGCGCCAGTCAGCGCAGAGGTGCGGGCCGCCGTATTGGAACTGGTCGCCGGCTTTGGCGAGGCGCTCGATGCCCGCGTAGAATGGGACGATGCGGGCGATCTCGCGGCGCACGTCGGCCGTCGTCGCGAAGGTCAGGTGCGGGGCGCGATCGGGGCGTACGCGGCGCGCGAGGTCGAGGAGGACGTCGCCCTCGGGGCGCGCTTCGGGAACGCGCGGGCCGGGGATCTCCGGGCTGAAGATGATGCGGCGCTCGGTCGACGTCTCGGTCACGCCGCCCGGGACCTCGTAGCGCGTGGTCGCGGGCAGGAGGAGGACGGCCTCGCCGCGGCCGACGGGTGCGAGCAGCATCTGGCGCGTCAGGACGATGTCGTGATGCACGCGCAGCGGCACGGTGGTGATGGCGCGCTCGACGCCGGCCGGATCCGGGAGGACGTCGAGGAAGTTGCCGCCGATAGCGTAGAGGACGTCGAGCGCGCCGGCGGTGGCGGCCTCGATCATCTCCGGGGTCGTGAGGCCGGGGGTGGACGGAACGTCGAAGCCCCAGGCAGCCGCGAGCGCCTCGGCGTGGGGCGCGTCGACCGGCACGCCACCCGGGAACGCCGTCGCGTAGCAGCCGAGCTCGGCGCCGCCCTGGACGCCCGAGTGCCCGCGGATCGGCATCGCACCGCAGCCCTCGCGCCCGACGAAGCCGCGGAGGAGCAGCAGATTCAGGATCTGACGGACGCCGTCCTCGCCGTGGGCGTGCTGCGTGACGCCCATCGACCAGACGAAGACGGCGCGCTGGGCGCCGCCGACGAGCGCACCGAAGGCCTGCATGTCAGCCTGGGATGCGCCTGCGAGGCGCTCGAGCTCGGGCCAGGCGTGCGCGGCGAGGGCGGCGGCGAGGGCGTCGAAGCCGTCGGTGTGGTCGGCGATGAAGGCGGGGTCGACGAGGCCCGCGGCGAGGATGTGTTTCATGGCGCCGGCGAGGAAGGCGACGTCGCCGCCGGTGCCGACCAGGAAGAAGTCGGTGGCGATTTCGGTACCAAAGATAGCGCTTTCGACAATCGACGGGATCCAGTAGCGCTCCATGCCGGGCTCGCGGCAGGCGTTGAGGACGGCGACGCGCGTGCCCGCCTTGCGCGCGAGATAGAGGTATTTCGTGGCGACCGGCTGGTTGTTGGCGACGTTCGAGCCGATGAAGACGACGAGGTCGGTGCCGATCCAGTCCTTGTAGGAGCAGGTCGAGGCGCCGACCCCGAGCGCGTCTTTGAGGGCGTGGGTCGAGGGCGCGTGGCAGATGCGCGCGGCGTTGTCGAGGTTGTTGGTGCCGAGGGCGCGGATGGCCTTTTGGGCGGTGTAATAGGTCTCGTTCGGGGTGCCGCGCGCGGTGAGGTAGAACGCGAGGCGATCGGGGGTCGTGGCGGCCATGCGGGCGGCGACGAGGGCGAGGGCGTCGTCCCAGGGAATCGGGCGGAAGCCGGGCTCGCCGGCGCGCCGGAGGAGCGGCACCGGGATGCGGCCGAGGTCGCGGAGGGCGGCGCCCTTCAGGGCGAGGAGCGGGCCCACGTCGGCGAGGAGGGCCGCGTCGAAGGCGGGCTGCGTGTTGAGGCGCAGGAGGCGCAGGCGGATATTGCAGAGGTGGACGCCGTCCTGCGTCCAGTCGCGCAGGCCGGTCGTGCCGAGCGCGCAGCCGTCGCAGACGCCGTGCTTCAGGATGCGCCAGGCGTAGGCGCGGCGGCCCTTGTTCTCGCGAAAGGCGCGCCAGACCTCGGCGAAGTTGTTCGGGTGCTGGAGGCGCTTGCCGCCGCCGATGCCGAACGGTCTGAGGCTCGCCCACAGCGAGGGTCGCCAGAAGCGTTTGGGTTTTCGGAGCGCCATCGTATCCTCGCGCCCGATATGCCGGACGCCGACCATGAGCGCAAGCGCACGCCCGTCGCCGTGATCCTCGCGGGCGGGGCCTCGAGCCGCTTTGGTGCGCCGAAGGCGGACGCGCGCTTTGGCGGCGTCGCGAGCCTCGCGCGCATTCGACAGGCGTGTGCGGCGTGCCTGGACGAGGTCGTGACGGTCGGCGGGCCGGGCGCCGAGGTCGCGGATCTGACGCCGGGCGGCGGACCGCTGCAGGCGCTCGCGGCCGCGTATCGGGCGTACCCGGGGCGCGAGCTCTTCGTGGTGGCGTGCGCTGTTCCGCTCATCACGCCGGCCTGGATCGCGGCGATCGCGGCGCCGCTCCCCGCCGATGCGGATGTGCGCGTGCCGCGGGTCGCGGGGCGGCCGCAACCGCTGGCCGCGCTGTGGGGCGCGGGGTGTGCGGGGCCCGTCGAGGCGGCGTGGGCGCGGGGCGAGCGGGCCGTGATGCCGCTGCTTCGCGCGCTGCGGGTCGCGTGGTTGGAGCTGAGCGAGCCGGCGCCGGCGCTCGAGGATTTCGATACGCCGGAGGACGCGGTGCGCCTCGCGCGGGCGCTCAGCGAGCCGGCGGGAACACCGGGACGCGCGCGCCGTCCGCGTTGATGCGCGAGAGGAACCCGCCGCCGCCCGCCTCGCCGGCCCAGCCGCTGAACGAGACGAGGAAGTCGCCATTGGCGAGCGCGACGACCTCGGTGCCGCCCGGACTCGAGAGGAGCTCGGCCGTGCCGAGCGACAGCGGCGTCACACCGCCGCCCGCATGGACGAGCCAGGCCGGTGGCTCGCCCATGTTGCGCTCGGACGAGCCGGCCACGACCAGGTCGCCGCGGGCATTCGCCGCCGCATCGAGCTCGTAGACATACACGTCGGCGGGGATGGGCAGCTTCAGCTTGTCCCCCGTCGGCGCGCCGTTCGCGTCGATGTGCTGAACGTAGAGGACGCGGTCGGTGCCCTCCGGCGCGACGGGATCGTCCTGCAGGTACACGAGCGCCCACGCGCCGGCCGGCAACGTCGCGACGGCGAACTCGCTCTGCTGGAGCTCGGGCTGGCCGTGCGCGAGCGTGATCTTGCCGGCCGGCGCCTTGTCGACGCCGACCCGCTGGAAGTAGATGCTCGCGTCGTAGGTCTCGTAGTTCTCGACGCGGAACGCTGCGACGAGCTGGCCGTCCGCCATCCCCGCGGCGCCCACCGCGTACACCGGCCCGCCCGGATCGAACTCGAGGCGGCCGCCCGCCTCGACCTTGCCGTCCGCGCCGAAGTAGAAGCCGACGATGCGCATGCCCGAGCCCGTCGCGTCGAGGATCGGCTGCGGGTAAACGAACGCCGCGCGGTGGCCGTCGAGGGCGACGAGCTGGCCGTCGTAAAACGACGTCTGCGACTCGCTGTCCGCGACCAAGACCGGGTCGCCGACGGCCACGCCGCCCGCGCTGTAGCTCTGCGCGAAGAGCGTGTAGTAACCGTCGCGCGTCGCCTGCCAGAGCTCGAGGTAGCCGCCGCCGCGCAGGCCCACCATCCACACGGCGGGCCCGCCCCAGAGGTCGCTACCGACGCCCGTGTAGCGGGCCAGCTCGTGCGTCGCGTCGTAGAAGTGCAGCTCGCGCCCTTGGTAGGTCTCGATCTCGTAGCCGAGGTCCCACTCGATCGCGAAGCCGCCGTCGGCGCCGGCCGCCAGGGTGGGCGCGACCGCGTTGCCGAGCTTGGTCACGATCAGCTCCGAGAGCTGGCACCCGTGACAGCCGTCCCAGAAGACGTCGTTGCCGTCGTCGCAGACCTCCATCGTGTCGACCAGGTTCTCGTCGCAATCAGCGTCGATCCCGCAGAGCGGCAGCGCGTTCGGGTGGACGTAGAGGTCCTTCTCGTTGCAATCGCCGGCGGCCGCGGCCGGGTAGTCCACGCTCGCGTCGCAGAGGCAGACCGGGTCGCCGTAGCCGAAGTCGTCGCCGTCGTCGTCGCGCCAGAAGTTCGTGCAGCCCGCGAGGGTCTCGCCGTCGGCCGCAACGTCGGGGGCGCCGTCGCAGTTCGCGTCGCTGTGGCAGGCCTTGGGACCGGCGTTGACGAGCGACGCGCAGGTGAGCTTCGTCGCGTCGGTGGCAGCGCAGACGACCGTGCCGCCGCTGCACGCACCCACGCCGCAAGCAGCCCCGAGGACCTTGCCCGCGTCGGCCGGGTTCGGTCCGCCGTCGAAGCTGTGGGTGCCGCCGGCGGCGAAGTCTTCGTCGGTCGCGCCATCGCAGTCGTCATCGGCGGCGTTGCACACCTCCGCCGCGACCTGGGTCAGGCTCGCGCAGGTGAGTGTCTCGCTGTCGGCGCAGACGACCAGGCCGCCGGCGCACGCGCCCACGCCGCAGGCCTGACCTTTGAAGCGCGTCTGACCGCCGACCTCTGCAAAGACGACCTCGCCGCTCACGCCGAAGCGCTCGTCGACCGTGCCGTCGCAGTCGTCGTCCTTGTCGTTGCAGGCGGTCTCGTCCTCGACATAGCCGGGGACGCCCGAGTAGTCGCAGCTCGCGGCGTTCTTGCCGGCAGTGGCGCTCGGGACGCAGCTCGCCGTGACGCTGGCGCCGGTGGCGACGCACACGCCCTCGTGCTTGCAGACGAAGCTGGCGAGCACGTGCGGGTCCGTCTCGGGCACGGCGTCCGCGGGGTCGAGCTGGTTCACGATGCAGTCGGCGTCGGCGTCGACGAGCTTGCTCTCGACCGCATCGACGTGGCCGTCGGCGTCGGCGTCGAGCGGGCTTTGGACGTTGGCGCCGATCTCGTCGCCGTCGTTGGTGCCGTCGCCGTCGGTGTCGGCCTTGGTCGGGTCCGTGCCAAGGGCGGCCTCGATCTCGTTGAGGAGGCCGTCGGAGTCGCTATCGGCGAGCGGCTCGAGGCAGTAGCCGCCGAGGCATTCGCCGTCGGCGCACTCGGAGCTCTCGCCGCACAGCGCGCCGAGGGGGCGCTTCGCGTCGGTGCAGGCGCTCGGAGCGACACCGAGGCTACCAAGGATCAACAGGACGAACGTTCGTCGTAGGACGCGCATGGCTTTCCCCCTTTGAGCGGCGCACAGTGCCGACGTCCGGGGCGAGGGTCAAAGGAATCTCGCGTCAGGACGCGACGCGACCGCTATAGACGGTGGCGCGATCGTCGCGCGCGAATCCCGCGAGGACGAGGCCGTGGGCGCGGGCCACCTCGACCGCGAGCGCGCTGGGGGCGCCGACGGCGACGAGGCCACCGACGCCGGCACGCAGCGCCTTTTGCACGAGCTCGAAGCTGGCGCGGCCCGACACCCATATGAAGGTGTCGAAGGCGGGCAGGTGCCCCGCGCGAAGGCGGCGCCCGAGGAGCTTGTCGACCGCGTTGTGGCGGCCGATGTCC
>SXIE01000264.1 GCA_005772945.1 Pseudomonadota bacterium
CTCGACCAGGAGCGCGTCGACGCCGCCGTCGAGCAGCCCCCGCGCCTGCTCCGCATACGACTCGGTCACCTCGGCAAACGTGACCGCGCGGAAGCCGGGGTCGTTGACGTCGGGCGAGAGGGACAGGGTCCGATTGAGCGGTCCGATCGACCCGAGCACGAAACGCGGGCGCGCCGGGTCCTTGGCCGTCCAACGGTCCGCGGCCTCGCGGGCGAGGCGCGCACCGGCCACGTTGAGCTCGTACGCCAGCTCCGAGAGGTCATAGTCGGCTTGAGCGATCGCCGTGGCCGTGAACGTGTTCGTCTCGATCAGATCGGCGCCGGCCGCGAGGTACGCCTCGTGGATCCCGCTCACGACCGCGGGCGCGGTCAGATTGAGGAGATCGCTATTGCCGCGGAGATCCTTGCCGTGCGCCGCAAAGCGCGCCCCGCGGAAGTCGGCTTCCGTCAGCCGGTGGCGCTGGAGCATCGAGCCCATGGCCCCATCGAGCACGAGGATCCGCTGGTCGAGCGCAGACTCGAGCCCCGATACCTGAAGCGACGCTGGTGCCATCGACCACCTCCCGTCCGAGTGGGCCGCTGGTTCTCGCGGTTCGGGCCATGAAAATCAAGCGCCACGAGTGTTCGGCGCGGCCCCGCTCGGTCTATCATCCGCGCATGACACAAGCACGTAGCCGCTGGGGTTGGGGTTGGGCGGAGCGCTTTCCGGCGGCGCCCGCGCGCACGCAGCTCGGCAAGATGGTCGAGGCGCGGCTCGGCGTGAGCGGCCTGGCGCTGCGCGAGCCGGTGCCCGACGCGGCGGTGCAGATGCCGGAGAGCCGCCTGGAATCGGCCCCGGCGGGGCTCGGGCTCGACACGTCGCGGGCCGCGCGGATGGCCCACGCGCACGGCAAGAGCTACCTCGACCAGCTGCGCGGTTTCAGCGGCGACTACACGCGGGCGCCCGACGCTGTGGCGTATCCGGCGAGCGCGGACGACGTGGCCGCGGTGCTCGCGTGGGCCGACGGCGCGGGCGTCGCGGTCGTGCCCTGGGGCGGCGGCACGTCGGTCGTCGAGGGCGTGACGTGCGTTCATGACGTCGGCGTGGTCGCGCTCGACCTGCGCGAACTGCGGCGCGTGCTCGAAGTCGATCCCGTCTCGCGCCTCGCGCGTATCGAGGCCGGCGTGTTCGGTCCGGACCTCGAAACGCAGCTTGCGACGCACGGCCTCACGCTGCGTTTCTTCCCGCAATCCTTCGAGTTTTCGACGCTCGGCGGCTGGATCGCCACGCGCGCCGGCGGGCACTTCGCGACGCTCATGACGCACATCGACGACCTCGTCGCCGAGACGCACATGCTGACGCCGCGCGGGGCGTGGGCGACGCGACGGCTGCCCGCCTCGGGGGCGGGACCGGCGCCTGATCGGATCGTGCTCGGGTCCGAGGGCGCGCTCGGCGTCATCACCGAGGCGACCGTGCGCGTCCGTCCGCGACCGACGTTCCGTGCGTCGGCGACCGTGCGCTTCGCCGACATGCCTACGGCCGCAGCGGCCGCGCGGGCGCTCGCGCAGTCGGGCCTCTATCCGTCGAATTGCCGCGTACTCGACGCCGCCGAGGCCGCGCTGAATCACGTGCTCGACGATGGGTCGCACGCGCTGCTGGTCGGCTTCGAATCGGACGATCACGCGCTCGAGGCGTGGATGGCGCGCGCGCTCGAGCTGTGCCGCGACCACGGCGGAACGTGTCCCGAGGGCGCCAAGGTGCGCAGCGGCGACGCCGACAAGTGGCGCTCGGCGTTCTTCGACGGGCCCTATCTGCAGAGTGCGCTCATCGGCCTCGGCGTGATGGCCGACACGTTCGAGACGGCCTGCACCTGGAGCGCGTTCGAGGGCCTCGACGCCGCTATCCGCGCGGCCGTGCGCGAGGTCCTCGGAGCGGGCGCGGCGCTGACCTGCCGCTTCACGCACGTGTACCCGGACGGGCCGGCGCCCTACTACACGTTCGTGCGTCCCGTCCGTGCGGGCGCCGAGGCGGACACGTGGCGCGCCGTCAAGACGGCCGTGAGCGACGCCATCGGCGCGCACGGCGGCACCATCACGCACCACCACGCCGTCGGGCGCGTGCACCGCCCGTGGTACGAGCGCGAGCGACCGGCGCTCATGGGCGACATGCTGCGCGCGATGAAGCAGGCGGTGGATCCGCGCGGCATCATGAATCCGGGTGCGCTCATCGCGTGAGGCGCGCGCCGCGCCAGCGCGAGACGACGAGCGCCTCGAAGGCATCGAGCACGAGGATCGGCGTAATCCCGAAGGCGAGCGTCAGGCCGAGGACGAGCGGCCCGAGCGGCACGAAGTCGACGAGCGCGGCGGCCGGCGGCAGGTAGACCAGCAGGGCGAGGAACGCGAGCGTCGCGCTGAGCAGGATCGGCAGCGCGCGGTTCTTGCGCGTGAGGGTGCGCCAGAACGGCTCGCGCGCGCTGCGGCTGGCGATGAGGATCGCGAGGTTGCCGACGACCAGCGTCACGAACGCGGCGGTGCGGCGCAGCGGCTCGGACGCTCCTTGGGCCTCGAGCAACAGCACCAGCCCGAGCACGGCCCCGAGGAGAATGAAGCCCTGGAGCGCGCTGAAGAGACCGCGCGACAAGGCCAGGAGGTGCTCATTCGGGGGGCGCGGCGGGCGGTCGAGGATCGCCTCGTCGGGCGGCTCGAGCTCGAAGACGATCGTACACGCGGGGTCGATGACGAGCTCGAGGAACACGACCTGAATCGGCCCGATGAGCGCGTCCCAGCCGAGCAGCGCCGGGATGAGCGCGAGGCCCGCGACGGGAATGTGGACCGCCACGATGTAGCCGAAGGCGCGGCGCATGTTGTCGAAGATCCCGCGCCCGACGCGCGCCGCCTCGACGATGGCGCCGAAGTCGTCGTCGACCAGGACGAGCGCCGCCGACTCGCGCGCCACGTCGGTCCCGCGCTTGCCCATGGCGACGCCGATGTC
>SXIE01000029.1 GCA_005772945.1 Pseudomonadota bacterium
CCGCACCGCTCGGGCCGTGGCAGATCTGACAGTGGCGCGCCCACGCGTTGGCGCCGTCGCTGGACGGAGCGCGCAGGCCGAGCGTCGCTTCGACGAGGCCGTCGCGCGGCGGGGGTACGGCGGTCGGCGCCTCGCCGCACGCGCCCGCGAGGATTGCGGCGCCCAGGACGATCGGCACGAGCGCGACGATGGCGCGGTGCGGTGCGTGCGGTGCGTGCGGTACGATCACGGGGCGCCTCCCTCGGGGCTCGCGCCGGATGCGGGAGCGGGGACGAGCGTCTTCAAAAACGCGGTCAGCGCGGTCGCCGTCGCGGGATCGAGCGGCTCGCCCGGGTGCGCGAGCTCGGGCGCCATGAGCCCGGGATCGGTGAGAAGCGCGTAGACCCAGCCCGTTCGCAGGCGCACGCCGCTGCGGAAGAGATCGGGGCCGACGTAGCCACCGCGCTCGCCTTCGATGTGACAGGCGCGACAGCCGAGGGCGTCGAAGGCGGCGCGACCGGCCGCGACGAGCTCGGGGTCGTCGAGCGCGGGCGCGCGCGGTGGGCGGACGGGCGGGGCGAGCGGGATTCGATCATCGCGCATGACCATCGTCAGGTAGTCGGTCAGGGTCTTGGCCTCGGCGGGGGTGATGCCGAGTCGCGGCATGCGCTCTTCCTGGGCGACGCGGATCGTGTCCGGTTCGACGAGGAACGCTTCGAGCCAGGCCGGCTCGACCTTGCTGCCTTCGCGGTCGAGCGGCACGTTCGCGAGGGTCCCGCCGGTCCCTCCGATCGTATGGCACGAGAGGCAGCGGTATCTCTCGAAGAGCGCGCCGATCTCGCCTTGCAGAGGTGGCATGCGGGCGGACGCGGCGGTGGACGGGGAGGCGGCGGCGCCTCGCAGGTAGGCCGCCGGCGGTACGGGCGTTCGGAGCGCCATGAGCGCGAGCGTGACGTCCGCGACCTCCGACGGCGTGAGCGCCACCTCGGGCATCGTTGCGGCCGGATCCGCGGCCGCGGCCGCCCCCGGCGTCGCGACCTTCCGAAACGTCCAGTCCGCCAGCGTGCGATGGGTGCCCGCGGGCAAGCCGGCGAAGAGCAGCCGCTCGAGCGCACGCGAACCGAAGCCGGCGAGCGATGGCGCGACCTGGGTCGGCCGCTCGAATCCTTGCAGCGTGTGGCAAGCGATGCATCCGCGTGCAAGGAACGCCGTGCGACCGGCGGCGACCGCCTCGGCGGCGGGAAGCGCACGCGGGCGGCGCGGGAGGTCCTTCGGCGCCGCGTCACTGACCATCTCTTCGAGCAGATACGCCGCGAGATCGGTGACCTGCTGCGGCTCGAGGCGGTAGCGCGGCATGCGCGTTCCGGGGAAGAGTCGCTGCGGATCGGTCAGCCACGCGACGAGCCACTCGGGCGCGAGGCGCTCGCCGATCCGATCGAGCGGCGGTCCGAGCGTGCCGCCCTTGCCGCGCAGCGTGTGGCAGGTCGTGCAGCGCAGGACGCCGAAGAGGCTGCGTCCGGCGTCGGGATCGCCGTTGGCCGAGGGATCGGCCGGCGGGAGGTGCGGGCGGCGCTGGCTCGACAAGAAGGCGGCGAGCGCGGCGGCCTCGCCCTCGGCCAGGCGAAAGTGGGGCATGCGAGCCTGGGGGTTCACGGCGCGCGGGTTCGCGATCCACGTCGCGAGGTCGTCCTCGCGCAGCTTGGCGCCGACGTCGTCGAGCGCCGGGCCGAAGGGGCGAGACATGGTCACCCCGGGGATCTCGTGGCAGCTGGCGCAGCCCGTCTCGGCGAGGAGGCGGCGGCCGTTCGAGAGATGGGGTGCGCCCGGGACGTCTTCGCCGACGTGGCAGGTCCCGCAGCGCGCTTCGATGCCGATGGGCGAGGCCATCGGCGAGACGCTCTCCGGGCCGGGGACGTGCGAGGTGCCGACGTAGTTCGTCGCGCGCCCGTCGCCGCCGTGGCAGGCCGTGCAGCCGAAGCGCTCGGGGGGATGCTGGGCGAGGTGCGGCCCCGGATGGAACGTGTGCGGCGCGGGCCGGCCGGCCATATCGGGGTTGTCGATGCCGACATGACACGACGTGCAGCGGTCGACGGTTCCCAACTCAGGAAGGAAGATTTGGCGAAGCGCGATCGCCATCGTCGGCGTCGCATGCGCCGGGTCGACGTTCTCCGTGAGGAGCGCGCGATAGGCGCGTTGGGCGTCGCGCCATTCCGACGTCCGCCCGTCGACGATCACCCAGATGAGTGACGCGAGGAGGAGGAGGCTGCCAGCGGCGAACGATCGATACATGGGCGGTGCGCGTGCTCCCGTCAGGGCGCCGGCCAGTCGGCGGGCGACCAGAAGAAATCCCAGTTCGGGCCTCGGAAGAACGTCCCCATCACCGTGAGCAGCGTGAAGCCCACGAGGAAGAGCGTGAAGATGGCGACCGCGGCGGCGCGCGTGGAGCGCGTGAGGCGGTAGGTCACGAGCGAGAAGGCGATGTAGAGCGCGGCCAGGACCGTGCCCGGATTGACGAGGATGATGACGCCTTGGGAGATGTCCGGGTCCCAGTTGCGGATCCAACCAAACGCCACCGTGAAGGCCATAAGGCCGACCGTGACGAGCGTGCCGAAGGCGAGCGAGAGCCAGGTGACGCGGGCGTCGTGACGGGCGCCGAACCAGCGCCCGACGCCCTCTTCCTCGCGATCGAGGTAGGGGAGGAGGGCCAGGCCGAACATGGCGAAGCACGGGAGAAAGAGGCCGCCCATGAAGGCCGAGTAGCTGACGAGCTCCTGCAGCCCGAGGAAGTACCAAGGCGCCTTGGCAGGGTTCTCGGGGAGCTCCGGATCAGCGGGCGCGCGCAGCGGGGCGTCGACCAAGATGGCGAGGATGGTGACGAGTGCGGTGGTCCACAAAAAGAGAGTGAGCTCGCGCAACAGGAGATGCGGCCAGGTCGACAGCGTCTTCTGGTGCGGCTTGGCGCTCACGGCTCCTCCGAGTCGCCGGAGGGGGGGTGGACCCAGAGCTCTGGTTGGTCGGGCGGCTCAGGCCGCCGTCACGACGCACGCGGAAGAGGTGGAAGCCGACGACCCCGAACGCCGCGAGCGGCAGGACGATGCAGTGCAGGACGTAGAAGCGCAGCAGGGCGTCGCCGCCGATGTCGCGCCCGCCGAGGAGGAGGTGGCGGATGGCACCACCAGGGTCGAAATCTTGGGTAATTCCGAGCACATCGGTGACCTCGGTGGGCGAGGCGGCGATGTTCACGCCGATGACCGCGGCCCAGTAGCCGAGCTGATCCCAGGGCAGGAGGTAGCCGGTGAACGAGAGGGCGAGCGTCAGGACGAGGAGCAGGAGGCCGGCGCCCCAGTTGCCCTCGCGCGGGGGCTTGTAGGCGCCGGTGTAGAACACGCGCGCCATGTGGAGGAAGACGACGACGACCATGCCGTGGGCCGACCAGCGATGGACGTTCCGGACGACGCGCCCGAAGTCGACCGCGTGCATGAGGTCCTGCATGCGCGGGTAGGCTTCCTCCACGGTCGGCACGTAGTAGACCATCAGGATGATGCCCGAGATGGTCAGGAGGATGAACAGGTGCAGCGAGATGACGCCGAGGCCGAGCGAGTACCACCAGGCGACCGAATGCGGGTGGACGCGCGGCGGATGGATATGGAGCACGAGGCTCGCGTTGATGGCCTTGACGCGGGCCTTGTCGGTGGTCGGGGTGCCAACGCGGTAGATCGAGCGCCAGACATTGCCCGGCAGCGCGCGCAGGTTCTTGCCGAGAGCACCCACGGGTCAGATCTCCAGCCGGTGCGAGGCTTGGACCGCCAGGGACAGATCCGCGTAGAGGTTGCCGTTCGGCTCGAGCGTGAGGGCGACCGCCGTCAGCGCGCGCGGGGCCGGTCCGCGTACGACGCGGCCGGTCTTGTCATAGAGGCTGCCGTGGCAGGGGCAGGCGAAGCCCTCGGACTCGCCGCGCACGATGCAACCAAGGTGCGTGCAGACGGCGCTGAGCGCATAGAGGCCGCGGGCGTCGCGGCCGACGAAGAGGCGCGGGCCCTCGAGGTAGTGGCGTGCACCGAGCGGGAAGTCCTCGGGGCGGCCGACGCGATGGCGCGGCGTCCTCTCGTTGGGAAGGGAGAGATCGGAGAACGCGACCGAGCCGAACGTGCCGATGGCGACCGACGCGCCGAGCCCGACGCCGCCGACGCGCGTGAGGAAGCGACGGCGCTCGATCGGAAGGTCGTGCCCGTCGTTGCCGTCCGCGGGCCTGGCGGCGGCCTTGGGGGCGACGGGGGCCTCGGGGACGGCGTCGGGGACGTCGGGCGCCATGACGTTCAGCCTCCGACCGCGAACGCCACGGTCGCCTTCTCGCCGGGCTTGATCGTCACAGTCTGCGGCGGCGCGCTGGCCTTCTTCGGGCTCCAGAGCTTGAGGGTCCAGGTCCCCGCGGGCAGGTCGAGGCTGAAGGAACCGTCGGCTTTGACGAGCGCGAAGTGCGGCGACTGGAGGACGACCACGAAGCCCTCCATCTCAGTGTGGACGTTACAGAGCTGCGTGTAGGCGCAGAGCTCGTCCTTGCATTTGTCGAAGACGTACGTGCGCGACTCGCCGACGGGCCAGGTGCCGAGGTTGTATTTCTCGAAGTCGGGCGAGAAGACGTTGTGGCGCACCATGTCGCTGTTCAGGAACTTCACCGTCGTCCCGCGCACGACCGGCAAGACGCGCGGCACGAAGACCATGCCCTTCTGATCGTAGATGGCGGTCGCGGTCGACGTGGTGGCCGGGGCGCCGACGACGTAGACGATTGCATCGCGACGCAAGCGTGGGGTGCCGCTGACGGTGCCGCCGAGCGAACCGTTCTCGGCGAGCGCCGAGCCGCCCACGAGTACGGTGAGGGTTGCGAGGATCAAGCGGATGGGGGTCATGCGGGAACTCCTTGATTAGAAGGCGCCGTCGAGGCCGAGCAGGAACGCGTGCGCCCCTTCCGAGATGTTGTCGGGGTCCTTGAGATCGACCAGGAACTCGAGGGTGCCCTTGACGTTGGGTCGAATGAGGAACGCGAGGTTCGCGACGGCGTTCTGTTCCGCCCAGCTGTAGCCCTTGCCGGCCACGACGCCTTCGTAACGGAACGTCGATTGAAGCCATGCCAGCCAGACGAGATGGAGCTCGGCGGACCAGGCGATGGCGGCCGCATCCTTGCCCACGCCGCCCGGATCATTCGCGTGCTGCCACGCGGCGGCGAGCGTGAGCTGGGCGTCGCCGACGTGGATGTCGACGTCCGCGCCGATGCGGACCGTCTCGCAGTCCCAAGCGAGGGCGGTGCCGTCGGCCGCCGTCTGGGTGAGGCGCGCCGAGCCGTAGCGGAAGGTAGTGCCGAGAGCGACCGAGGTCTCGCGCCAGTTCTTGGCTTGGAGTTCGCCGCTGCCGTCGAGGGCGAGGCCGCCGAGCTTCAGCTGGAGGCGCGCGAGGACGTCCTTGCCGGTCGCCGGATCGAAGGAAGCGCCGATGGGAGCGCCGGCGCCGTTGCCGTTGAAGACGCCGACCGCATAAAGGAATCGGGGCGTGATGAGGCCCATGAGTTCGACGCCGCGCTCGAGGCCGTAGAGGGACGAGCCGCCGACGATGCCGGTGGCGCCCGTGCTGGTCGCGTCCGCCGTGGCGCCGTGCGCTTCGTCGGCCTTGCCAAGCTCGAGGTGGGCGTGCTCGGCGGCGACGACCGCGCCGCCGGACACCGTCGCGTCGGCCCAGCGCACGAGGCTGAAGCCCGCAAAACGCGAGGGCGAGAGGGTCGTCAGGCGGTGCGAGGAGAAGGGCTGCGCCTCCGGCTCGAACTGGCCGACCTTGAGGTTCAGTAGGTGGCGCGGCGCGCCGAGGGTGTCGAAGAGGTTCGAGAAGACGAAGGCGATCTTGTCCGCGGCGACCGCGCCCGAGGCGGAGACGTGAAGCCCGGCCCAGAGGGTGATGTCGTCGGACAGCGTGCCGGCCGCGTTGAGGGCGAGGTTCCCCGGGAAGCGGAAGTCGACCGCCGTCTCGGCGTGGTGCTGGAGGCTAGCCTGAAGGGCGCCTTGCGCGCGGACCGAGATGGGCACCGACTCGAGGATGGTGCTGGGCCAGACGGCGTCGGGGAAGACCTCCTTGTATTTCTCGGAGCCGAGCTCGACGGGCTCGCCCTTTTGGGCCTCGCGATCGCGATCGGGGAACTGGTAGCCCGAGAGGCGGAAGGACTCGCCGAAGGCGTTGAGCCGCGGGTACTGCGTGTGACAGGTCTGGCAGCTCGTTCGGTACTTGCGGGCGAACGACGGCACCGCGCGGGCGGTGTCGGCGAGGGTGCAGACGGTCACGAGGGTGACCAAGCCGAGGAGACCGACGGCGGCGAACCGTCGGAGTGAGTGCAATACGGGCGTTGAGTCCAAGCGGGAGCCCTCCACGAAGCGCAGCGGCCCTTGTGCAACGTGCGCTCCAAGCGCTTGCATCGGCGTGCAACGGTCGCGCTCGACCCGCGCCACGACCAGAGTTGCAGACAAGTCGACAGCGGGCCGGAGAATAGTCTCCAAAGCGCTGTTCAGGCGCCCTTCAGCGCCAGTGGCGCGCGCGATTCCGCACGCCTCGGCAGCGCCGCTGCTGCGGGTTTGCGCCCGCGGGGGCGTGCGCTCTGCCTCAGGCCCGAGTGGGCGCGGCCAGCGTCGCAAGTGTCCCGCCAGGGTCCCACGGCGGGCCCGACGCCGTCCTGTGCGACTTGTAGTTCGTACACGCTTGCATGCCCGCGCAAGCGAATCTGCCGAACCCGTATCGCCCTTGTGTTTGGCGCCCCCGGCAGGAGTCGAACCTGCGGCAGACAAGGATTAGGAATCGGACCGGCATGGTTTCGGGCGACACGCCGCGACACCCGATAGTGCTCTAAGTGACCGAAAAGGTACGCGATCCGTCCGACAGGGATTCGTGCTGTTTCGTAAGAAGTTGCCGGGAAGTGTGGGGCCAGTGTGGGGCGGCGACCTCGACCCGATGCGCCACGACTTGTATTTTGTACAAGTTATTGTGATGGTGGGGTCGTGAAGACGACGGCCGCCGTTGCCCTGAAGGCACTCACGAAGGCGTTGAGGAGCGGCACCGTGCGCTTTCATCGGCCGCACGCGATCGATTCGATCCTGGCGTGTGGCGTCAACACGCATCTCGTCCTTCGCGAGCTGCAAGCCGCGACGGAAGCGGGCGCCGTCCGCCCGAACCGTTCGGTGCCCGGGCGCTTCATCGCTCACGGCGCGATCGTGAAGGTGTCGTTCGTCCTCGCCGAGCCTCAGCCGGGCGTGCTGGTGATCACGATGATGCTCATTGAGTGAGCGGCGCGCGGCGCCGAAGGTGGACCCGATGAAGTGCACGGACTGTGGTGGCAGCATGAAGGTCGAACGAGTCGTGCGTGCTTACGACGCGGACGTGCCCGATGTAGTCGTGGACGGGCTCGAGCGGGGAACCTGCCCGAAGTGCGGGAGCGGGTTCGAGGGTCACCCGCGGCCACTCGAGCTTTCGGCCCTCATCCTCGGCGCGCTCATCGGGAAGCGGTCGCGGCTCGCCCCGAGCGAGGTGCGTCACCTTCGCAAGTCCATCGGCCTGCGCGCGCAGGAACTTGCCGAGACCATCGGCGTAACTCCAACGCAGGTTTCGCGCTGGGAAAACGGGGTGGCGCCCATCTCGGCGCTCGCCGATCGCCTTCTGCGGATGCTGGTCGCGAGCTTCCATCAGGTCCCCGCGCCTGTGCTTCGGGGGATCGACATGAAGCGCAGCGACCCCGTGCGGCTGCGGTTGGAGCTCGGCCGCAAGGGTTGGAAGCTCGCCGAACCGATCCGGGTGGCAAGCTGAGGACACGCACCGAGCGAGTCAGGCGCCGCCGTCTGCGAGCGGGCTCCCGGCGTACGCGATATGACGGCCTTCGATTCCGGCGTCAGTTTCGCACGAGGTCCGGCCCAACGTCGTTCGGATCGATGTCCCACTTCGCGCTGAACACCCCGTCGGGAACCTTCACGATTCGGTGGTTCGGATCCACGCCGGTATTGCCCATGCGCTCGCAGATTACTCGCAGGTGTCGCAGCATGCTCGCCAGGCCGCGGTCCACGTCGAGGTGCTCGCCCGCCTGGCGCACCCGATGGAACTCGGCGAGCTGCAGCGCCATGACGTCGGCCAGCGTCAGCCCACCGTCGGCCATCATGGCCTCGACTCGCTCGCGAATCCTGACGGGGTAGAGCTCGCGGCACGCGGCCCAGGCGTTGGATATCTCGCGCGGCTCCCGCTGCGTCTCGGCGCTTCGTCGTGTGCTCTTGTGCGTGGCTTTCATGCTGCCTCCGGCGGCAATCATATCGCGGTTATCACGGCGGCGTCCATGTCAAGACCGCGGGCGCTTGCGGCGGCGGGCGTTTTCCGGGCGAATGTGACGCCACTTCGGGGCAATACGGGCGCGCGGGGCCCCACGTAACGGAAAATCCAGGGGCCTAGGCTGGCCGGGGTGATGGCGGTTTCAAAGTCCGGGGGGAGGGGTGGCGCGTGCCGTCGACGCCCCACAGGCCTCCGCTCCACCAGACGCACCTTGCCGCCCACCTCGAGCCCCGCGCCCGCACCGCCGTCGCGACGGCGCGCGAAGGTGCGGCACCCGAGCCCGTCGTGAGCGTCGCGCGTGACCACCTCGCCGGCGGCGTCGGAGGCCGCAGGTACCCCGCCCCCCGAGGGGTAGCGCGGCCGCGTCCAGGTTCGCCTCCGACCACCGCGCCCGATGAACAGCGCCGCCGACTCAGTGACGAGCTCGACCCTATCGCCCGCGCGCACGAACGCGACGAGCCCGCGCACATGGAACCATCCTTCCGTCTGCCACAAGTCCGCCTCGTGCCACCCGATCCGCCGCGCATCGGGCGCGATGCGTGCAACCTCGGCGAGAGCCGCGTCCGTCGGCACGTGTGCGCGGGCGAATACGCCGAACGCCGCTGGCAGGCGCGCGCACGTCACGCACAGCGCGCGGCCGTCGACGTTGTGGACGATGTGACCCCCACAAGCGCACGTGTGCGCGGGTGACGACGCGAGCAACTCGAGCAACGCCGGCTTGTGCTCGCGCAGCTTCCCGAGGACCGCCGGCGTCAGCACACCCACCGGCGCGACGAAGTGCAGGCGACCACGGACGGCGCGCAGCTCGACGCGCGCGCGAGTCAGCTCCGCCAGCAGCGCGGCCGCGCTCACAACTCGCCCGCCTCGAGTCCGTCGCCCACCGCGCGCAGGAATGTCGCACTCGTCGCACTCCGTCGCACTTCCACCGCCTGCCCCCCAAAACTGTCAGGCGCGCCACACCTGTCATGCATGATATGTGAAGTGACAGTTTCCTGATTGGGGCTCTGGGGAGTGCGACAAGGTGCGACGAATGCGACAGCGGCTCGCCACAGCGTGACGTTGCGCGGGCGGTCGGATTCGAGCACGAGCCCACCGGCGGGGCGGCCCAAGTGGCGTCGCAGCGCGGTCGCGAGCCGGTGGGGCTCGAGGCGGCCATCGCGCGGTCGAGAGAGCGCGACCAGCGCATCGCGCAGCGAGAGCATCGCGGGGTCGCCGGGTTGCCGATCGATGTGGTCGACGATATCGCGCAACGTCGACCACCGGCGTTCATATGCTCCGGCCCAGGCCGCGAGTGCGGCCTCGAGTTCGGCCCGCTCGGGGTCAGCCGTCGCGCGCAGCTCGGCCCGACCAGCGAGGCAGTCGACGCCCGAGACCCATGCGACCGCGCCGCGCACGAGGCGGTCCCACGCCTCGAAGGACCCGAGCACCGGACCCAGCCCTTGCGCCGGTCGCGCAGCGACGTGATAGCCCCGCAGGATCGTCAGCGCCGCACCGGTGAGGGTGTCGCGCCGAGCACGCACCCAGCCAAGCAGATCGTCGCGCGCGAACGTCCGATCTTCGGGCCGTTCGCTCCTCGAGTCGAGTCGGATCGGCACGACGCGCCGCGCGAGGTCGGACACGTAGGCGATGTTGTTGCCGCTCGCGAACCACACCGCGCGCTGCGGCGCGCGTCCGATCCGCGACGCGCCCAGCACGCGATCCGACACCTCCCGCGCCGTCAGCGCGCTGGCCAGCGCAGCGCATCCGAGCGAGCCGACCACATTGTCTATGTGGATTGCGGCGTGCCCCTCCGAGCATATGGCGTAGATGCGCTTGCGCCATTCGTCATCGTCGCCTGGTGGCGCCATTGTTGCGGCTCCGCGCCCCGATCCGATCGTGGCGCACACCTCTACGAGGAGCCCCTTGCCGGTTCCGGCCGTTGGCGCGACGACCCCAAACAGCGGAACACACCCATCTATCGCCGGCCGCGCACAGAGCGACAGGATCGCCGCGATCGCCGCAGCGCGGTCGGCGGCATCGACAAACGGAAACTCCGCGAGCGGCT
The DNA here is from genome assembly GCA_005772945.1 of Pseudomonadota bacterium. The sequence goes on from SXIE01000029.1 coordinate 10,367, forward strand.
CGGCCAGGGTCGTCCAGGCCGCGCGCGCATCGTCCAGCGTTGGCGCTTCTGGCACCTCGACCGTGGCGCCGCCGGCCAGTATGACCCCCGTCTGGGGGTCGTAGCCGGACGCCACGCAGACCGTCCCGTCAGCGCGTAGAAAGGGCGCGGTGGCGATCCCATCGAGCGCCGGGAACGCCCATCGGCCGCGCGCCGAGAGCACATCGGCGACCGCGCGCGGAGGCATCACAGGCACTAAGCCTTCGGCCCGCGCGTCGTACTTGAGCCATTTCGCGACGGCAGACGACCGCGCCCAAATCGTGGATACGGCAAGCCTCGCGATGATCGGTGCGTCCGGCGCGCCCACAAGCCACCGCTCCCTCGCCTGCGGGTGCTCGGTCGTCGCCCGAACGAGTTCGCCGCCACGCTGGTAGAACGGCTCGCCGGCGGCCAGTAGCGCCGCCTCTGCCGCGTCGGCGAGCGCGTCGATGTCCTGCCCGATCAGGATCGAATCGGGCCGCTCCCGCTCTCGCTCTTCGGCGGCGTCGCGCAGCTTGTGGATCAGCTCATCTTCCGACCACGGGGGCTCGCAGCGCTCGTTGAAGAGGCGCAGGGGCCCGAGAGCCTGGTCCGGGGTCAGACCGCAGCGGATGAGGTCGCATGCCACCTTGAATGTCGCGTCGTGCCCACCGTGCCCCGAGACCGCTGGCGGCAACGTGCGCGCAAGGTTCTCGGCACGCGCCAACTTCTTCGCGAGCGCGCCGCCGGGCGCGTTGCGTGCCTTCGTGGCGCGCCCCTGGATTGCGTCGAGCAACCACGCTGGTGCCTCGGCGATCGGTGCGTCCTGGTCGTGCCACGCGTAGCACTCGCCCTCGCGGTCGGACCGGACCGAGGGCGCCACCGCGATGTAGCCGCACGCCCCTCGAATCTCGACGTCGCGGACTTTCGTCTTGCCGTCGGGGAACGTGACCTCCGCCGGGGTATACCCGCGCCCCTTCAGCCACTTGAGCAGAGCGCGGTCCTTGTTGTCGAGCGGCCCCGAAGTGGGGTGCCTGAAGATGTAGTGGCGCCCACCGCTCGGCGTGTCCTCCGTGAGGGTGGCGGGCAGTGCCTCGGGCAGAAAGTCGAGCGCCGCTAGGTCGTCAACGTCGAGTGCGAAGCCGAAGTGCCCGTCGCATACGATGCCGATGTTCGCGTCCGGTCGCTTCGTCCACCAGTCGCGCACGGTCGCCGGGTCCGAACTCGCGTTGTGTTGCCAACCTTTGCCCATCATCGGTGCGTTGCCGCCTGGCTTCACCTGCAGCACGCGCCAGCCCTTGGCGGCGTAGCGCAACGCGGCCGCGAGTAGCTCGCCGCTCATGCCGGGCGCCCGGCCGTCGAGCCCGAGAGGCTACCGCCGCGCTCGCGCAACCACTGGAAGACCGCGGTCTCGTCGAGCAGCAGCCGGCGGCCGAAGAAGACCA
>SXIE01000265.1 GCA_005772945.1 Pseudomonadota bacterium
ATACACTTCGACGATCCGACGACGCAGATCGAGAGAAAGAGCTTGTGTCATACGGCCTCCTGACCCGGCAGACCTCCTTGGATCACACGTTCAGGTGCAAGTCGAGTTTCCGCTCCGTGATCCCGAGCGGCGCTGTCAGTAGATCCCCTGCCAACTCGGTTCGGGCCCGAGAAACGTCGACGTCGCCTGGTGCAGGAACGCCGGCACCGCCACGTACTGCCTGAGGACCGTGCACGCCCGATTGGCCGCGCACGTGCACTTCGAATTGTCGCGCGTGTCGCAGCCGTCCTTGCCGTCCTGGAAATACCCCTCGGCATCGACTGCCGCCATATTCGGATCGTATTTGACCAGCGGCTGCCCCGTCTTCGCATCCAGCACCGCCTCGTACCACGTCGTCCCATCCGGGCCCGTCTTGGTCGTCGTCTCGTACGCCTCGGCCATCAGCTCGTTGGCATATTCGAGCACCCGCGCCGCGACCCCCTTCTGCACGACCTTGCCGAAGATCGCCTCGGTCCCGAACGTGCGCGCGACATACGTCTTGCCGCCCGGAAAGTGGAACTCGATGCGGTTGGCAATTCCGGGGTTCGCCTCCGCCCCGATCTCCCACAACCGCAGCTGATCCAGCCACCACTGTTGCTCATTCTCGGGCAGGTACACCAGCGTCCACGCGATCAAGAACTTCTGCTGCTCCCAGCCGACCTGCGGGTCGAGCACCGCCACATTCGCCGGCGCCGCCGGGTCGTACGGATCGGTGTCCACCTCGCCATAGCTCGAGCACACCTGCGAGTTGCTGTTCGGGAAACACACCTCGGGACCGCTCGGCACCCACCACGAAACCCACCCGATCGGCGTCTTCGGGTACTTCGTCCCGTCGACCACCGGCACGCCGCCCGCGTTGGCCGCCACGCGCGGTCCCTTCAGCATGTCGTCCCCGGTGAGGTTGTTGCCGAGCCAGCGCCGGTAGCCGTCCGGGAACACGTCCGCGACCGACACCGCGCGGTAACGCGGGTCGTAAAAGTCGCCGCGCGTCGAGCTGATGAAGTTGTCGACCGACTCGGTCATCAAGAGCGCAGCCCACGTCTTGTCGTAGTACGACCCGGCATTGAGCACATAGTCGCGGTCGTACTCGCCGTGGTTGCTCGACAGCATGTTCTCGAGCGGCCGCCCGCCGAAACCCGCGTTCTGATAGAAGCCGGTCGCGCCGTTGGGGACCACCACCTTGATCGCCGTCGGCGTGCCCCAGGCGTCCTGGTTCGAGCGATAGACGTCGTCGCCCACCGGCAGGTAGTGCCCGCCCGATTGCGGCCGCGCCAAGAGGCGCGCGAAGTGATCGAATGCCATCCCCGCCGTCAGCACGTTCTGCGGGAACCAGCCCGGCGACACCGCCGGCCAGAAGTCGTCGAAGTTCCAGCCCTCGTCGATGGCGACGTGCTCGTAGATGTTCTTGATGAGCCCGAGGCCCTTGGCGGCGTCGCGCAGCTTTTCGGTGTAGCGCGAGAGCCCGCGGTTCGCGGCCGCGCGCACGCTGAAGTCCTGCCGACCGCGGCGGTAGTTGTCGAAGATGTGCCCGACCTCCTGCTGCGAGATGAGGAAGTCGAACAGCTCGTAGGGATCCGCGCCGTTGTCCATGCGGTACACGGCGACGTTCCCCACGTCGGCCCACTCATCGCTCGCAAACCCGTACGGCACGCGCACGCGTCCCTTGGCGACATCCTCCGCCGTCTTCGGATCCCGGCACGCCGTATCGCCCTGGCAATCGATCGTCGGTCCGCCCTCGTAGCCGCCACCCGATTCCAAGATCGTCGGCTGACGCAGCGAGCCCCATTGCGCGTAGTCCACCGGCACCGTGTCGCAGGTCGTGTACTGCCCATCGACCTGCACGATGTGACCGTCGAACGTCGCGTCCCACTCGCCCATCGTCGCCGTGTCCCAGGCCGCCGGCCGGTAGACGCTCGGATCGACCGCCCGGCAATTGCGGATGAGCTGAAACGTCTCCTGCAGCTGCGTGTAGTGGATCTCGTCCGGCCCGATCTGAGGCGCCCACCCGAGAATGCCACCGAAGTTGTCCATCTTGGCGTGAAGCCCCTGGCCGACCGATCCGCCCACGCGATCGGGGTCGCTCTGCGCGCCGATGTAAGCGTTGCTCTTGGGGTAGTCGGGATCCTGGAACACCGCGACCGCGTCGCCGTAGAACGCGTGCGTCGCCGCGAAGTCGTAGGCCCCGATGCGCTGGAACTCCTGCGTGACGTCGCCCGGGTACTCCATGATCGACGACTGCATGAACAAGTTGAGGTGGTTGTCGCGCTCGTTCGGCGTCACCGGATCGAAGTAGCGCGGCCCGACGCAGTCCTCGCCGTCCGCCGACAGCTCGGTGCAGAATTTGCCATTCAGCGCGCCGTTCTTCGTGCGTAATTGCCAATATTGCGGACGGTAGCCCCAGGCGTCCGACGACGACACGAAGTTGTGGCGGTGCCCCATCGAGTGTCCCATCTCGTGGCCAATGACGCCTGTGTGCGCGAGGCTGGCGATGTAGCGGCGCATGCGCTCGGCGCGCACCTGTTGCTCGGCCTTCGATTGACTGGCGTCGAAATTGCCAAATTTCGCCTGCAGCACCTTGCCGATATTCGCGATGCCGAGCGGCACCGGTGCCTCGTCGAGGACACACGCGCCGCGATGCGCGAGCCCCAGCTCCTTGAGGTTGCGGTAGTCCCGCTGGATGCTCGGGTTGGCGCCCCGCAGCGGGCTCGCCGCGTTCAGGATGCTCCCGCCGAGCGGCAGCCCCGCGACCCCCGCCAGCGCCTGCATCATCGGCGTGAGCAGCGCCGCCTCGACCTCGGTCCCCAGCGCCGCCTGTCGCCGCGCCGCGTACATCGGGGCGTTGGCCGAGGCCACTCCGACCCGCGCGACGACGTGCCGCAGCTCCTGCTTCACCTTGGCGGCCGCCGCGAACGGGCGCGCGTCGCCGCCCGCGCCCGCGTGCTGGCCCGCCTGGCCGCCGCGCGGGGCCGCCGGCGGACGTCCGCCGTAGGCGCCGACGCGCTTCTCGAGCTCGGCGCGCGTCAGCCGCGGCAGGATGCCGCCATTGGACGCCGCCTCGGAGGCCTTCGACCAGTCCTTGATGTACTCGCCCTCGGTGATGGCCTCGATCGGCAGCTCGCCCCCGATATAGCGCGCCGTGTCGACGAGGCGCTGGGCCCAGCCGTCCGTCACCGACGACCACACGTTGATCGAGGCGCCGATCTTCTCACCCGTCAGCGGGTCGTGCGAGTCCGAGTAGATGCCCCACGGCGATTCGTTCTGAGGCTCCTTGATGACGTTGACCTGGTGGAAGCGCAGATCGCCGCGCCGCACCCGCAGCGCGTTGTCGCAGGTCGCCGCCAGCTCGGCGGTCGCCGGCTTCACGCAGGCCGTGAACGCGACGCCCTCGGGCAATCGCGGCCCACCGCACGCCGCCGGATCGCTCGCCTCGACCGGGCTGTGGCAGAGGACGATCATCTCGTCCATTCGCGCGAGCGCGATGACACCCTGCGCGTAACTCCGCGCAGCGCCGAGTGAATCGGCCAGCGCGTCGCACGCCGCGCGGTCCTGGTTCTTGTCGAGGTACGCACGCCCATTCCGGCAGTCGTCGACCTCGCCGGCCAGATCCATCGCGTCGTCATGGTCGTCGGCCTGGCCGTTGTAGACCGGGTACTGCGCGCAATCCTCGTCGCGCGTCCGCTGGCACTCCGCGCGGCGCGCGACCATCACCGCCGAGCGCAGCGCGACATCCCATTGGTGCGCCGCAGCCGCCGACGCCTCGAAGTATTCCGTGTCGCTCTTCTCGCTGTAGTACCAAGTGACCGGTTTCGCCAGGCGGTCGCGGTAGGGCAGGGTGCACTTCTGCGAAAACTCGTCGCAGTGCGAGCCGCGCCCGATCACCTGGCACTCGTCCTCGGTCCCATCCTGGTCGAGGTCACGGTGCGGGTCCTCGCCGAAGGCGGTCGTCAGCGGCGTGAAGCACGGCACCTCGCCCTTCATGTTGGCGGCGTCCGAATAGAAATGGTGGCGCTCCCAGATGTTGTAGCGCGCGATGAAGCGGTGCCACTTCTCGTCGGTCATGCCGTAGTTGCGCGCATAGCCGTAGCGCTCGGTCATGAACGGCCCGAACGCCTGGAAACGGTACCCGTCCCAGTCCTGCGGCTCGTAGTCGCCTGGGCGGATCTTCATGAACGAGTGGCGAATCGTCAGCTCCGACGGATTGCAGTTGCCCGACGGAAACGAGCCCCCCAGAAAGTCGGCCTCGAGGTAGCACGCCGGGAACGAGTCGATCCCCCATCCGAACTGCGAGATGTCGATCTCCTGCGGCTCGGCGAAGGCCTTGGTCGTCACGTCGAAATACCCGCCGGGCGCGTCGAAATAGGGCGCGTCGGGGTCCTTCGGGTCGCTGATATGATAGGCCAGCGGCGTGTATTTGACGCCCCCGCCCATGCCGACCGCGGCGAGTGTGTCGAAGTCGTAGGTGTCGGTCGCGAGGTTCGTCGACCAGTCGACGCGCATGTATTTGCGCGCGTACCAGGGCCGGTCGCTCGAGTTCTCCTCGGTGATGTTGAGCTGCTCGCCGGTCGTCGAGTTGTAGGCCTTGGTGATGTCGAAGTGCGAGGTGATGCGGAACGTCGCGGCGATGACGCCGTCGTTGGTCGCGGCCCCCGCGCCCTTGCCGTCGCTGCCCGGGATGCGCTCGTAGGTGATGCGCGCGATGAGCAGATTCTCGGTCACCTGGAACTTGATGCGCGAGAGCGGTTGCCCGTACGTGCTCGTGAAGAGCCCGTCGCCGATCGCGCCGAAGCCGACGTCGACCAGCGTCCCCTGCATGTAGAACTCGGGATCGTCCTGGGACCCGTCGAAGTCCTCACCGATGAAGAACGCCTTGGGCAGGACATCCGGTTGGACGCGGTCGATGGCCGGGCGCTCCTCGGCGCAGGCGGCGGCGCCGAGCGAGGCGGTGATGGCAAGAAACGCGATGGAACGGAATGCCACGGGTCACTCCTTTGCGAGGTCGGCGACGAGCGCGGCGACATCGAGGCGAAGGTCGAGATAGAGCGCAGTGTAGCGGTTGAAGAACGGTGCGTAGTGATGCCCATCGGGCGTCAGCTGCGGGTTGACCGTGGTCGCGCCGAGGCCGATGTCGAGCGGCTTCCAGGGATGGAATGACACGCCGATATCACCGACGAGCGCGTAGCGATTGTCGGTCGGCGCGATGGTGACGAGCGACACGCGATCGTCGTCGACGTCGTCGTAGAGCCAGCTCACGACGACCGCGAAGCTCGCCGACACGTCGAGCCATTCGGTGATCCCGAGTGACACGTCGAAGGCGTTCGAGAGGCGGTAGCTGGCGTTGCGCGCGCCGGTCGTGAGGAAGCGATCGCACGCTTCGCCGCGACAGCCCGCGATGAGCGGCGTCTCCGTCTCGCTGGTCGTGAAGCGATGAAACGTCTTGGTGAAACGGAACGTGTAGCCGAAGGTCAGGCCCTCGAGCACCTCGTCGAATGTCTTCGCGAGCCGGAGACTCGGGCTGAGGCCCATGATCACGGTGTCGCCCTGCGAGGCGAGCGAGGCCGGAAGGGTCACGCCAAGGCTCGCCGAGATGTCGATGTCGGCCCACGGGACTTTGGCGAAATTGCTAGCGCCGAGACGGATTGCGACATCGTTGAGGAGCGTCTCGCCGCGCTGCGTCGTGTCGTCGGCGTTCGTCAGCTCGTGCTGAAAACCCACCGTGACGCCGACGTTGAACACATCCCCTATCCAGAGGCGCGGCGCGAACTCGACCTCCATCACCCAGGTCGGGTTGTAGGTGAGCTCGGCCGACTTATCGAGCGTCAGCGCCGAGATCCAATTGCGGTACGACACCTCGGAGCCGCGATACATGGGCCGCGCCGGCTTCTTTGCAGGCAACACCGCCGCCACCGCCGGAGTCGGCGACTCGGCGCGGACGCCGCCCAGCGGGCCGCCGACGCCGATCGACAGAAGACACAAACCAACCCACGCGCAACGCACGTTGCCTCCGGAGTGACGTTCGGGCGGACCATACGTGAATCGCTCCAGGTCGCACAGTTCACACTTCAGGACCGCACGCAGCGCGGCCCCGCGCAAGGGCGTGGGCCCCATCGCCGCGCCTCCCACACCGCCAAGACCGCGCGCGCGAACCCAGCTCGTGCTTGAAGTCGCCGGCATGAACGACACCGCCCCGAGCCCCTCGCCCCTCGAGCCCGACGCCGCCACCCGCGCCGCCTGGTTCGCCGCCGCCACCGCCTTCGCCGAAGCCCACCTCGCGGACCTTCCCTTCTCCCGCGCCGTCGCTCTCGACCCCGCGGCCACCCAGCGGCTCTTCGCCGAATTGCCGCGCGGGATCCCCGAAGCCCCGCGCCCGCTCCCCGATCTCCTCGCCGAATTCGCCCGCGCCGCCGAGCTCGGCCTCCAACCCAACGGCCCCGGCTACCTAGCCTACGTCCCGGGCGGCGGCCTCGTCGCAGCCGCCGTCGCCAGCTTCCTCTCGCTCGTCGTCAATCGCTTCGTCGGCATGGCCCAGGCCTCCCCCGGCCTCGCCCGCCTCGAGCACGACGTCGTCGACTTTCTCGCGCGCGAGGCCGGCTACCCCGCCACCGCCGCCGGGATCCTCACCTCGGGCGGCTCGCTCGCGAACCTCTCGGCCATCATCGTCGCCCGCAGCGAGCGCCTCGGCGACAGCGGCGACTTCCGCACGGCCGTCGTCTACCTCTCGTCCGAAGCCCATCGCTCGGTCGCCAAAGCCGCCCGCCTCGCCGGCCTCCCGCCTGCCCTCGTCCGCCAGCTCCCGGTCGACGCCGAGCTCCGCCTCGACCCCGCCGCCCTCGTCACCCAGATCGCCGCCGACCGCCACGCCGGCCTCACGCCCTTCCTGATCGTCGCGAGCGCCGGCACCACGAACACCGGCGCCATCGATCCCTTGCACGAACTTGCAAACATCGCCGCCGCCGAAGGTCTCTGGCTCCACGCCGACGCGGCCTACGGCGGCGCCTTCCTCCTCACCCCCGCGGGTCGCCATCAGCTCGCCGGCATCGCCCGCGCCGACTCGATCACCCTCGACCCGCACAAGGGCCTCTTCCTTCCTTATGGAGTCGGCTGCCTGCTCGTTCGCGACGGCGCCGCCCTCCGTCGCACGCACGCCGATGACGCGAGCTACCTGCAAGACCTCGGCTTCGACTCCCCGATCCGCAGCGCCGCCGACTACGGCCCCGAGCTCTCGCGCAACGACCGCGGCCTCCTCGCCTACTGGCCGCTCGCCCTCCACGGCGCCGCCGCCTTTCGCGCCGCGCTCGCCGAGAAGCTCGCCCTGGCCCAGGCCCTCTATCGCGACCTCGCGGCCCTCGGCGTCGATCTCCCGTTCGTCCCACCGCTCTCGATCGTCGCGTTTCGCGCGCCACGCGCCCCCGGCGACTTCCTCGCGACCTGGAACGCCAAGTCCCGCGCCCTCCTCGACGCGGTTCACGCCTCGGGTCACGTCCAGCTCTCGAGCACGCTGCTCCCCTCGACCGAGGGCCCCGTCTTCACGCTGCGCGCCTGCGTGCTCTCCTTCCGAACGCACGCGCCCCCGATCGCGCAGCTCGTCGTCGATGTGAGGTCCGCGCTGCAGGCGGGTCTGCGCTTTTTCGACGAAAATCCTGCGCACACTCCTTGACCGGTCTCGACGCGCCCTCTATGAAGCGCGAGTCAGCCGTTTTGGAACCCCACTCCGGATTCCACGACGACGACAGGCGGTTCCCGCCTCGCGCCCCCACGCGAGCGGTCGAGCGCCTCCCACGTGTCTGGCCCACCGTCACGGGCCACCGCGCCGGGAGGTCAGGGACGCGCCCGGCGAGTCATCGACGCGCTGGCGCGTTCACCGTTGTCGGCACGTCCGGCCTCAGGCGTTCACGCACATCAGCTGGAAGTCGAGGCCGACCTCGCGCCCGCGCAGTGCCGTGAAGCGCCGCGTCGCATCTCGCCGCGCGGCCCGTCGCGCCTCCTCGAGCAGCGGCAGCTCGCTCGCCAGGACCCTCGCGCGATGCTCGCGTGCGCGCACGCCGGCCCGCATCGGCCCCATCGCATCCCCTGCCCGCGCCGCCCAGAGCGACAGCTCGCCGCATCGAAACGGACTCCGCTCGCCCTCCAGCGCCGCCTCGAAATGCGCGAGCGCCTCGGCCGGCCGCCCCGCCCTCAGCGCCAACGCCCCCGCCATGTGGCGATACGACGGGTCGCCGGGCGCCAACGCGACCGCCCGCGCCATCGCCGCCTCGACCGTCGGCATCGGCGCCCCGACGCGCTCGAGCTTCGTCGCCTCCATGAACGCCACATACGCGCGCCCGGCCACATCCCCCCCGGCCGCCCCGGCCC
>SXIE01000266.1 GCA_005772945.1 Pseudomonadota bacterium
CATACACTTCGACGATCCGACGACGCAGATCGAGAGAAAGAGCTTGTGTCATACGGCCTCCTGACCCGGCAGACCTCCTTGGATCACACGTTCAGGTGCAAGTCGAGTTTCCGCTCCGTGATCCCGAGCGGCGCTGTGACACACCTGACCCGCGGGGCACGGCGCGTCGGCGGCGCACGCCTCGGAACCATCCGCACACGTCGGCGCGGCTCCACAGGCACATTCGCGGCAGACTCGCCCGTAGCGGCACGCATCATTGGAGTCACAGCACGGCGGCATGCACTGTTCGCCCGCGCAAATGAGATCCGGCGGACATTGACTGTCGAGCGTGCACCCGACGCAGCGGCCGGCCACACACGACGGACCGACCTCGCTCGTCGCGCAGTCGGCGTTGCTCTCGCACCCGCCCGGAGCGGGGACGCAGCGCCCGAGGTTCGCGTCGCAGATCCGCCCCACGCCGCAGCTGTCGTCGCGCCGACAGCCGACGAGTCCGCTCGAGGCACACTTGCCCTGCAAGCACGCCAGCCCGCGCGCGCATTGTGTATCGAATTCACATTCCCACGCGGCGGGCAGCCCGCACACGCCGGCCGCGCACACGCGCCCCAGCGCCGTCGCGCATTCCGAATCCGACGTGCACAGCCCGCCGTCCCAATCGCAGCTTCCGCCCTGACAGGTCCGGCCGCGCTCGCATTGCGCGTCGTCCGTGCAGCGCACCGCCAGGCAATGCCCGTAGGCGCACGCCTCGTCGGCCCCACATTGCGCGTTCGTCGTGCACGCGTGCGCATCGACGGTCGTGCTGTCGCCAGCACAACCCAGATAGCCCGCCGCCCATCCGGCGAGCGTGACGAGCACCAATCCGGGGAGAAGAAGCCTCATAGAAACCTCGGCGCGCGTTGCGACGGAGGCGGGGCGTGCGACGGCGCGAGCCCGCTCCAGGTGGTGACGGAAGCAGGCGCGAACGTAGAGGATGGGCGCGGTGAGCGCCCTGATTCGCATCAAGGCGCGGCCGAGGTCGCGTCGCGCGCTGGCGTCCTTCGGCAGGCCGTCACAGCGTGAGCGCGTCGACCAGGCCCGTGGTCTGTGCCCAGCGCGCAACGTCGACCCGGCTTTGCGCGTGCACCTTGTCGAAGATCGACACGAGGCGATTGCGGACCGTGTTCGGCGAGCAGCCCAGCGCGACGCCGATCTGGCCGTTGCTCAAGCCTTGGGCGACCAGTCGCACGGTGTCGATCTCGCTCTGGGTCAGGCGGCTACCCGCGATACGGGCTTCGTCGCGCCCAGTCGCGGCGCCCTGGGTGAGCGCCGCGGCATGGAGCATCGACGCCAGCGGGTAGAGGCGCCGCGCGGACGCGAGCTCGTCGTCATCGAAGGCGGACGCTGCCCCATGGCGCGCCAGCTGGATCGTCCCTGACAGCGCTCCGAACGCGCGCAGCGAGATGCCGAGCCAACTCGTGATCCCTCGCGGCCGAAGGAACTCGGTGAAGAACGGGAGCGTCCGACGTTCGTGGCTCGAGTACAGGCGGTGATCGACGAAGGCGCCGTTCAACCGAGTCGCCTCGACGACCCGACAGAGGTCTGGTTTGTAGACCGCGTGGCGTTCGAGGTAGTGGCGCCCCATCGACCGATCGACGCCGCGGGCGACGACGCCACGGTCGTGAAAGAAGAGCGCGCTGTCGTAGTGGACGACCTCGGCGAGCACGTCGAGCAGCAGGTTGCGGAACGCGTCTGCCGTGGGTGTGGCGTGGGCGCGCGCCACGAAGTCGGGAACGATCTCGGCGAGGGTGCGACGGACGGACGACATGCAAACCTCCAGCGACGGAGGCTTGATATAGGTGCATTTCGGTCACGTCAACCATCTGGGCGCATCGCGCGCGAGGCGTTGACGCGATGGATGTTGGGCTTAGAAAAGATTCGTTGTCGTCGCAACAAGCGCTGACCCCGTCCCGTCCGACGGGGGCCAGCGCGCCCAGCGTTGCTTCTGCGCGGTGCTCAGCGGCGCGGCGGGGGCGGCGGCACGATGTCGCTCCATGGGATCCCCGCCTCGCGGTACGCGGTGAGCTCGCGGCCGATCCGAATGAGGGCCTGCGGATCGTTGCGCTGGAGCCAGAACACGTCGGCTGCGACCCAGCCGCTGGCGATCGAGAAGCGACCTAGACCTGGCAATCCGTCGACGCGCTCGCGCTGGTTGTTCCCCATGGCCGTGGCGTAGTCGCCGTGGGTCCCATCGGCGCGCGACCCTTCGATCGCGTGTCCGAGCTCGTGCGCCAGAATCTCGTTGTAGTCGTATTCCGCGCCCTTGAGCGCTCGCGCCGCCTCACCGTACGCAGGCGCGATCTCGATCGTGCGGGTCTCGTAGTGGATGATCCCCAGCCCGATCACGCCACCGCCATCCCGGTTCGAGAGGTGCTCGGGGTCCTCGGTCTCCGAGATCGTCCACGACTCGCCCCGCGCGAAGAGGCGCTGGAGGCCGCTGGTGAGGGCGGCGTTGGTATCGAGCATCCCATAGAACGACGCGAACGCCCGCTGCGTGGTGAAGTTCATGCGCGTGTGGGTCGCCGGATCTTCGTAGGCGAATACTCCCCCGGCGGGCGGCACGAACCCCAGCAATGTCTCCAGCCGCACACCCTGCGAGCCGCCCGGGAACATCTCGTCGAGCGTCGCTGGCAGACCGGCCGGAAGCTGCGCTTCGTCCCCGCTGTCGCCCGCCTCGGGAAGCTGCGGCATGCCCGAACTCCCGGGCGCTTCGTCGGTCCCTTCGGCGCCTTGGGCTGCGTCCGTCTCGGGCGCGAGCTCATCGTCGAAGGCCAGGACGTCGTTCATGTCGTAGATCCACGCGAGCGCGCGCTCGTAGCCGGAGGGGTCGCTCAGCTGGAGGGGTCGGCCGCCGACGAATGCGTAGAGGTTCGGGCCATCGCTCGTGACGCCGCCCGGATCGGGCGACAGCCACGCGAGGATCTCGGGCGCATACTCGCGCGCGCCCATCGCGTACGTCTTGGTGTGTGGCTGATAGAGCGCGCCTTGGAAGAAGAAGCGATTGTAGGCGGAGGCCTCGTCGTGTGACGCGCCGGCCCCGTCGACGAGCGTGAGATCGCCGAACGCCGAGTAGCTCGCGCCCTCGGTGAGTCCCTTGGCGTCGAAGAGCGCGAGCACGCTCCCGTCCGCGCCTTGCGCGAGGTAGCGCACGACGTCCTGGGGCCCTTCGCGGCGGATGAGCGCGACCGCCGAGCGTGCGCCGGTCATGACGCGGCGCGTGAGTCGACTCGGCTCGATCGCCATCGTCGGGTCCTCCGTTTCACCCCACGCGGCGATATGGTCTCCGTCCCATACGAACACGGTGAAGGTGCCACGCGCGACGTCCAGCTCGGCGACGCGGCGCCCGAGTGCGTCATAGAGATAGCGGACCTTGGTTCCGTCGCGGCTCACGGTGACGGGGCGCCCGAGGCCGTCGAAGGCATAGGCGCCGAGCGCGCCGAGCGCTGTCAGGTTCGAGGCCGGGTCGTAAGCGGGTGTGAGGTCCGCCAACGGGTGACCTTTGCCTGCGTAGGCGGTGACCTGACCGAAGGCGTCGCGGTCTGCGTGCGTGTGGCCGGCGTCGCCCGTCGCGAGATCGCTCCAGCCATCGGAGGCGTCGGCGGTGACGGTGCGACGCAGGGAGCGGCCCGCGTAGTCGCCGGCGAAGTAGGCATCGAAGGTGGTGCTGGTGGCATACGTTCCCGGCGGCAGAAGCGGCACCTTCGCGAGCAGGAGGTTTTCGGCCTGGACGCGGCCGGAGGCATCGACGCGGAAGACGTCGGTGAGCGGCGCTGCGTTTGCGAAGGTGCGCTCACGTGCGATGGGGATGCCGCCGACCGTGACCGCGTGGCGCTCGCTGGCGATCGGCTGCAGGATCGCGGGGACCGCGCCCGCGGGCGCTCGGAGAGCCACGGTGAGGCCCGTGAAATAGCCGAGGCGATCGTAGGTGCGCTGTTGGATGAGGCCGCCGGCGGCGGCCGTGGCATTGCCGTAGTAGAGGGCCGATGGGCCGCCCGCGCCGTTGTAAGCGACGGTCGCGATCGGGGCGTTCTGGTACGCGACATGCGCGAGACGACCATCGAACTGATACCCCAGGCGCGTCGTCCCGCCGGCGAGCGTCGTCGTCACGAGGGCGCTGTAGCGATCGAAGGTGCGTTGAATCGCGAGCGCGTTCCACGGGGTGCTCGTTTCGGTGAGGCGGTTGCCCAGCGAATCGTGGGTCATGGTGACGCTGCTTCCGTCCATGGGGTCGTCCGGGTTGCCGCTGAGCGCCACCGACGCGACGCGTCCGGCGGGTGAGTGGCGGTAGGTGCGCACGGTGGTCTGGCCCGCGTAGGCGAGGCCGGCGCCGTGGGTGATGCGCTCGGTGGCCGGGCGTCCGGCGGCGTCGTACGTCGTTTCGCGGAGCGTGCCGGCGGGGTCGGTCTGGTGCCAGACGCGTTGCGAGCCCGGGTGGTAGTCCCAGACGGTTGCGCGTAGCAATGGGTCGGTCGACGCAACGAGGCGCCCGAGGCCGTCGAAGACGCGCTCGGTACGGTGCTCGCTGCCGTCGCGAATGGCGATCAATTGGCCATGGTCGTTCCACTCGTAGGAGGTCTTGCCGTTGACGACGCCCGGGCCGGCGACGCGTGTCTCGGTCAGGACCCGTCCGAAGGAATCGCGATCGTACAGCGTGAGCCCGGTCGCGGCGCTCCAGGCGCTGCGCTCGGTTCCGTCGACCTCGAGCTCGCGGCGAGACAGGTCGCGCATCGCCATGGTCCCATCATGCTGCCCCACGAAACGGCCGAGCGTGTCGAAGACCTGCGTCGTGTTGTTGAAGCCGGCCGCTGTCATCCGCCACTCGCTCACCTCGAGATCGGCCTTGGCGCCCGCCGGGGTCGTCCACACCGTGCAGAGGATGTTGGCGCACGTTGCGACCTTGCGCCCGGCACCGTCGAGCATCGCCAAGGAGACGCGTCCCGCGTCGACGGACGCCGTGTACATCTGGGCATCGTCGTAGATGACGGACGTTGTCTCGCGCGGGTCGGCAGCGTTGCCCGAGAGTGACTTCGCGCCTTCGAAGTGCCAACGCGTGAGGGCGGTCGGTCGCCCGAGCATGTCGTAGCTCGTTTCGTTCACGGCCATGAGCCCGGCGTCGCCGAAAACGGGCTTGGCATAAAGGGGCGCGTTCGGCCCGTAGTGCGCATCCCAGGCGGCGCGGCCCGCGGCGTCGAAGCCGGTCCGCGTGCGCTCGCCGAGTGCGTTGCGTCGCTCGATGACGCGTCCGAATCCGTCGTGTGAGAAGGTGGCCTCGACGCCGCCCTCGACGACCCGCACGAGCAGCCCGGCGTCGTCGTAGGTCGCCTCGTACGTCGTCTCGAACCCGGGCTTCTTGCGCGCGTCGCCACCGAGATTGTCCGCACACCAAGCGGCCCAGGCGGGGATCACGGCGGGATACCCGCGCTCGATCCGGACCACGTGTCCATCGCCGTCGAGGGTGGCTTTCAGCATCTCTCCTTCGGGCATGACCTCCTCGAGGACGAGCCCGTCGCTGATGCGGCGCTTGGTGCAGTGGTTCTGCGTGCCGCCGCTCTGGAGGCCCGTCTCGCGCGTGGCCACGATGCGGCCGTAGACGTCGTAGGCGAGCTGGCGCTCGACCTTGGGCGAGCGGACGGTGACTGGCCACGGCGAGTCGTCGTTGGGTCCGTATGTGAAGACCGTCTCGACCGGGACCGTGTTTGCTTGCAGGTAGGTCTTGACGGACAGGGGGCGCCCGCCGAGATCGTACGCGGTCTCGTCGTAGCCGCGCTGGTCGCGGCCCGCCGTGAGGGTGCGCCCGAACGCATCGAAGGTTGCCACGGTTGTCACGGGCGGCCCACGCAGGCTGGTCGCGTTGGCGACGACGCGTTTCGCCTGGCCCGAGGGGTCGTAGTCGAAGTAGTCGGTGCGCACCTTGGCGGGCAGCTGTGTCGCACGCGTCGGCGCGGTCGACACCGGGCGGTCCGCGTCGTAGGCCCTCGTCGCGACATCCGGGAAGTCGTACGTCGTCGTTCGGAAGGCCGCTTTGGACGCCTGCGTGATGCTCGCGGTCACGCGCCCGGCCGCGTCGCGGAAGGTGCCGACGGCGTTGATCGGTGCGCCTCGTGCGGTGGTCGTGCTCAGCGTCAGATCGCCGCGAGCGTCGTAATAGAAGTGGGCCGCCGTCGCGACGGCGCCCCCGGGCTTGTTGGGGGCCGGCAGTGACACCACCTCGAGGGGTCGGCCGCGCGGGTCGACCTGACTGCACATGCGGACACCGGACGGCTCGCGGACGCCCGTGCGGAAGCCGTGGGTGTACGCATAGTCGGTCACCGCGGCGGGGCGGCCGTCGGTCAGGTGGTGATTGACCTCGCGGAGGAGCTCGTCGCCCCTCGAGGACCGGTAATACTGCGTCAGCGCGTTGCCGTTGGCGTACGTCACGACCGCCCAGCGCGGCAGGACCCCAGGTGCGAAGACCTGGTTGGGACCCAGCACGATGGCGGTCGCGGGGGCGTACGTCGACTCGGGGAGTGGGGTCGGCACGGGCCAGCCCGGGGACGTGGTGCTCGCTTGCGCGGTGCGCTGGCAGATGCTCCAGGGCGTGTAGTCCGCGAGGTTGTCGACGTAGCGGCCATAGGTGTCGTTCAGGCCCAGCGCGAGCGCCCCGCCGAAGTAGTCGACGGCCTGTGGCGCAACGGACACGGCGACCTCGAACGCGCCGCTGGGGACGACGGCGAGGATCGGCGTCTCCCAGGTGATCTCCTGGTAACTGACGGCGATCGGCAGGTAGTCGGAGGGCGCCAGGACCACCTCGGGTGCATAGATGCGTGCGACGCGGAGGAGCTCGTCCACCGGGCGCTCGGCGAAGAGCTTGGGTGAGGTCAGCGCAAATTGGAGTTCGCGCGCCTGGTTGTTCGGAGGCTCCGCGAAGCCTGGCGTCTTGCTGTCGTCGCGCTCCGCGTCGAGGTCGTGATACTCGAAGCGCAGGATATGGGTTTTGGCCCATTCGGGGTCGTTCGCGTCCTTGGCCCCGAGCTGCTGGACGATGACCTTGTCGAAGTCGGGGCTCAGCTCATCGGCGCCGTACCAGTTCTTGAGGACCAGCTCGCCGCTCTGGGCGTACACCTCCGTGAGGTTGAAAAGGAGATCGCTCGGATCGCCGTAGACCACGCTTGCAGGCGGCTTGGCGGACTCGAACTGGGTGTGACAGGCCGAGCGGCAGCTGCTGTGGCTCGCCTCGCTTGCGGGGTCGTACCCATCGCAGAAGGCCAGGCTCGCCAGGCGCTCGCGGCACACGCGCACCGGCTCTGCGCAGGTCACAAACCCCAGCCCTTGGCCGGAGATGAGTTCGTCGCAGACGCAGCCCGGCATTTGGCCTGGGCGGCAATCGGGACCGCCGGCGTTGCCCACGACGCCTGGCGACCCGCCGTCCTGGTTCGCGCACTCGCTCCAGCAGCGCGCGACGTCGGGGCTGCTGAACTCGCGCCAAGAGGCATAGCAAAACCCGCGGCAGAGGCCTTCATCAAAGGCCAGCCGATCGCAGAAGTCGTGCGCGCGGAGGACCTCGGAGCAGCGTGGCTCGCACACGTGACCGTCGGCGTCTCCGCAGAAGGCCTCGCAGATCGCGTCGACGGTTTCGTCCGGTGCATATGGGACGGGAAAGCGGACCTCCGTGTCATAGACGAAGGCCTGCCCGCTGTGGTTTGCGTCGGTGATGGCGACGAGAGCGCCCCAGGACGGGCCGTAGTTGCGATTGACTTCGAAGCGGACGATCGGATCGAAGCACGACGGGTCCGGCGCCGCGCTCACGCACTGCAGGAAGCTCCCGCCCGGCTGGCCGCCCTTGGCGATGATCGAGACGACGCCCGGGGGGTCGTTCTTTGGATCGTAGTAGTTGAAGTAGTAGCGCCGGTGGGCCGTGTCCTCGATGGTCTCGATCTCGAAGGTTGCCGCGTATTCTGCCTGTGGATCGATCGGTCCGGAGACGGGCTTCCAGTTCAGCGTGATCGCTTGGCCGCTCGGATGGACGACCCGCGTCAGGTAGCCGTGCTCGTCGTCGAACGTTCGGATGACCGACGTAGCGTCCGTGAGGCGCCACTCCGTTCGGTAGTCATCGATGTTGCGAAGCTCGCGCTTCTCGAGCACGAACCCGGTGCCCTCCACCTCGGGTAGATACGTCGTGATGCTGTATGCATCGAGCCCCTCTTGGGTGGCTCGCGGGCCGCCGCTTCGGACGAACGCGAGCGTCGAGGCGGTGCCCGTATTGAAGAACACCCGGGACTCGTCGCAGCGCGCAGGATCATAGAGCAGGCGTTGGTTGAACGAGTAGTCCCAGCCCCGTCCGATGATCCCGACGCGATTGGAGATCGCCGAGTTGTAGGTCGCCGTCATGGCGAAATCGAGCGCGGGCGCCTTCAGCGACAGAAGCGGTACGCTGTAGCGCAGGTGGCCGCTTCCCAGCACCGGATCACTGTTGGGGAGGGTCGTGTCGCCAAACCAGTCGAGCCGGGGGTTGGTGAGGGACGACAGGTCCGAGCCGTCGCCGAAGCCGCCGCCACCGCCTTCGCCGCATTCCTGGTACATGAACGAGAAGACCCCGGCGGCCTCGCAGAAGAGCGAGTCTTTCCAGAGCGCGTGCGCCGCGCGTGGCCTCGTGGCCACCAATCCCAGGCCGATGAGAAGGCACGACGCAACGACGCGGCGCAGGGCGCGCAGGAATAGCGAAGTCATGGTGAATCCTCACCGCGACGCAAACGAGCCCCCGTCGGAACGTGACGGAGACTGGGTCGACGGAGTGCGCCGACGGTAGGCGTCGCTGCGCGATGCAACAAGGTATGGATGTACCTGAGCTCGTCGCGCGCCGCGCCTGCCCTGCCGAGCCGACGCCTAACTCACAGTCAGTCCCACGTCACGGCGGGGCAGATCTTCGCCATGCCGTCCTTGGCGGCATCGAGCGCGCTCTTGCAGCCGGCGTCGAGCACGCTCTTGTCGGTGATCGATTTCCACGCCTCCTCGGTCTGCGCGAGTCCGCCGGCGAGCGCGCTGCGCTTGTCCTCGGAGATCGCCGCCATGCACGCGCGCAGGCCGGCCAGGTAACGTGCGCACGACGGGGCGCCGACGAGGTCCCCGCTGGCCGCGACCGGCACCTCGCGCCTGTGCGCGGCAGCCGAGGTGAGGATACCGACCCACTGGGACGCGCCGCCGATCGCCGTCGCGAGATAGCCATAGACGAGGCCTCCGCCGCGCAGGTCGAAGACCGCGGCGTCGTCGTCCCAGCCGACCTCGAGCGTCACCACCGGTTCATCGCGAAACGCTTTCCACGCGGGCAGATACGTGAACGACATGAAGGCCGATAGGAGCGCGAAACGGTCCTCGTCCGCATCGCGACGCATGAGCCGATCGACAAACGCCGTGAGCGGCGAGAGCTCGGCCGCGATGGCGATGGCGTTCCGCTTGCGCAGGACCTTGCCGGCGTCCGTCCCGGCCAGGCTCGGGTCGCGCGTGAGGGCCTGCTGGGCCGCCATTTCGCTGGGCGCGACGAGGATGACCTTGCCGCGGCGCACGACGACGATGCTCGTGTCGCCGAGCTGGAACACGACCGCGGGAAGGTCGGCGATGGTGGTCATCACGCGGCGCGCCCCGCGCGCCCGGTCGAGCATGAGCGCGCCCAGCTTGGCCACGAGCGCGTCGGCGCTGGACTCGTCGCGCACGCCGATCATGCCGACGTAGCTCGGGCCCGCATCGCCCGCGTACCCGTCGAAGCGCCGAAGGATGCTCTCCAGATCGACGGCGACGCCGACGTCGCCCGAGAGCGCCTCGGTCAACTCGCCGAACGACAGGCCATCGCGGCTCAGCAGCGACTGCAGCATGTTGTCGCCGACGGCCATGAGCCCCATCAGCTGCGGCAGGCCATGCGCGAGATCGATGCTGAGGCGCCCGGCGACCCAGCCCTTGGCGGGCACGAACTGTCCGAGGTCGGGCGGGTCGTCCGTGCCGCGGTAGCCGGCCTCGACGGCCTCGCGGACGCCCGGCTGCGGCACGACGCGCACGACGACGCCCTCGGGATCGACGCGCACCCCGATCGCCGCCGCCTGCTTCCCGAGCACGTCGCGCAGCTCACGGCGCTCGCGCCGACTCGCGAAGGGCAGGTCGCCGAGGGCGTCCAAGCCGCGCGCGCCGATGAAGACGTGGACCCCGGGACCGGCGCGACCGCGCAGCGCAGCGCGGTAGGTTGGGTCGTCGCCGAGCGCGCCGCCGCCCGCCAGGACGCTCTGGAAGCGCGCGCGAAGGGCGTCGAGCGCGGCGGGGTCGCGGTCACGCACCAAGGTGAACGCGGTGAGCGCGCCGTGGGCGGCCATCAGGGCACGCGGCTCGCCGCTCACGCGGACGACCTCGACGCCGGGCGGCGCCGCAGCCGCAGCCGGCGCGTCGCTGGTGAGA
>SXIE01000267.1 GCA_005772945.1 Pseudomonadota bacterium
CGAAGCGGCGCTGCTGCGGCCGTACGACGTGCAGCTGACGTTGCTGCGGGCGCGCGCGCTCGCGGAGTCGGACGTCCCCGGGGCCATCGCGCTGCTCGGCACGGCGCGCGCGCGGCACCCTGCGAACCCGGCGCTCGAGGAGACGCTCGGGCGTCTGCATCTCCTGGCCGGCGACCGCGGCAACGCCATCGAGGCCTTCGATCGCGCGCTGGCGCTGGCGCCGCAGAACCAGGACCTGGCGGCCTATCGGCGCACGCTGCTCGCCGACACGAGCGCGCGCGACCCCGACGTGCGCACGCGCGAGGCGATCCTCGCGGCGGCCAAGGTGCGCCCACCCGCGCCCGAGGGCGCCGTCTACCTGGTCGACCGCACGCGCATCGAGGTCTTCGCGAGCGGACTCGGCTCGCGCACGCATCAGATCGCGATTCGCATCGACGCCAAGCGCGCGACCGAGCGCCTCGTCGAGTGGCCGTTCGCGTTCACGCCCGGCGAGGACAGGATGGAGATCCTCGAGGCCGAGGTGCTCCGCAAGGACGGCAGCCGGCTGCGGCCGATCGGGATCCGCGAGAACCGTCAGGACGGCAAAAGCGGCGGCGTCTACACGCTCGACGCCTACAAGGTCGTCACGCTTCCGCCACTCGAGATCGGGGACGTCGTCCATATCCAGACGCGCAAGGACGAGATCGGGCAGCGCAACATCTTCGGCGACTTCTTCGGCGTGTTCCTGCCGCTGGCGGGCGAGTTCCCGAAATACGACGTCTCGGTGACGATCGACGCGCCGGCCGGGCGCACGCTTTTTCACCACGCGCAGGGCCTCCCGCAGGGCGTCGCAACCCCGGGAGCGGACGGGCTCCAGCGTCTGGCGTGGCAGGTGGACGCGCTCGCGGCGATCGCGATCGAGCCGGCGATGCCCGGATACGGCGACATCGGCGCGTGGATCAACGTCGCGACGTTCGTCGATTGGGGCGCGCTGGCGCGCTGGTATCGGACGCTGGTGCGCGCCCAGCTCGATGTGCCGGCGGACCTCCAAGCGCTGGCCGAGAACCTCGTGCGCGGCGCCCCGGATATACGGACCAAGGTAGCGCGCATCCATGCGTGGGTCGTGAAGAACACGCGCTACGTCGGCATCGAGTTCGGCATCCACGGCTTCAAGCCGTACAAGCTCGCCGAGATCGTCAAGCGCGGCTATGGCGACTGCAAGGACAAGGCGTCGCTCCTGGTCGCGCTGTTTCGGGTCGTCGGGGTCCCGGCCGAGCTCACGCTGGTCCGCACGCGCGACCTCGGCGCGCTCGACGCGGCCAAGAGCCCGGCCACGCTCTGGACGTTCAACCACGCGATCGCCTACGTCCCCGAGCTCGACACTTACCTCGATGGAACGGCCGAGCTGGCCGGGCTGGGCGAGCTGCCCGACCTCGACCAGGGCGCGCAGGTGCTGCGCGTCGACCTCTATGGGGACGGCCCGCCGACGCTCACGACGATCCCGTTCCAGTCCCCGGCAGAGAACGCCTCGACGGCCACGGGGCACTTCACGATCACGCCAAGCGGCGACGCCGAGGGCGGGTTCGCCGAGGTGATCCGCGGCTCCGGTGCCGCGCGGCTGCGCTCGCGTCTCGCGGACGAGACCGGCCGCGATCGGATCCTCGGGCAGGTCCTGGCGGCGCAGCATCCGGGGGCCGAGTTGATCGAGGCGCGCTACCGCGGGTTCGACGCGATCGGCGTGCCGATCACGATCGCCGTCAGGGCGCGCTTCCCGAAGCTCGCGCAGCGCTCGGGCGCACGCCTCGAGCTGCCGCTGGACATCGATCCCGGGCGGCGCTTGCAGGAATTGGCGCCACTGGCGGCGCGACGACAGCCGCTTGTGCCCGAGCAGCTCGAGCGCGAGGACGCCGAGGACCGCTACACCCTCCCAGCCGGGGCCAGCGTCGTGGCGCTGCCGGCGCCCGTCGCGCTGGACACGCCGTTTGGGACGTTCGCGATCAAAGCGTCGATGGACGGGGCGGAGCTCGTCGTGACCTCCCACTGGGAGCTGCGGGCGTCGCGCGTCGAGCCGTCGCAGTACGCGGCTTTCCGGGCGTTCCTGGAGGCCGTCGCGCGCGCCGAGGCCCAGCGCGTGGTCTTCGAGGTGCCGGGCGGCATCTGAGCCGAATGCGAGTCCGGGTCCGCCCCCGGCTGCGTCAAGTACCGGCGCGCCGCCGCTTGGAATCGGTCCGCGACCCGCCTATGCTCGATCGCCCATGCCTGCCCCACGCCCCTTTGGCGCTTCGGTCGCCGCGCTCCTCCTCCTGCTCGCCGCGTGTGCCGACGACTCTGAGCGCGGCGATTGGTCCGCCGTCCCCTACCCGGCACCGTTTCGCGTCGTCGGTCCGATCGCCCGCACCGCGTCAGGCGCCGAGGGCACCAGCGTCCTCGTCGAGGTCGGTGAAGCGGTCGACATCGAGGTCGCATTGACCGACGCGAACGGCCAACCGCTCACCACGTACACCATCGACTGGTCGATCGCCGGGACGCGGCGCTCGCCCGCTCCGGGTCGCGAGATCCTTACCGTCGTCCCGAGCGCGCCTGCCGTCCTCCTTGTTTCGGGCCGCGTCGCGACCTGCACCGGCAACGACTGGACGCCCCACTTGCATTGCACGGTCGCCAGCAGCGGATCGGTGACGATCGACGCCTGGGGCGGCCACGCGACGAGCCTCGCGTTCCCGAGCCCGGCCGTCTCGATGGCCGTCGGCGAGACGCGCGTCGTCCAGGCCAGCGCCACCGCGCCCCTCGATTCGCCCGCGCGCAGCAGCCCCGCGTCGCGCGTCGTCGCCACCCAGCCGCTCGCTTATGAAGCCGCCGATCCGGGCATCGCCGCGGTCGACGCCCACGGCGCCATCACCGCGCTCCCTACTGGCCGAACCTCGATTCGCGCAACCGCCGGCGCGCTCGACGCGACGCTCGAGGTGACGGTCGCGGTCGCCGCCCTGGGCGCCCCACCCTTGGGGGATGTGCGGCTCCCGGGCGCGTCCGCGCGCTCCGTCCCTCCGTTCGATCTCGGCTGGACCCAGCGCGAGGGCGCGCTCGTCGTCGGTTTGGACGGCTGGCCCGCGGTGGCCCACGCGGATCCGCGCGTCAGCCCCGAGGCGTGGATCGGCGCGTGGTCCGGCAGCGGTTTCGGGCACGAGCGCGCGAGTGCGGCGAGCGATGTGGCAGCCTATGCGCACGTCACCTCGGCTGCGGACGGCACGCTCTTCACCGCCTACCTGGCGTTCCAGCGCTCGTCGTGGGTCCTCGCCGAGCGCACCGCGCCCGGGGTCTGGCGCACCACCGCGCTGCCGGCCCGCCGCGATCCCCACGATCTGATCCCCGCGTCCTTCACCGAGACTGCCCCCAACGCCGAGACGTCGCCGGGACGTCCACTCCTCGGCTTCACGGCGGCGGCCCCCGACGACCCCGATGGCGGGGCGTGGGTGGCCTACGTCCTTTGGCGCGGACCATGTCGGCGGCGGGCCCGAGGCGGCGGAGGTCGAGCGGCGCTTCCGGATTGCCCGCGTGATTGCCGGTGTCGCACGTGTCGAGGACTTCGACGTGCGTGCCGTCGAGGCCGAGCCGGGACAGCCGAAGATCTCGTGCCGCGACCCGCTCGCGCGCGTGGCGCCCGAAGCGCTTTGGCTCGTGATGCCCGAGGCGGGCGCCGCAGCCCCCAGGGCGCCGCACGTGGTCGTCTTCGATGCGGATCACACGGTCGCCCGCTGGGCGCGCGATCCCTCCGGGGAGTGGACGCGGCAGGCGATCTTCCCACGCCCGGGCGCGAACCCCTACGATGACACACCCGGCGCATTCGCGTTGCTGCCGCACGACCCGCGCGCCCCCGGCGGGGTCGACGTGTGGGCGTGGCTCTCGCGCGTAGGCACCATCGCGAGCTGGCAGGCCTCCGTTCCCGGCGCGCCTGTTCCCGTGGGCCCCGTGAACTCCGACCGGTTCTACGTAATGCCCGGGGCGCGCGCGGACTCGGGCTCGAACTGGATCCGCGGCGTCGCGGCAGCCGACGGCAGCACCTGGCTCGGGCGCGCCGCGCTGGATCCGATGGCGATGATGCTCCCCGACGGAAATCAGCTCGTCGACGCGCTGGGGGCCTGGATCCCGCCCGCCGACGAAAACTCGGACGCGCCGGCCGTCACCCTCGCCACGGCGCCGGTCGGCGCCGTCGTCGCCGGTCCCGACCGATTCCATGCCGTGCATATGCGCGACGACGGCGTCCACTACGCGAGCTTCGCGCGTGCTCGGCCGACGGACGTCGAAGGCTCCGACGCGGTTGCAGGGCCCGGGCGAGCGCTCGTGGCGGCTGGAACGACGCGGGCCATCGCCGCGCCGGTCACCTTGCCGGACGGACGACGGATCGCGGCGGTCGCTCACACGGAGTCCGGCGGCACCTGGTTCGGACTTCGCGTCGCGGGCAGTCGCGATGCGGCGTGGGGCCCGGAGGAGACGCTCGCCGGTGTCACGCTGCCGCCCACGCTCGTGGCGCGCGGCACCGAGGTCTACCTCACGGGGCCCACCAACTATCCGGCCGTCCGGCGGCTCGGAGACGCGGGTTGGGAGACGTTCCAGCTCTGCCAGTCCACGACGCCGCTCGTGGACCTCGCAGTGGCCGACGACGGGGCCGTGTGGGCGCTCAGCCAGGACCGAAGGCTGTTCCGGGCGACCGGCGGCACGCTCGCACCGGCGCCGGAGGTCGGGCTCGGCACGCTTCCATTCGGGCTGACGCAGGCGGACGTCGGCCTGACGGCGGCGGGCTCTTCGGCCTACCTCGTGGCCAGAGCCAGCGCGCGGACGCCGTGGCTCATCGTCCAGCGCTATGAGGCGAGCGGGCTCGTCGACGGGACGCGCACGGCCGGCTCGCTGGCGCCCGAGGGAATCGACGTGCGGCACCCGGCTGCGACGCCGTCGGGGGCGGTCTGCCTCCTGCGCCTGACGCAGTCGACGTCGCCAGCCGATGGCTTGCCGCGCTATCAGGGCGCGGTCGTGTGCTCGGCGGATCTTTTTCGCGCGCGCGCCCGCGACGGGGCGGCGACCCACACGGACGTGCCGCTCGGCGGGGGTGACTGGCGCGAGGCGCGGCTCGAACGCATGGCGGACGGCCGCCTCGTCGTCATGGCCACGCGCGCCTCGAGCGCGATCCGCGATCAGGCAGTGTTGTTGGCGTCTCGCGACGGCGTGACCTGGAGCGACGCCGTGCCGCTGAGGCCCGATGGTGGGTACGGACAGGATGCAGCGGGGTGCGCGCCGGAGGCGGACGGGACGCTGCTCTGTCTGGTCAACGACAATCTGGGGCACTCGAATGGCAGGGTCGCGACGAGCAGCAACGCCGCGACGACCGCACGAGTGCCGATCGCAGTCCATGTGGTGATGCCCGCGGGTGCTGAGCCGCCGGCTTCAGAGAGGCCGAGATGAAGTCCAGGAACGGCGAGCCAGCGACGACGAGACCTGCCTCCGAGCTCATCGACCAGCGCATCCGCGACCTGGGGGGATGGCGCGGGGAGGCCCTCGCGCGCGTGCGCGCGTTGGTTCTGGAGGCCGACCCCGCGCTGACCGAGGAGTGGAAGTGGAAGGGCACGCCGGTCTGGTCGCGCGACGGGATCGTCTGCACCGGCGAGGCGTACGCGCAGGTCGTGAAGCTCACGTTCGCTCGGGGGGCGGCGCTGCCGGACCCGTCGCGCCTCTTCAATGCCAGTCTGGAGGGGAGCGCGCGCCGGGCGATCGATATCCGCGCGGGGGGCGAGCTCGACGCGGACGCGTTCAAGGCGCTCGTGAGGGCGGCGGTCGCGGCGAATCGGGCGCCGGCCAAGAAGGCGAAGAAGGCGACGCCGGGTGCGTCCGCGGCCAGGCCGGTGAAGCTCC
>SXIE01000268.1 GCA_005772945.1 Pseudomonadota bacterium
ACCCCCGAGCGCACGAGAGCCTCGGCGGTGAAGCTCCCGACGCCGCCGACGCCGAAGACGATGACGTGCGCGCGCTCGAGGCGCGACATGCCGCGGTCGCCGACGAGGCGCCCGATCCGATCGAAGCGCCGATGGAGCTTGTAGTCCTTTGGCAGCTCGGGGTCGCGCTCGTGGGGCGCGCGCGCTGCCGGCGATCCGGGCTGAGATGCGCCCTGGGGGGCGAGAGCCTCCTCGACGAACGAGGTCTGCAGCTGAACGAAGGTCTGGGTCATGATCACCCCTCACGGGCCGCGGCCCGCTGCGGCTCCCCGCTCCGGCGTCTGCCAGATGCGGCGCGCGAGGTCAAACCCGGAGGCGATCCAAGGCGATCCAAGAAAGTCGGCGCCCCAGGCTGGAACTGCGGCGAGGTGGTCACTAGACTCGCCGCATGAACGTGGAAGACATCCGGCCGCCGCGCGCACGTGCTTCGCACGCTCCTTCGTGGCCTTCGCCCACGACGGAGTGCTGGCGCATCGCACCAGCACGGGTCCAGGGCGAAGGCCTCGTGGCGCGGGGAAGCCGCCAGTGGGACCGGCAGACGCTGCGTCCGGCGGTCGGCCGCCCCATATCGCGTCGGGCGCCGCGCCGGCGTTCGGCGTGGGCCGCAATCGTCGCGGGGATCGCGGCGTCCTTCGTGGCCGTCGTGACCGCGCACGCGAGCCTCCCGGTCGAGCGTCTTACGTCGGCCCCGGGACTCGCGCCGTTCGAGATCCCGCTCGGGTTGCCGGCGCTGCTCTTCGAGGCGAGCCCGGCGCTGCCGCGCGCCGTGCCGGTCGCCGAGCCCAGCAAGGTCTCCGAGCTCAAGACCAACCCGTATCACCCCCTTGCCGCGCGGCCCCGCGCAGCGCGGACGAGCGCGCTGCCGTTGGCGTTCGAGCGCGTCAGCGACCTCAAGACGAATCCGTACCTCTAATAGGCGTGGAACCCGCGAGCGCCCGATCGGCGCAGCGGTCAGCGCACCGCGAGCGCGAGCCGGATCGCGAGCCCGTCCACGTCCGCCTCGCGCACCTCGGCCCCGACCAGGTCGGGCGCGTCGGCGTCGAACCCGATCGCCTCGGCGAGCGACTCCGCGGCGAGGAACTGTGCGTATACGCGGCACGCCTCGACCAGCGCCGGATCGCCGCCGATCGCGACCTTGATCCGCGCGGTGTAGGCGAGGTTCGCGTCCTTACGCCAATCCTGGATGAGCTTGAGCACGTCGCGCGCGCGGCCGGCTCCGACGAGCTCGGGCGTGAGCTGGGTGTCGAGCTCGATGAGCCCGATCTGCGCGACCGCGGTGGCCAGGTTCTTCTTCGACTTGTCCAGGACCGGCTCGAAATAGACGAGCGCGTCGGTCAGCGCGAGCTCGGGCAGCGGCCCGCTCGGAGAGGTCGCGGCAAGCGCATACGTCCCTGCTCCCTGGTGCATCGCCGCGTAGAGCGCGTTCGAGTCGAGGGCCTTGAGGGCCGCCTGATACGCGCCCGTGTGGGGCATCGTCGCGTCCTTGAACGCCGGAAAGAGCGGCTTGTGCGTGCGCTGGATCGTGCGATGCGTGTCGATGACGCACTCGCGCACGTTGAGCTCGTCCTCGAGGATCGCGAGGTACGGACGGACGCGCGCCGCGAGCTCGGGCACCGCCGGCACGAACGTCGCGCGCGCGAGCGGCTGCCGCACCTTCAGGCGATTCGCGTTGCGCGCCTGTAGCCCGACCGCGACGAGCTCGCGCACGGCCTGCATGTCGCTCGACAACGACTCGTCGATGAACGCCGGGTCGTACGCCGGCCACTCGGCGAGGTGGACACTCGGCGGCGCGTCCGGGTTCGGGCGGCGCACCAAGTTCTGCCAGAGCGTGTCGGCGATGAACGGCACGAACGGCGCCGCCATGAGCGTGATGCCGACCAGCGTTTCATGAAGCGTGTGATACGCGTCCCACTTGGCTTGCACGACGTCGGGTCCAGCGTCGGAGGCCGACCAGAAGCGGTCGCGCGAGCGGCGCACGTACCAGTTCGAGAGCCCGTCGGTCAGCGTGATGATGCGCTGGGCCGCGTCATAGAGTTTGTAGTCGTCCATGAACGCGGTGACGTCGCGGAGCGCCTGGTGGAACTCGGTCGTCATCCAGCGGTCGAGCAGCGGGCGCTCGGAGACGGGGCGGCGCGGCGAGCCCGACCCGGGGCGCGGGTCGAAGCCGTCGATGTTCGCGTAGATCGTGAAGAACGAATAGACGTTGCGCAGCTTGACCAGGAACTCCTGCTGCCCGAGGCGCACGGCCTCGGGGCTATAGCGCGTGTTGTTCCAGGGCGGGTTCGACGCGTAGAAATACCAGCGCATCGCGTCGGCGCCGTCGGTGTTCAGGATCTTGTCGGGCGGCGTGTAGTTGCCCTTCGACTTCGATTCCTTCTTGCCCTTGGTGTCGGTCACGTGGCCAAGGACGATGCAGGTCTTGAAGGGGTGCGGCGCCCGCGTGGTGTCGCGGAAGAGCAGGGTCGAGATCATGAGCAGCGAGTAGAACCAGCCGCGCGTCTGATCGATGGCCTCGCTGATGAAGTCGGCCGGGAACGCCTGCGCAAATTCGGCGTGGCCTTTATGGGGCCAGCCCCATTGCGCAAACGGCATGCAGCCCGAGTCGAACCAGCAGTCGATCACCTCGGTCGCGCGGCGCATCGTACCGGCGCACGCGGCGCAGGGGACCGTCACGTCGTCGACCCAGGGCTTGTGGACGCGCAGATGCGGGGACAGCGAGGGATCGGCCGCGCGTGCTTTGTCGAAGGCATCGAAGGCGGCCGGATTGCGCGCGAGGATCTCTTGCACCGAGGCGAAAACGTCGACCTTGGCGCAGCTCGCGCAGGTCCAGAGCGGCAGCGGCGTACCCCAGTAGCGCTCACGCGAGAGGGCCCAATCCACGTTGTTCTTGAGCCAGTCGCCGAAGCGCCCGTCGCGGATGTGCTCGGGGATCCAGTTGATCGTCTGGTTGTTCGCGAGCGCGGCCGGCGTCACCTCGGTCGTGCGGATGAACCACGCGGGGCGCGCGTATTGGATGAGGGGATCGCTGTCGGCGCGCCAACAGAAAGGATAGTCGTGGCGCACGACCTCCTCTTTGAAGAGGAGCCCGCGATGCTTCAGGTTGCGGATGATGTCGCGGTCGGCGTCCTTGCAGAAGCGGCCCGCGAAGTCGCCGATCGGCCCTGCTACGCGCGCGTCGAACGTGCCGTCGGGCTTGACGAGCTGGAGGAAGCCGACGCCGTGCTGCTTGCAGGCGTTGAAGTCGTCGGTGCCGAAGGCGGGCGCGATATGGACGATGCCCGAGCCGGTGTCGGTCGTGACGAAGTCGGCCGGGATGACGACCCAGGCTTTGCCGTTTTCGGGGGTCACGTAGGGGAACGGCGAGGCGTAGTGCAGGCCGACGAGCTCGGCGCCGAGCACGGTCTTGGTGATGGTGTGCGGAGCGTCGCCGAAGACGCTCTTGATGAGCGGCTCCGCGACGATCAGGGTCTCGTCGCCTTGTTCAACGAAGGCATAGCGAACGTCGGGATGAACCGCGAGCGCGCAGTTGGACGGCAGGGTCCAGGGGGTCGTCGTCCAAGCCAAGAAGGCCGCGCCCTGATGCTCCGTAATCGGAAAGCGGACGAGCACCGACGGGTCGTCGACGCTCTTATAGCCGAGGCCGACCTCGGCCGCGGAGAGCGCCGTGCCGCCCTGCGGCCACCACCAGACGACCTTGTGCCCGCGGTAGAGGAGGCCCTTCTTGAAGAGCTCGGCGAGCGCCCACCAGACCGACTCCACGTAGGACTCGTGGTAGGTCACGTACGCGTCGCTGAGGTCGACCCAGAAGCCGATGCGCTCGGTGAGCTGCTCCCAGGCGTCGGTGTAGCGGAAGACCGACGCGATGCACTTCTTGGTGAAGTCCTCGACGCCGTAGGCTTCGATGGCGGCCTTGCCGTGGATCCCGAGCTCTTTTTCGACCTCGACCTCGACCGGCAGGCCGTGCGTATCCCAGCCGGCTTTGCGCGGGACGTGATAGCCGCGCATCGTCTTATAGCGCGGGAAGAGGTCCTTGATGACGCGCGTCAGGACGTGGCCGTTGTGGGGCGTGCCGTTGGCGGTCGGCGGGCCCTCGAAGAAGACGACGGTCGGCTTGCCGGCGTTCTTCGCGAGCGAGCGATGGAAGATGTTCTCGGCTTTCCAGAAGGCGAGGATCTTGGCCTCGTCGCCCGGGAAATCCATCTGCGAGGAGACCTTCTCGAAGAGCTCGGCCATGCGCGACTCCGGTTCGGGGCCGAGGGCTTAACGCGCTGAACCCCGGGAATCAAGCGCGTCGGCGCGCGACGGGGCCGCTATCGACCAACGGTCAAACCACGCACACGCGCGGCCCGTCGGGAGCACCGGCCGCCGGGGCGGCAAGCGTGCCGATGACGGCGGCGTCGGCGAAGGCCTCGCGGGCGAACAACGCGAGGACGTCGGCGGTGCGCTCGGGCGCGCACGCGACGAGGAGGCCGCCGCTGGTCTGGGGGTCGGTGAGGAGCGCGCGATCGGTCGGCGTGAGGTGCTCGGCGAGAAGGACCTCGGCGCCGTAGGCAGCCCAGTTGCGGGCCGAGGCGCCGGTAACGAAGCCCGCGTCGGCGAGCGCGCGCGCGCCTGCGAGAAGCGGGACCTTCGCAAGATCGATCGTCGCGGCGAGCTCCGATCCGCGGCCCATCTCCAAGAGGTGGCCAAGGAGGCCGAAGCCCGTGACGTCCGTCAGCGCGTGGACGTCCGGCCACGCGGCGAGCGCGCGCCCGGGCGTGTTGAGCTGCGTGGTCGTCGCGAGGAGGCGCGCGTAACCCTCGGCATCGAGCGCATCGCGCTTGAGCGCCGCGGCGAGCACGCCGACGCCGAGGGGCTTGCCGAGGACGAGCACGTCGCCGGCGCGCGCGGTGGCGTTGCGCTTGACGTGGTCCGGGTGGACGAGGCCGAGAACGACGAGCCCATAGATGGGCTCGAGGGAATCGATCGTGTGGCCGCCGGCGATCGGGATCCCGGCCGCCGCGCAGG
>SXIE01000269.1 GCA_005772945.1 Pseudomonadota bacterium
CGCGCGCCCGCTCGGCCGTGAACGTGCTGTCGGACATGCTCGTGTCGATCATCTTGGATCGGTGGGGAGGTCGGCGCTTCGACCAACCCGATGCGGCGCGCGCGCCCGGACCGAGCCCGTGAACCCATGCGTGGGTTTCGCGGCCTCGGCCCGGGGATGTCGAGACCCATCAGAGCGGCGAGGTGCACCGCGCTTCGATGCGGGGCCCGGAGTCGTCATTGTTGCCCCAGCAAATGGCGTCCCCGAACTCGTAGGGCACGCCGGCGCTGTTCACGAGGCCCATGCCATCCTCGACGACGCCGCAAATCTGCGCGGTAATGTCGGTGGCGCTGACCTCGAGGCGGCTTCGGAAGGTGATCGGGCCGAGCGGACCCTGCGGGATGTAGAAGTCGTCGGCCACCCGGCCGTAGGTCGACCATCCGGGCGCATTGCGCACCGCGGTGGGCACGCCGATGGTGGAGTCGTGCCAGATGTACGCCGTACCGTCAGCCATCCACGCCACGCCGATGAGCTCGCCCGTCTCGCCCAACTCGAACGAGCGGACGGCCGCAGCCGTGGGGCGGTTGGCGATGAACTGCTGGCCCTTGGCGACCATGCCCGAGGTCGCACGGTTGGTCGACCACATATCGAGCGTTCCGTCGTTCTGTACGGCGCCGGCTACGTAGCGCGCGACCTCCACGGCCGTGTAGGTGCCAGTCGCGGGCTTGAGCCCGTTGACCACGAGCGTGTCGGTATTGTTGCCCCAGCACGTGACGCCGCCGCCCGCGATCCCGACCGCGCAGCCCACGTCGCGGCCGACGCCGAGCTCGGTGAATCCCGCCGCCGTCGGAACGGCCGAGCCGAAGATGCCCGTTAGATTCCCCCAGATCCGGATCTGGCCCGCCGAATTGAGCACGCCGTACCGCGCCGTCGATCCGCTCGACAGCGCCGAATAGGGGGCCTCGCCGGTGGGATAGGCGAGCACGGTCGGGTATCCGAAGCACTCCACCTCGTGGGCGCCGAGCGTGAGACCGCAGGCCCACTCGTCGGAGCCGCCGCTCGTGCCCTCCCCGATCATGGGGTAGTCGAACGTCGGGGTCACTGCGAGAACACCGGGCGCCCACGGGGCGCTGTTCCAGCAGTTCGCGACATCGTCGTCAAAGGTGCCATCGTCGTTGAGCCACGAGACGCACAAGGCCGTGTCGCTCGGGAGGGCTTGCAGCGGGCACGCATCTTCCCACGGCGGCAGGTCGCCCCCGGTGGCGGACAGCGAAACGGGGATCGCGGCGAGCAGCAAGGTGGGAGTCCCCGCGTGCGCAATGAGCGCAGGGGCGGAGGCAACGAGCGCAACCGGGACGAGTAGGGCTTTCAGAAGGTGCATGGACGGACTGCCTTGACGGGTGAGGAAGAAGGCCGCGTTCGAGTCGCGACCTGCGACATGACTATCGCGCCTCGGCGCCCGGGGCTCTTTCACCTCTCTTACACCCTGCATCCCGGGTGTTTTCGGGTGTGGTCGCTGTCGCCGCGTCGGCCGATGGCGCGTGCGCGGCAGCTTCGGTGAAGCTCGAGTTCGCGGTGGCCGTTGCGCCGCGCGACTGACGGATTCGCGGTTGATCGGTGGACCTTGCCCGACGGGGCTGGGCAAAGGTATGTCTCCGGCGTGACACGACACGCGTTCGTTTTGATGGCCCTCCTTGGCTTCGGCGCCGTGCCGGTCGGCTTCGGCGCCTGCGCCGGTGAGACGGCTGCGGAGACCGAGACCGAGACCGAGACCGAGACCGAGACCGAGACCGAGACCGAGACCGAGAACGAGACCGAGAACGAGACCGAGACCGAGACCGAGAACGAGACCGAGACCGAGACCGAGAACGAGGTCGAGAGCGAGACCGCCACCCACCCACCCGAGACCACAATCGAGGCGGGCCCGAGCGACACCCCGTCGATCGACGCGCGCGTCCCGGTCGCCGGCGACCTCTGGATCGCCGAGGTGCAGATCGACCCGTTCGCCGTGAGCGATCTGATCGGTGAGTGGGTCGAGTTCGACAACCGCTCCGATGCGCTCCTCGATCTGGCGAGCTGTTGGCTCGAGGTTCAGACGGCGCGCCATCCGCTCGCGGCAAGCGGCGATGCGCTCCGCCTCGGGATCGGTGGCCGCATGGTCGTCGCGCGCGAGGGCGACGAGACCCTGAACGCCGGCGTTCCGACCGACCTCGTGCTGCCGGCGCTTGCCCTGCCAAACACGAACGGCACGCTGCGGATCGGGTGCGGCGAGACGATCCTCGACACCTTCACCTGGGATGCGGCACGCGATCCGCTCGTCGCCGGGCGTGCCCTGGTCCGCAACGGCAGCCTCGCCAACCCCGCCATCTGCGCGGCTCGCACGCGCTACGGCACGCGCGACGAGCGCGGCACGCCGGGCGCCCCCAACGACGCCTGCGACACGCTGCTCGCGACGACCCACTGCCTGCTCGTCGCCCCGACCGCCGCGACCGTCGGCGCCGGAATCGCGTTCCCGATTGCGGGCCGCTTCGTCGTGCCGGGCGAGACGGACTTCAGCGCCGGCAATGACCGCCTGCCGCGGTTCCGTGCCCAGGTCGGGTGGGCCGCCGCCGGTGAAACCCTGGCCTGGAGCGAGGCCGCGCCGATGGACACGGCGCTCGATCCGTCCGCCCCCGACGCCGACGCGTGGGGTCTGGCCGTCTCGGATTTCAACGCCGGGAGCTGGGATTTCGGCTTCCGCGTGTCGTTCGACGCGGGCGCGTCATGGACCGCCTGCAGCGGGACCACGCTGACGCTCGCCGCGAACCCGTGCTTCCCGAACCCGTGCCGGACTCCGCCCGCCGCCTACTGCACGGGCGCCACCGCCGTCGCCACCGACCCGGTTGGCGCCTGCACGCGCGCGGGCCCCAGCTTCACCTGCGCCTATGCCGAGCGCGCGACGAACTGCGCCGAGCTCGGCGGCCACTGCGCGACCGGCGCGTGCGCGGACGTGGCGGCGACCCCGTCCCAGGCGGGCGACGTGGTCATCGACGAGTTCCTGTCGAACCCGGTCAACTCCTCGGACGGCAATGGCGAGTGGGTCGAGCTCCGCAACACCACGGCGGCCGCCGTCAACCTGTCGGGCTGCACGCTGTCCGACGCCGGGACCGATCTCGCCATCATCTCCCCGACGAGCCCGCTGGTGGTCGCGCCCGGCGCCTACGTGCTGTTCGGCGGCACGGCCGACACGCAGGCCAACGGGAACGTCGCCGTCCGATGGGCCTGGGGTACGAAGTTCCGCCTCGACGACAGTGGCGACGAGATCCGCATCACCTGCGGCGTCGCGCTCATCGACGAGGTGGTGTACGCCCTCGGCTTCCCGCTCGCCGACGGCCGCGCGACCGCGCTCGACCCCACCCAAACGGACGCCCTCGCCAACGATGTCGCGACCGCGTGGTGCTCGGCGACGACCTCGTGGACGGCGTCGTGGTGGGTCGACAAGGGCACGCCCGGCAAAGCGAACCCGTCCTGCGCACGCGCTATCGATTGGTGCGGGCTCTTCACGGACACGCGCGTCGAGAGCCTCCCTGGGGCGAGCCTCGAGGTGGCCATCCAGATCCGCGAGGACGAGGTCACCGATCGGACCGGCGGCACCGACGTGGACCCGCTCGTCGTGCTCCAGGTCGGCATCGGCGACCCGGGCCAACAGGCGTCCGGCTGGAGCGCGAGCCAGTTCGTCACGGCCACGGCGGACCCCTTCTGGGGCGGCAGCGGGGACACCGACCAGTACATCGCGTCCCTCACGACGCCCGACCTCCCCGACACCTACACCGTGGCCGGGCGCGCCACCGGCGACGGGGGCGTGACGTGGCTCTACTGCGACCGCGCGACCGGGATGGGCGGCGGCGGCTCCGCGGACGGGTACGCCACGGCCGACGCCTTGGAGCTCGAGGTCGTCGAGCCCGGCGCGTGCACCCCGAACCCGTGCAATGTCCCGCCCGCCCCGACCTGCGACGCGGACGGGGTGCACCATCGCTTGCACGACGGTACATGTATGATCATCGCGGGCGAGGACGGCGCGCCTGACACGTTCAGCTGCAGCTACACGGACGACCCGACCGACTGCGGTGGGCTCGGCGGGCTCTGCGCCGAGACCGGGTGCGTCGGCGGGGCGCGCGCCCCGTCGCCCGGCGAGGTCGTGTTCACCGAGATCATGGCGTGGCCGAGTGTGGTCGCGGACTTCTTCGGCGAATGGGTCGAGCTCGAGAGCTTGGCGGCCGAGCCGCTGAACCTCGACAGCTGCGAGCTGCGCGACGGCGACGGCGGGCGCTTTCTGCTGAGTGGCGACGCCCACGTCCTGCTCGCCGAGGTGGGCGCGAAGATCGTCTTTGCGCGCGCGCTGGACGACGGCGACAACGGCGGCGTCGCGGCGGTGGACGCGTGGGTCGGGGCGTTCGGCCTCGGCAACGTGGACGACACGATTGCACTCTACTGCAAGGATACGCTGATCGATGCGGTCGCGTGGGACGCGAGCTGGGACCTCGAGGCCGGCACCGCACTGCAGCTCGACCTCGGCGCGAGCAACGCGACGCTCAACGACGCGCGGGGGGCGTGGTGCGCGAGCGAGACGGCGTACGGCGACGGCGATCTCGGGACTCCCGGCGACGACAACGCGGAGTGCCCATGAGCGCGGAACACCTGTCGCTTCGCGTGCTTGCGCTGTGCGGGGTCCTCGTCGGCGCGGCGCTCGGCGCGTGCGCGACGTCGCCGACCGCCGCACCCGAGGCCGCGCCCCAGCCTACCGCTGGCTTGCCGTTCATCGAGGACGACTACGCCGCCGCGCTCGCGCGGGCCAAGGCGGAGAACAAACCGCTCTTCGTCGACACCTGGGCGCCGTGGTGCCATTCGTGTCTGGCGCTCAAGACCGAGGTCTTCCCGGATCCGGCGCTCGCCGCGATCGCCGACCACTTCGTGTGGCTCGCGCTCGACGTCGATAAGCCGAGCGCGGCGCCGTTTCTCGCGCGCTTTCCGTCGCAAGCGCTGCCGACCCTCTATGTGATCGATGCGCGCACCGAGGACGCGGTCTTGCGCTGGCTCGGGACCGCGACCGCGCCCCAGCTGGTGCAGCTGCTCGAGGACGCGCGCCGGACGCTGCCGGGCGTGGCGGCGGGAGCGACCGAGACCGCCCAGGCCGACACCACCGCGGCCGCGCGCGCTGCGAATCTGCGGGTCTTCGAGCTGGCACGAAACGGACAAGCGGCCGAGTGCGCCGAGCTGGCGGCGAGCGCGCTCGGGGCCAGCCAGGCCGGGACCGTTGGGCGCGCGGACGTCGCCG
>SXIE01000270.1 GCA_005772945.1 Pseudomonadota bacterium
CGGCCGCGAGGCCTTCGAGGCTCCCGAGCGAAGGCCCGGCCTGCCCCGGGAGGGGCGTTGCCGGGCTGCCCGCGAGGTTGGAGCCCATCGGGCCCGTCGGGACGATCGCCACGCGGAAACCGGCCTCGTGAGCGGCGCGCGCCGTGGTCGGCCCGATCGCCGCGAGCGGCACGACGGTGCGCGGCAGGGCGAGCGCGTCGAGCGCGGCAGCGAGGGCGGCGACGGCGCTCGGGCTCGCGACGGTGAGAAGCGTCAGGCCTTCGTCGAGCGCCGAGAGGATGCGGGCGGCGGCGGTCGGATCCGGGATCGTCTCGTAGCACGGCACCTCGTCGACCGTGGCGCCGAGCGCGGCGAGGCCCTCGGGAAGCACGCGCCGGGCGGCCGCGGCGGCCGGGAAGAGGAAGCGGTGGCCGGGACCGACGAGGGTGCGCGCGTGCTCGACAAGCCCCTCGGCGGTGGCGCGCGGCGGGATGTGATCGGCCTCGAGGCAGAGGAACTCGCGCATGGCGTCCGCCGTACCGCGACCGATGGCCCAGGTCGTGAGCGACGCCAGCGCGCGCGCGTCCCGGCCCGCGGCACCGAGGGCGTCGCGAAAGTGGCGGACACCGTTGGCCGAGGTGAAGACCAGATCGGTGTAGGCGCTCGGAGCGGCCTGGAGAGCGCGGATGGCGAGGATGAGCGGCGCCGGATCGAGCGCGCGCTGGTGCGTGAGCGGAATGGGATGGAGCGCCGCACCGAGTCGCTCGAGCACCTCGAAGTGCCCTTCGTCGCCGGCATCGCGCGTGAGTCCGATCACCTGCCCGAAGAGCGGGAGGCGCTCGAGGATCGCGAGCTGCTCGCGGAGCTTGACGACCGCGCCCACGACGGCGACGCCCGGCGATCCCAGCTGAGTGGCTTCCGAAGCGGCGGCGGCGAGCGTGGTCACGCGTGTGGTCTGGCGCGCGAGCGTCCCCCAGCGCACCAGCGCGACCGGGGTCGCAGGCGACACGCCGGCCGCGAGCAGCGCGCTCGACCACTCGCCCGCGTTCGTCATGCCCATCAAGATGACGAGCGTCACGCCGCTCTTGGCGGCCGCCCCGATCGCGCCCCAGTCGACGCTCGGCGCGTCGCCATGGGTGCCCTTGCGGACGGCGTGGCCCGTCACGACCAAATAGGCGCTGGCGATCCCGCGATGGGTGAGTGGGATCCCGGCCGCGAGCGGCGCGGCGTTCGCCGACGTGATGCCGGGGATCACCTCGAACGGGATCCCCGCCGCGACGAGCGCAAGCGCTTCCTCGCCGCCGCGCCCGAACACGAACGGATCGCCTCCCTTCAAGCGCACGACGCGCTGGCCGGCGCGCGCGCGGCGAACGACGAGCGCGTTGATCGCCTCCTGATTCGAGAACGCGACACCACCCGCTTTGCCAACGTGGATTCGCTCTTGCGAAGGGACATCGATCGCCGCCAGCACCGCCGGGCTCGCGAGGTGATCGTAGAGGACGACCTCGGCCTCCATGAGCGCGCGATGGCCGCGCACCGTCAGCAGCCCCGGATCCCCGGGGCCCGCGCCGACCAGCGACACGAAGCCGAGCACACGCGACGGATCTCGCGAAGAGCGCGAAGCGCTTGCCCGCGACCGGTCCGTCATGCCCCGGCCGCGAGAAGGGCGCCGGCGCCATCGGCCAAGAGGCGCTCCGCCAGCGCCACGCCGAGCGCGCGCGCGTCCGCTAGCGGCCCCTGGATCACCGCAGAAACGCGTTTGATTCCGAGCGGATCGGCCACGAGTCCGCGCACCGTCAACGTCGCTTCGTCGGCATCGATCGTCGCGTGCCCCGCCACCGGCACCTGGCAGTTGCCTTCGAGGCGCGCCATGAAAGCGCGCTCGGCGTCGGTCGCCACGTGCGCGCGCGCGTCGTCGAGGAGCGCGACGATCTCCGCGGTCTGCGCATCATCGACCCGCGCCTCGAGCGCCAACGCCCCCTGCCCGACCGCAGGCAGCATCGTCTCGATCGCGATCGGCGCGGTGATCCGCTCGCCCCAACCGAGCCGCGCGAGCCCGGCACACGCAAGCAGGATGGCCTCGAGCCCACCCTCGGCCGCGTCCAGCTTGCGCAGCCGCGTGTCGACGTTGCCACGCAGCGGGACGATCTGCAGATCGGGGCGCGCGAAGAGCAGCTGCGCCGAGCGCCGCAGGCTCGACGTGCCGACGACCGCCCCGAGCGGCAGATCCCCGATGCCGCGCAGGCGCGATCCCAGGCGCGCCACGAACGCGTCCCGCGGGTCCGCGCGCTCGGGAACCGAGAGCAGCCCGAGCCCGTCCGGCAGCAGCGCCGGCATGTCCTTCATCGAGTGGACGCCGACGTCCACGACCCCGTCGATGAGGGCCTCTTCGATCTCCTTGGTGAAGAGGCCCTTGCCCCCGACCGCCGCCAACGCGACATCCTGGATGCGGTCGCCGGTGGTCTTGATGATCGTGAGTTCGACCTCGGAGACGCGCCCGGTCGCGAGCAAGCGATCGCGGATGTGATGCGCCTGCCAGAGGGCGAGTTTGCTGCCGCGGGTGCCGATCCGGATCTTCATGATTCCCCTTGGTGACCGGTGGTCAATGCCGCTCCGGACTCGGCCCCAGCGCGCGGCCCCTCCGGCGCGCCCCCGAGCTCGAGCCCGTGGAGCAGCCGCGCCGCCGTCGGCAGGTCGATGAGCGCGCCGCGATCGTCGCGCAGCGCCGCCATCGCGGGATGTAGCAACTTGTTCACGACGCGCTGCACGGTCTCGCGCACCGCCTCGCGTTCTTCCGTCGTCAGGTGCACGAGGCGCTTGTGGAACGCGCGCTCGAGCTCGGCGCGCGCGGCCTCCTCGGCATGCTCGCGCACGGCCTTCAAGACCGGCACGACCTCGCCGACCTTCTCGGTGGCCGCGATCTCGCGCAGCGTTTGGTCGACGATGCGCTCGGCCTTGGCCGCCTCGGACTGCCGCTGCGCGAGGTGCTCGCGCGACACGGCCTCGAGATCGTCGATGTTGTAGAGGTAGAGCTGGTCGAGCTCGGCGACCGCCGGATCCACGTCGCGCGGCACCGCGATGTCGACCAGAAACAACGGGCGATACTTGCGCCGTCGCATCACGGGCCGCATGCGCTTGCGATCCAGCACCGGCCGATCGGCGCCCGTGCACGTGAGGACGACGTCCGCCTTCACCAGCAGATCGTCGAGGTCCTCGAACGGACGCGCCACCCACCCGAGCTCGGCCGCCAGCTTCTCGGCGCGCGCCAAGCTGCGGTTCGTGACGACGACCTCGCGCACGCCGTGCCGCGCCAACGCGCGCGCCGTCACGCGCCCCATCTTGCCGGCGCCGACCACGAGCACCGAGCACTCGCCGATCGACGGAAAGATCCGCTGCGCCAACTCAACGGCGACCGATCCGATCGACACCGTCTCCTCGGCGATCCCCGTCTCGGTTCGGACCGCCTTGGCCCCGCGAAACGCCGCCTGCACGACCCGCTCGAGCACCGGCCCGACCGTGCCCGCTTCGCGCGCCGACTGAAACGCCTCGCGCGTCTGCGCCAGAATCTGCGCCTCGCCCACGACCAGCGAATCGAGGCTCGAGCACACGCGCACCAAGTGTCGCGCGGCCGCGTCGCCCGAATGGGAGTAGCCGTGGCGCTTCAGCGCCGCCGGATCGAGCCCGCGCTCGGTCGCGAGGACGTTGAGCATCACCGCATGCGCGGCCTCGGCAGCCGCCTCGCCGGCGCCGGCCGGGACGGCCCACAGCTCCACGCGATTGCAGGTAGAGAGCACGATCGCCTCGACGATGGTCGGATCCGCGACCAGCCGTCGATCGAAGCCCTGCACGGCCTCGCTCGGAACTGCAAACGCCTCGCGCGTCTCGACGGGTGCGGTCTTGTGGTTCAGACCAACGACAACGAGTCGCATGCGACGCTCACCGGAGAACATAGAGGAGGACGGCACCCGACGTGACCACGAACCCGGCGATCAACGCGACACCCGCACGCACTCCGCTCCAGCCGGACGTCCAGCGACGGTAGAGCGCGCTCGCATACACGAGCCACCCGGCGC
Organism: Pseudomonadota bacterium; assembly: GCA_005772945.1. Next base: position 4,053 of record SXIE01000270.1, read on the forward strand.
CGGCCACGACATGCTGCGGGCGCAGCACCAAGTTGCCGAGCTGCGCCTGCGTCACGAGCCCGCCCGCGATCCCCAGCGAGTAGAGCACGAACCCAACCGCCAGGAGTCGCCACGCCAGCCGCTCCATCGTCACGAGGCTCGGCAGCCGCGGGTTGGAGACCTGCTTGGTCTTGATGCGAAATGATTGGGACACAAACAAATTCGCCAGCACGAACGCCGGCGCGAAGAGGAGGTACCCCACCAAGGTTGCACTGACGTGCAAGACTGTGATGAGCCCGGCCCCGGGGCCCGTGACGACCGGCGACGGGAACGCCACGTGCAGCGCGAGCGCGAGCGTCACAACCGAGGCCAGCGCCGCCGCGACCGGCCCGATCAGCGGATGGTCCCCCCAGCGCAAGATGAGCAAGACCCCGCCCGACCCCGCCATGCACATGAACAGCAGCACCACGATCGCGGACGCGTGGCGCCCGGCCAGCACATCCAGCCCGACCAGCAGCGCCGCCAGCACCAGCGCCGACCCGACGACCATCGCCCCCTGCGCCGGGTCGCTGGGCCGGGCCTCATACCGAATGAGGCGGTGCATGAAGAGCGCGGTCGCTAGAGCGAACGCCGCGGCGGCAGAAACGAGAAGGGCGGTGAACACCGCCCCTCTATACAATGAGGTTCGCGCCGTAATCTACGCCAACCCGCCTGAAAGCGCTGGGCGTGGTTCGACGCGGGCGCGCAGCCTGTGGACTCACCCCATGTGGGGCTGGACGGCCTTGACCAGCGCGGCCTTGGGGCGGGCGCCTACGATGCGCTCGACCACCTGCCCGCCCTTGAACACGAAGAGCGCCGGAATCGAGCTGACCCCGAGCCGCGACGCCACGAGCTGGTGCCGGTCCGTGTCCACTTTGCCGACCTTGAGCTTGCCCTGATAGTCCTTGGCGAGCTCGTCGACGC
>SXIE01000271.1 GCA_005772945.1 Pseudomonadota bacterium
AAGGCTTCATGCGACACCTCCAACACCGACCGGAACGCCCGGTCGGGTGCCAGAGGATCACAGCGGGGAACCGCTGTCGATCGACGCAGCGAGCAATGGCGGCTCCCCCGCGCGTCTCGCTTCATGATCGGCGTCCTAGGTGGGTGCTGGGGCTCGTCGTGGTGCTCGCGGGAGCGCGTGCGACGGCGCGTCCGGCGGCTGAGCGTTGGGATCCGAAGACGACCTGGGTCGTCATCGCGGGCGTGCTCGAGTGGCAGGACAAGGGGATCGCCACCTTCGCCAAGGCGGATCGGCGCGATCAGGCCTTCTATGATCTGCTGGCGGCGCGGGGCGTGCCGGCGAGCCAGCGCGTCCTCCTTCTTGATCAGGCGGCGACAACCCAGAAGGTCGAAGCGGCGCTGCTCGACATGGCAAAGCGCGCGCCGGCGGACGCGACGCTCATCTTCTATTATGCCGGGCACGGCATGAAGTCGGACGCGGGCCGGGTGGTGCTTGCCAGCTACGATGTTCGTCCGCACCAGGCTGAAAAGACAGGGCTGGCGGTCGGTCGCTTGCCGGCGCTCCTCGAGGCGTTTCGCGGCCGGCGGGTGCTCCTTCTGGCCGATTGCTGCTTTTCGGGGGCGCTGGCCGACGCCGCGAAGGCGCTCGGCGCGCGGGGGATCGAGGCGGCGGCGCTGACCTCGGCTGAGGCCTCGAATGTGTCGACCGGCAACTGGACCTACACCATGACGCTGCTCGACGGTTTCGGCGGACGCGCGCTGGTGGATCGGGACCATGACGGCGCGCTGACGTTCGGCGAGCTGGCGGTCGAAGTGCGTGACGAAATGAGAGCGCACGAGCAGCAGCGCGCCGGGGTCGCGCGCTTCGGCCTGGCCGAGACGTGGGTTGTGGCCGAGGCGAAGCCCGACACCCAGCGGCTCGCCGACGGGCGACCGCCGCTCGTGCGCGGGGTGTTCGTCGTGGCGCCGACGGGCGGTCGGAAGGCGGTCGGGCGCGTGCTCGGGGCGCGCGGCGACGAGCTCCTGGTGGCGTTCTGGGGCTACACGCGCGAGACGCAGACGTGGGTCGCGCGCGCCGACTGCGAGCCGTTCGTCATGACGGCGCACCCGGTCGGCGCCAAGCTGCAGGTCATCTGGAATGGCATCGTCTACGACGCCGTCGTGACCGCGGTCTCCGACGGCTTCATGCGCATCACGTACCCGGGGTGGGACGCCTCGTGGGACGAGTGGATCGGCCCCGCGCGTGTGATGGGCGAGGGGGCGATGGGCGGCAAGAACACGGGGCGCAAGCCGATCAAGGTCGAATGGAAGGGCGACTGGTACGACGCCATCCTGAAGGAGCAGAAGGGCACGAGCTACTGCATCCACTACCTGGGCGACGACGCGAGCTGGGACGAGTGCGTCCCGAAGGCGCGCATCCGCCTGTGATGCGGGCGTGCGCGCCATGGGTCGCGCGCGAATGAGATGTTGACAGGTGTCTAGATCGGGTTCGCCGATCTGGACCTGCCCGGAACCGCCAGTTCGGCCTTTTCCGCGTGGCCGACCTGGTGTAGCAAGTGCCCTCCCGTCTCAGAGACGTGCGCGCCCGCGCTCGCGCCGGAGGACCCGATGTCGTCGATCGATCCCGCCAAGCCCCGCTTTCGCTGGCTCCCCGCGCTGGGCTCGTGGAAATACCACCTGCTGCTCGGCGCCATCGCGATCTTCATCCTGGGTCCGCTCGGTGGTGTCACCGCGACCTACATGAACTTCTCGATCGGGTTCTTCGTGGGCGGTCAGGTGCTCGCGGGGATCCTGGGTTCCGCGGTGACCTTCGGCTACGGCGCCGAGGGCAAGCACGGCGCCAACTACATGCAGACGCTGGCCGCGTCCGTGGCCTCGATGGCCGCGATGGCGGTCCTCATCCAGGCGATGGTGTGGCTCGGCTTCGACATGCCGCCGGCCTGGAAGCTCATCCTCTATTACCTGTGTATCGGCATGTTCGGGGTCGGCGTCGGCATGCTGTACACGCCGCTGCTCGTCGACAAAATGCGGCTGACGTACCCGTCCGGTCTCGCCGTCGCCAACATCCTGCGCGCCCTGACCGACAAGCTCCTGCTCAGGGTCTCCATCGTAAAGCTCGGTATCGGGACGCTCATCGGCGGCATCGGCGGCATCGTGATGACCTATGTCACGCCGCTGCAGTTCCTCGATTTCTCGGGCTCCACGTTCGGCGCCGGCATGATCGTCGGCGCGCGCATCACCATCCCCGGGCTGATCGTCGGGCTCGTGGGCGACGCCCTCGTGCCCTTTTTCCAGGGCGCGGGCTGGATTGGCGACAACGAAGACCAGTTCCGCAAGATCGGCTTCGTCATCGGGCTCGGCACGATTCTCGGCGCCGCGATCATCGACATCGCGCTCGTGCTTCGCGACTTCGCGCGCAAGCTGGGCGCCAAGGCGGCCGACGGAAGCGCGGCGGCGACCGCACCGGACGAAGAATGGAAGCGCGTCAAGCCCCGCCGCCTGTACGCCTGGGTTCTCTTTTGGGGGGCGACCGTCTTTTTCGTCGGAACGGAGGTGTTCGAGCAGCAGCCGGAACACGTCCTCATCGCGATCGCGCTCGTGTTCGTCTTCATGATGGTCAACGGCATCTCGCTCGGAATCTCCGACTCGAACCCGATCTCGGCGGCGTTCGTGATGACCGTATTTCTCCTCTCGGCGATCGGTCTCGGGGCGGCGACGGGCGGCCTGGTGTGCGCGTCGATCCTCTTGATCGCGGTGTCCATCGGCGGCGACATGCAGCAGGACCGCTCGACCGGTTGGCGTCTCGGAACGAGCCGCGTGAACCAGTTCCGCTACCAGGTGATCGGTGTTTCGATGGGCGCCGTATTGACCGTCGCGTTTGCGAGCCTCTTCATGACGGCCAATCCGGTGCTCTACCTGGATCAGAGCGACCCCCAAAACAAGGTCGCGTATGCCGAGCGGGCGGCGGTAGACGCCGTCCTCGTGGCCCGCAAGGGGGATATCAAGGATGAAGCGCAGCGCGCCGGTGTCATGGAGGCGTTTCGCGCCGAGACGCTGAGCGAGGCGGACAAGAAGACGTTCCTCGAGGCCAAGGAGCGGGCGAAGACCGAGGTGCGGCGCTGGCCGTCGTCGATGACGTACAAGTTCGTCGGCGCGCTCTCGATCTTCATGGATCGGCCGCAGACCGGCGCGGCTGGCGCGGCGCTGACGAGCCTCGAGACGCAGCTCTTCGCGCGTGCGTTCACGCGTCACAAGCCGTGGTACCCCGCGATTCCGCCGGCGCTCGCCCAGTCGCCCGAGGTGAAGGGCTATCGTGCCGCGCTTGCGGCGGCGGCCGCACGGGAAGAGCCGCAACCCGTGGCCATCCCGGAGAAGCTCGGGACGCTGGAGGAGCGAAAGGCGTATGGGGTCGCGCTCAACAGCGCGGACCGAGAGCAGAAGAAGGACGTGCAGACCACGGCGCTGCTCATCGGGATCGCCATCGGCGTCGTCATCGAGTCGATTCGCAAGGCCCTGCGCAAGAGCAAGCGCTATCAGACTTGGAAGACGAGCAGCCGCAAGGCGAAGGTGGCCGAGTTCGCGCTCGACACGACGATCCTGGCGAGCCCGTACGCGAGCTCGTTCGGCGGCTTCGTGCCGATCGCGACGACCATTTGGTTCGGGCTCGGCGGCATCTTCGCCTCGGTCTGGGAGGTCGTGGGCAAGCGCCGCGCCGCGGGTTCGGCGGACACCGTGCCCGAGGACATGAGCACCAACTCGCTCATCGGTGGCGGCATGATCGCCGGCGAGTCCCTCTTCTTCCTGGTGTTCGGGATCGTGTCGCTGCTCAGCTCGATCTAAGAGGCAACATGACCGGTTTCATCCAAAGCGCGTGGCGTCTCTTGCCGAGGCCGGTGCTCGGCATCGGCGTCGCAATCGCGTGTCTCTTTGCCGGGTGCTCGAGCGAGGCGGGCGCCGCGAGCGACACGTCGGTCGCGACGCTCGCCGAGACCGGCGAGGGCGACACGGCCGTCGCCGAAACGAGCGCATCCGAAACGGGCGCATCCGAAACGGTGGCGGGCGACACGGGTGTGACCGACACGAGCGTCCTCGAGACGGTCGTGAACGAAACGAGCGACCTCGAGACGGTCGTGAACGACACGGGTGCCACCGACACCGAGTTCATCGAGACGAGCGTGACAGACGCCGAGACGAGCGACGAGGTCACCGACACCGCGTCGTCGGCGGTCGAGATCGTCGGCACCCCGAACCTCATCGAGTCCGGTTGGTCGGCGGGTCGTTGCGCGGGCCTGTGCGTCGCGACATTGACGTATGCTGGGGCCGAGCTGTCGCTCGAAATCACGAGCCATGACGGCACCTTACAGCACGCCGCCGTTGGAATGCTCACGACCGACGCCGCGGGTCAGCTCGAGCAAATCCTCGAGGCGTTGGCCGGCCAATCGCTCGAGACGCGCTACGGTTGCCCGGGGTGCGCCGATGGGCCGGTGGCCTATCTGACGCTGACGTTCGAGGGTGGCGCCGTGACGTCCACCTACGGGAAGGGCGATGCCCCCGCGGTCCTCGCGGCGCTCGATGCGCTCGTCGCCAAGGCGACCGCCGCGCTCGAGACCTGCACGGGCGACGCCACCGTCGTCATCAACGGCACCTGCCCGCTCGATTTCTAGCCGGAATTCGCTCGCGGGGCGGCTGGACAGGCCGGGCGCCCGATGCGACGCTGCGCCCGTGTCGCGATCCCGTCGCAGCCCCGAGCGCCCTCCGCGCGCCGCCGCACCCGCGCAAGCCAAGCGCGCTCCGGTGCCTGCCGCGCCGCCCG
>SXIE01000005.1 GCA_005772945.1 Pseudomonadota bacterium
GCCATCCGCCCAGAGCGGCCACACGTGGGTCCAGCCGTCGCGTGCGGCGGCCGCCCACAGGCGCTGCGCGAGCGTCTCGGCGTGCACATGTGCGAGCCCGGTCACGCGCGGCTCCCGAGCGTCCGCGCGCGGCTCGCCCACACCGTTATGCGTCTTCCTTGAGCAGCGCCTCGAGCTCGGCCTCGACCGATTCGTGCGCAGCCGCCGCAGGTGCCGCCGCCTTCACCGGCGCGGGCGCGACGCCCATCTTGGCCTTGAGCGCCGCCAGCGCATCGGACTGCCCGACCGAGCTGGTCTCGAGCGACTTGAACTCGCCCGCCAGCTTGTCGCCGTCGATCTCGCCCGACAGCTCGACCGAGGCCTGCGCCTCGGCTTCCTGCTGCATGACCTTCTCTTCCATGCGCGCGAACGTGTCGAAGGCGCCGTTGTCCCCGAGGCCCGCCATTGTGTCCTGAATCTTCTTCTGCGCCTCGGCCCGCTTGGCCCGCGCGATGAGGAGATTCTTCTTGCGCTTGGCTTCCTGGATCTTCGCGTTCAGGCGCGAGAGCGCGTCGCGCAGCTGGTCGGCGGCCTGCTTCTGCATGACCCACTGCTGCTGCCACTCCTCGGCCATCTTGTCGTGCTCGGCCTTGCGCGCGAGGGCCTGTCCGGCGAGGTCGTCGCGGCCGGCTTTCACCGCGATCATCGCCTTCTTTTCCCACTCCTGCGCCTTCTCGAGCTCGGCGTCGTACTGCTGCTTGAGCCGTTTCTCGTCAGCGATGGTGACGGCAACTTGCTTGCGCGCCTCGAGGAAGTTCTCCTGCATGTCGATGATGAGCTGGTTGAGAATCTTCTCGGGATTCTCCGCCTTGCTGATCATCGCGTTGATGTTCGACTTCACCAGAGTCGAGATACGTGCCCAGATTCCCATGGTCCCTTCTCCCGCTCGCTCAGGCGTGCGCCATCGTGTGGTATTGCTTGAGCTGGTCGTAGTGTTCGCTGATCGCGAGCGTGAGCCCGTCGATCGCCGCTTGGAACTCGTTGAGGTCGAGATTCTCGGACTGCAATGTCTCGAGCGCGATGACCGCGTTGCCCTCGATCGCATACGCGCCCGACACCATCGCCGTCGCGTTCAGCTCCAGCAGCAAGCGGCACAGCGCCGCCTGGGCCGCCGGGTCGCTCGGCAGCTCCATCAGCTTGACGCGGAAGACGAGGACCGGGGCCGACAGCGTCACGATGATGTTGTCGACGTTCTCGAGCTCGTCGTGCAGAACCCACATGCCCTCGCCCACGGTATCGTAGGTGAGGCCACTCCGAACGAGGTAGCCATCGATCACATCGGTTTCCATGGAGGCACTCCGTGGCATATGCGTAGGCACGCGCCCCGCGAAAGTCGCGAGGCGCGGAGGCACCCCAAAGGCTTGCCTCCACGCGCACATCGGCGTATCAAGCGAGCCCCCGAGCGTCAAGCGCTCCCCCGACGATCCCGAGCTGGATCCCATGAACACCGTATTCCCCGCGCACAGTCGATTCTCCCGGGCCCTCGTCGGCCTCACGTTCTCGGCCGGGCTCGGGGGGTGCTCCACCGATCTGAAGATCGACAACGCGCGTCCGCGCGTGACCTGGGTGGCGGTCGAAGCGGCCGAGCCCGGGACGGCTGCGCTGACCTTGTGGGTCCAGGATCTCGAGGGCGACTCGGTCGATCTGCAGGCGAACTGGCTTGCGGCCGACGGCACGCGCGGCGAGGTCGAGCTGGCCCCGACCAGCTACGGCTTCATCGGCGTCGTGACGCGCGACGACTTCGGCGACCCGCATGGGGCTGAGCACCGCGTGTTCTGGGACCTTGCGCGGGTGCCGGCTGGCACCGTCACGCTCGAGTTCGAGGTCGATGACCGTCCTTTCGATTCGGATCCGGGCGACACGTACACGAGCGACGCCTTCGATCCCCGTGCCGGCATGCTCCCGCCCACGGCGGCCCACCCGCAGTAGGGCGTCGCGGGCAAGCGCGGCGCTCTTCGCGAGCCGTCGCGGGCAAGCGCGGCGCTCTTCGCGAGCCGTCGCGGACGGGCGCGCGGGTGTGGCATGATGCACGCGATGCACGCCACCGACCTCCCGCCCTACCTCCGCTTCCTACCCCGGCCGCTTCTCGAGCGGCTCGCGCGCGACTACGACGAGGTTCCCGGCGTTGCGGGTCTGCGCGTCGCGCCCGGGCTCGTTCGCGATTTCCCGCGCCTCATGTCGCCCGAGGTTCTCGCGCTGGTCGTCGAGGTCTATCGTCAGGTGCGCGCGGAACTCGGGCGCGTCCTCGCGGCGCGCGAGACGGACCGCGCCTTCATCGACGCCGAGACCCTCGCCTGCGCGGCGCGCAACCGCGCGGCCGGACGCGGCATTCAGGACGCCGAGTACGAGACGGTCGTCGGCAAGCGCGACGCCACCGGAAGGGTCGTCGTCGGGCCGCTGCCCGAAAAGTGCGTCGACCTGACCCCCGTCGAAGTTCCTGCGTACCTCCGTGGCGAGCAGGTCACGCTCTTCGGCCCGCCCGACTCGGCGCGCATGGCGATCAACGCGATGAACGCGCTCCATCGGCGCCGCCCAGGCGAGCCGGCGCTGGTCGCCGAGCTGGTCACCGCCTCGCGCCAGGTCCCGCGCTGGGGTGCCGACAGCGAGGACAGCAAGACCCCGCGCCTCCGCGATCTTCTGACGGCCAGCGAGAACCTCGCCGCCTGTTGCGACGGCACGCTCGCCTTCACCGATCCCCAGAGCGGTCGCGTCTATCGCCTCGCCACGAGCGGCCTCGCGCGCCCGATCAAGCGCGTCGCCGGGCTGGCCTTGCCCGACGGGCACGTGTTGCTGGACGGCAGTCCGCTGCCACTTCATCTCATCGAGCTGGTCCAGCACGTGTGGCTCAACCGCGCGCGCCCCGAGGCGCTGTGTGTCTACTTCCCGAAGCTCGAAAACGAAGACGAGGCGGCCTACCTGGCGACCCTCATCCGCACGACCGAGGCCGCCGTCCGGGCGCGCGATCCTCTCTACGAGCGCGGCTCGGTGCGCGTCATGGTCGTCTTCGAGAACCCGCGGGCCATCTTCCGGATCCAAGAGATGGCCGCCGCGCTCCGCCCGTATTTCGTCGGCGGGAGCCTCGGTTGGCACGACTTTCTCGCGTCCACGGCGCGCCTCTTCCGCCACGATCCGAACTACCGCATCCCCGTCAAAGCCGACCCCAACATCGTCATTCGCCACATCCGCGAGTCGCATCGGATCCTGGTTCGCGACCTCGGGCGGATCGGCGCGCTCAAGCTCGGCGGCATGTACGGCGTGCTCTTCGCCGACGACGACCCGGCTTCCTTCGCGGTCAGCATGGTCGGCTTCGTGCGCGACGTCGTGACGCAGCTGGGGCGCGGGCTCGACGGCTTCTGGGTTGCGCACCCCGACTTCGTGCGCATCGGCATCGCGCTCGTCGAGGCGTGGCGTCGGCGAGATCGTGAAGGCCTCACAATGGAAGCCCTCGTCCGGGCCCTCGTGCCGGATGAGGACGAGCTCGCCAAGCTCCTGCCGTTCGTCTTCGGGCCCGACATCCCGGGTCTCGATGAACGGGACCCGCGCTACGTGCGCGCCGTGCTCGCGGCCGAGCTCGGGGCCTCCGATGTCATCGCGAACGACGATCCGGAGGAGGTCCGCTACAACGTCTTCCAGGCGCTGCAGTACCTCTGCGATTGGCTGTGCGGCAACGGCTGCGTCGCGCTGCCCGCGACCATGAAGAGCGCGCGCGGCGAGGATGTCTTCGTGCGCATCATGGACGATCTCGCGACGACCGAGCGCTCCCGCTGGGAGCTGTGGGCTGAGGTCCATCACGGGCGCGTGGCGCCGGCGTCGTTCGATCGGATCCTCACCGAGGAGCTGGCGTTCCTGCGCGCCGGAGTGTCGACGGCGCTGAAGCGCGTGCAGGTCCGCTGGGAAGGCGCGGCGGCGACGGCGTATCCGGAGGCCGCGAAGATCCTGCGCGGCCTGGTCCTCAGCGAGACGCCGCCGGAGTTCGTGACCGAGGTCCTCTTGCCGTATCTCTATAGGTAGAGGGCGCGGTGGCGGGCGTGAGAGCGGGCGCTGTCAGGGAACGAACGTGCGCTTCTTGACGGCCCGCGCGAGCGCCTGCTGTGCCTGATCCAGCATGTCGGCCTGCGCGCCCCAGCCGCGGAGCAGCGCGCGCGCCGAGGTGTCGACCAGCGCCTCGGTGCTCATGGTCGGCGTCAGCCGCTGGAGCTTCGAGAGCTGCCTGAGCCCATGGAAGGCGGCCCAGAGCGTGAGCGTTCGCTGCGCGGCGTCGCCGGGCTCGATGGCGCCGGTCTTGACGGCCGCCTCGACGCGCGTGCCGACCGCCTGCAGGAACGACGCGACGAGCGGGATGGCGGCCATCGCCTCGTCGTCCGGGATGACGACGCCGGGCGTGCCGAGCAGGCGCGCGACGAGGCCGAAGTTCTCGGGCTCGGTCGCGGGCAGGGCGGCGTAGAAGCGGCCGGTCGCGAGGATCGGCACGAGCGACGCCACGCGCGCCTCGCCGCTCGTTCGCGTGAGCGGCTCGAGCGACGCCATGTAGCGCGCGTGCAGCGCCACGACGGCGCGCCGTTGCAGCGCCGCCAAGAGCGCATCCTTAGAAGGGAAGTAGCGGTAGAGCGCGGTGGTCACGACGCCGAGCGACGCGGCCACGCGACTCAAGGTCAGCGCTTCGAGACCGCTCGAGGCCGCGAGCTGAATGGCGGCGTCGAGGATGGCTTCCGTCTTGTCGTTGCGCTGGCGCGCATGGAGAACGAAGTCGTGCGACATGCGCGAAGTGTGAACGTCGTTTCCTTTGTCGTCAACCGCGCCCCGCGCGCGCCGCCGCGGCGCCTTCAGAACTGCACGGTCGTGGCTTTGCCGGCGCTGACGGCGGCCTCGATCTCATTGGCGGTGCAGGTCGCGCCGCCGTAGTCGGCGATGTACGTCCCGGCGATGAGGGCGTACGAGCCGGCGGCGACCTGGCCGAGGCCCGTGCCCTCGACGCACGTGGTCGTGCCGGCGTCGTGGGTCGTTTGGAGGTCCGCGACCGAGCGCGAGGTGAGGACGAGGCTGCCGGTCTTGAGGGTGGTGACCTTGCCGGTCTGGACCGTGAACGCGACGGACGGGCCGCCGTTGGCGTGCTGGAGTTTGTAGCTTCCGGCGGCGAGCGCGCGGAAGGAGTTGAGGTAGGCGTCCTCGAACTCGAC
>SXIE01000272.1 GCA_005772945.1 Pseudomonadota bacterium
CTGCCCCTGCCCGGCCTGCAGCACACAGCCCATCAAGACCTCGTCGATGAGGCCCCACTGGTCCTTGGGAAGGCCGCTGCGCGTCAGCGCCGCGGCGATGGCGGTGGCGCCGAGCCTCGGCGCGGGCATGCTCGCGAGCGCACCTTGGAACGAACCGATCGGGGTCCGCGCGGCACCAACGAGGACGATATCCGTGTCTTCCATGGGCTGATCCTCCCCTTTGTATCGGACAAGTCGGACAAGCGTTCGGACGGCTCTCGGGGGCCGTTAGCACCGGCCTCCGGCCTTGTCAAAGCCGTGGGAAGCCAAGGGCCCAAGGTCGGTGTTGACAGCGCTCGCTCGGAGCGGTTCAGTCCCCTCCCGCTCGGCAGCGCCGACCGATCGATCCTAGCCGCCCAGAGGTCCCATGCAGCTGCGACTTCCCTTCTTGGTCCTCTCCCTCGCGGCCCTTTCCTCGCTCGCATCGACGGCCCAGGCCCGGCCCGACAAGCCGACCCTCGAGAAGGCGGTGTCGATCCTCACGCGCGGCACCAAAGCGGGCGACTTCGACGTCCGCGCGATGGCGATCGAAGGCCTCGGTTTCGCGCCCAAGGCGGCGATGGCCGCCATCAAGGACGCGGTGGCCGACCCGCAATGGCGCGTGCGCGCCTCAGCGATCGCGGCGCTCCGCCAGCAGCGCGACCCGGCCTGGGAGGCCGAGATCCGGAAGTGCGTGTGCGACCCGATGATCGACGAGCAGGCAGTCCTGACGCTGGTCGAGTCCGGCGGAGTCCCGAAGGCCGTCGGCCTCGTCCTCTCGGGCCTCGACGACGCGAAATGCACCAAGCCGGACCGCTACGCGCGCGCCTTCGTCCAGCGCGCGACGAACGCGCCCGAGTGGCTCCTGGCGGGGTTCCGGGCGGGCCTGAAGGCGCGCGTCGTCGACGTGCGCGCGGCCTTCGAGGCGGAGCTGCCGAACCTGCCGCTGCCGGCGGCGCTCCCCCTATATAAGGATGGGTTCGCGAAGTTCCCGGCCCCACTGCAGACGGCACTGCTGGCGCGCTTCAAGGCGGCGCCCGACCTCGGCGACATCAGCTTCGTGCAGGTCCTCCTGAAGGGGAAGGATACGACACTCGCCTTCCCGACCGCGGAACTGCTGGCTTTGCGCGGGTTCGCGACCGGCAAGGCCGTGCTGGTCGAGGCGCTGAAGTCGCCCGATCCGGAGCGCCGCCTGGCCGCGCTGAAGGCGCTCGAACCGATCGCATCGAGCGACATCTACGAGCTCATGAAGCCCATCATCAAGGAGCGCGAGACGCCGTTCGCGGAGCTGATCCAGGCGTACCGCGTGTACCTCAAGTCCAACTCGCCCAAGCTCGTGACGTACCTCGAGAACGAGCTCGAGAACACGGACGTCCCGCAGCGCGCGGCGGCCATCACGTTCCTCGGCACGGTCAAGGGGCACGCGGCGCTCGTCGACCTGCATCCGCTGCTCGGCAACGGGCCGAACGTCATCCGCCTGGCGGCCTGCGAGGCCATCGGCAAGCTCGGCCAGCGCGAGTCGATCCCGGTGCTGCGCGACGCGCTGCAGCGCGAGACCGAGAAGGACATGAAGCTCGCCTTGCTCGGCGCGCTCGTCGCCATCAAGGACGCGGAGATCATCGGCGTCGCGCGCTTCTACGTGAAGGACGCGGACCCGGACGTGCGCCGCGCGGCCGTGCGCGCGCTGACGACGGTGCCGGACGCGTCGGCGGTGGGCGACCTCGAGCTCGCCTCGCGCGACCGCTTGAAGGACATCGGCGAGATCGCGCTCTTCGCGCTCGTCGATCAAGACCCCGAGGGGCGCCTCTCGCTCTTCGTCGACGCGCTGAAGTGGCTGGATCCCTCGACCTTCACGGCGTTCGTCAAGCGTCACGGCGACCAAGCGCGCGCGCACCTCGAGGCGGCCTTCAAGAGCGAGCGCGACGAGCTGCGCGCCGCGGCCTTCGGGGCGCTCAAGCTCCTCTCGCGCCTGCTCCAGGTCGACATCCTCAAGATGCTGGCGCTCACCTCGGACCGGCCGTCCCTGCGCATCGCGGCGCTCGATCGCCTCGTCGCCCAGGAGCGCGCGGGGGCCGTGAACACGCTCGAGGCGCTCGCCAAAGATGGCGACGAGAAGGTGCGCGTCCGGACCATCTTCCTGCTCGGGACGCTCGGCCACAAAGGCGCCGAGAAGGACCTCGCGGGCTGGCTCGACGACCCGTCGGAGCCCATTCGCGTCGCCGTCGCCGGTGCGCTGCTGCGCCTCTGATCCCCTCGGCGCGCCCCGCGTGCAAGCGCATCCATTGAGCGCAGCGCCAGCTTGACGTAGGATGCCGGCGCTACTCGTAGCCCATCGGGGTCCTATGTCAGGCTCACGTTCGCGCCCCCCACTCCCTGTGCTCGCCGCGTTGGTCGCCGTCGTCGTGGCCGGCGTCGGCTGCAACCACACGCCGGTCGCGCGCATCGACAAGACCTTCACGCTCAAGGTCCAGCAAGGCTCGGGCACCGGCGAGGCCATCAAGGTCGACTTCCTCTGGGTCGTCGATAACTCGGCCTCGATGTGCCAGGAGCAGCTGAGCCTCACGCGCAACTTCACCGAATTCACCAAGACGCTCGCGAACTACTTCGAGCTCGACTCGCGCCTCGCGGTCACGACCGTCGACGCCCAGTGCGAGGTCAACGGGACGACGGTCGTCAGCTCCAAAGGCAAGTTCAATACGCGCGCCGCCACGAGCTTCCCGCCGCCCTGCCAGGAGCAGCGCAAGGTCCGCTGCATGACCGACGCCGAGTGCGACGGGCTCGATTGCACGCTCTACCCGGACGTTTGCAACCAGGCGCAAGAGGGCGAGTGGGCGTGCCGCACGGCCACGACCCCGAGCTGCCTCGAGAACCCCAACGGCACCGTGAACTCGTCGTGCCGGCGCCGCTGCACGACCGATTCGGAGTGCCAGACCCTCTTTGGCGACCCGACTTACTTCTGCCAGAAGCCGTCCAGCAACCAGGCCGACTGGGGCTGTGTCCGCCCGCCGGACACGTCGACCTGCCCCGACACGTTGCCCGAGTTCCTCGAGAAGAACGCGAGCGTCGACAACATCAACCTCTTCCCGTGCCTGGCGACCGTCGGCGTGAATCAGGAGAAGTGCCTGAAGTACGAGCAGCAGCTGAAGTCGGGCCTGCTCGCCTTGGATCCGACCGGTCCCAATCACGAGCAGTCGGCGCGGTTCCTGCGGCCGGATGCCTACCTCGTCATCGTCTTCGTCAGCGACGAGGAGGACTGCTCGGCGGACGACAACGCCAACCCGCCGATCGGCGAGGACGACTACGAGACGTGCGGGCTCATGAAGACGACGGACGAGGGTGGGCCGCTCACGCCGGTCGCCCATTTCGTCAATCGTTTCAAGGCACTCAAGCGCGACCCCAGCAAGGTCATCGTCGCGGCGATCGCCGGCGACTCGACCGCGGTCTTTCCCCAAGGGTCGCCCAACGCCGGCGAGCCCGACCCAGTGCAGGTCGCGTTCGAGCGCGAGGAGTTCCTCAAATCCAAGGACTGCTCGAAGACGAACCCGGGCGCCGATTGCGACCCCCGCACCTGCTACCACCAGTCGTACGTCTGCCTGTCGGCCAACGGCATCGCGGACTACGGGGCTCGCTTCCGCGCATTGGTGGAGGGGTTCGGACCCAACGGCACATTCGGAAACATCTGCGCCAACGAGGGCATCGGGCCGGCCCTCGACAGCATCGCAGACACGATCATCCGGGTCATCAACAAGGTCTGCCTACCCAAGGAGATCGTCGGCGGCCTGAGGGTCGAGCGCACCAAGGCCGACGGCACGGTGCAGCTCCTGACGGAAGGCGACGGCGCGGGCCAGTATCGCATCATCCAAAACAGCGAGGACTGCGCGGGCGCGGGCGAGCTCCTGCCGGCGATCGCCTTTGGGGATCCGCCGAACCCGGGTGAGAACGTGACGGTCACCTACCAGGGCGACCCCGGTCTGCAAGAGTGATCACGGGGCGCCTGGTGAAGCTGGCGGAGGGGATGATCGCCGGGGCGAGCTGGCCTACGACCGTATGCGTGCTGGCCATTCTCGGCGCATCGGCATGCGCGTCGGCCCCGGCGCCGACCTCGTTCGAACACGCAACGAGTGCACTCGAGATCGCCAATCGCACGCCGCTCGCGGTGCGCGTCACCGTGCGCGGGCGGGTCGAAGCCGAGGTGCCGGCAGGCGCACGGCGCGTGGTCCGCGCTCTCGCTGTCGGGAAGGCGCGCGTCGTCGCGGAGCAGGCGGGCGAGACGCTCGACGCGCGCGACCTCGAGCTGCCGGGCGGCGGGACGGCCACGTGGGTGCTCGTGCCGCGCGTGGGCGAGCCGCTTCCCGAGCCGGCGCCGCTGGCCACGCTGGTCATCGAGGATGCGCTGCGCGGGCCGATCGTCGTGGTGCTGGACGGCGTGCGCCTCGGGCGGGTGTTCGCGGGCGAGACACGCACGTTCCGCGACGTGCCCTCTGGCGCCGTGCTCGTGCGGGCCGAGCCGGACGACGGTACGGCCGCGGTCACCGCGCACTTGGCGCTCTCGCCGGCCGAACCCAATCGCTGGCGGGTCGTGCCCGCGGGGGTGCCGATCGCCGTCGAGAACGCGACGGCCGAGGCGGTCACACTCAGCGTGGACGGGGTCGCGCGCGAGCGCATCGCGGCCGGCGCCACCTGGCACGGGCGCGAGCCGAGCGGGACGCACGTACTCGCGGCCGTGTCCGAGCCATCGCGGCGCCCTTACGAGACGATCGTCACGCTCGCGCCAGAATCGGACCCAGGGGCCGAGAACGCCCCGCCGAGCCGCTGGCGGCTTGCCGACGGCGAAGGCGAGCTCGTCGTCACGAACGGGATCGGCGATCGACTCACAGTCACGGCGATCGCCGGGGAGGCGCCCGCGGAGCCGATCATCCTCGACCCCGGCGAGGCGCATCACGCGAAGGCGCTCGCGTCCGGCACGGTCGCGGTCGTCGCCGTCGACCGCTTCGGCCTGCGCTACGAGGGACGCGTCGACATCGCGCCCGGGCACGTGGCGCGCTGGACGGCGATGCCGTTCCTCGGATCGCTCCGCGTCGTCAATCGCACGGCGCACGACCTCCGGTTCTTCACCCGCCAGGGCGCGGGACGCGAGGCCGACCGCGGCACCATCGCCCGCGGCGCGACGGTCGTCGTGCCGAACGTGCCACGCGGCAAGCTCGCGGTGCGCGCCTTCGACGGGCGCGATCGGCAGCGCTACGAGGACAGCTTCGACTTCGACGTGGTGCCGGCCGCGACCTGGACGATCGAGCCCGCGACCGCGTCACTGGCTGTCGCGAACCACCGTCACGAGACCATCGACGTCTTCGTCGAGGGGCGCCCGGGCGCGGCCGTCGAGGGCGCAGCGACGCGCGTCATCGGCGGGCTGCCGGTGGGAATCCGGACCGTCACGTTCGTCGGACGGACGACGGGCGTCACGAGCACGCACAAGGTCACGCTCGAGGACGGCGTGGTGACGGCCCTCGACGCCAGCGACGTCATCGGCGAAATCGCGATCGCGAACCAGACCGGCGAGGCCCTCGTGCCCGCCGGCGCGCTCGATGGGCAGTCGGGGCAGGTCGCCCCCGGGGCCAGCGCGACCTTCAAGGCCCGGGTCGGAAAGACGCGCGCTCTCTTCATCGGCGCGGCCACCGGGTTCCGCTATGCGCGCGACCTCGACGTGGTCGCCGGCGCGCCGAGCGCGGTCTGGGCGATCCGCGTGGCGCCCGCGTCGCTTGCGGTCTGGAGCAAGCTCGCCGAGCCGGTCGCCATCACGATCGATGACCGGGCGGTCGGCAGCGTGAACCCCGATCAGGCGCTGACCATCCCGGACATCGCGCCCGGCGTCCGCCGCGTGCAGTCGGTAGGCCTCCGCTCGGGTCACGTCCAGACCGACACGCTCGCCTTCGCGCCCGACGGCACGCGCCGCCTGACGCTGACGATGGAGCTCGCGTCGCTGCTGGTCGAGAACAAGGCCGCAATCGAGGTCTCCGTCACCATCGACGGGGATGCCTACGGGCGGGTCGCAGGCGGCACCCACGGCCGCTTCGGCCGGATCCCGCCCGGGCGGCACAAGGTCGTGCTCCACTTCGTCGGCACGCGCCGCACCGAGGAGCACGAGCTCGATCTGCGTGACGGCCAGGCCGGACACGTCGTCGCGGAGTCGCCGATGGGCCTGCTGGTCGTCGAGAATGCGGCCTACACCGAGCTCAAGCTGCGCGTCGACGGGGTCTTCGTCGCGACGATCCCGGCCTCGGGCGGCCCGGTGCTCGTGCCGGCGCCGGCGGGTCTTCGGCGTATCGAGCTCGAGCGCGCGAGCGACCACAGCGTCCATGGCTTCTCGGTCCACGTGTCGGCGGACGCCGCGGTCCACGTGGCGGTACCGACGGCAACGGCGCCCGTCGTCGTCGAGAACCGCCTGGCCGCCTCGGTTCGATTGAGGGCGGGCGACCGCGCTCTGGGCGCGCTCGCGGCCGGCGCCGCGCATACGTACGACCTGCCGGCCTGGGGCGTGATCGAGCTGAGCGGGCGCGACGAGGCCGGCCGCACGACGCACAGCACGCGCCTCGATCTACGGCCCGGCGAGGTGGCGACGTGGGTGCTGAGCCCGGCGCCGGGCGGCGTGCCGCGCGACTGAGACGGCGCGCGGGGCCCGAGAGCCGATTGCTTCGCCCCCCCGGCCAGCTCGATGCGTTGCACGTCGCGGGCCAGAGAATGCTTGACTCCCCAGAGCACGGCATTAGGTTCGGCCCGTCGGCCAGCGAGGCGCCTGGGAAGCCCCTCGCCTGCGATTCAAGTCGCGCTGGCCGTCGCGCCCCAAACTCGCTATGGAGCCGACGCACCGATTGCCCGCGGGCACGCGCGTCGCCCACCCAACCCACTTCCCACTTCCGACTCGAGAGAAAACACGTATGGGCAAGATCATCGGTATCGACCTGGGAACGACGAACTCGGTCGTCGCCATCATGGAAGGCGGCGAGCCGAAGGTGATCACGAACGAGGAAGGCGGTCGTACGACGCCGTCCGTGGTGGCCTTCGATGACAAGGGGCAGGTCCTGGTCGGCCAGATCGCGCGTCGCCAAGCCGTCGTGAACCCGACGCGCACGCTCTACTCGGTGAAACGCCTCATCGGCCACCGCTACGAAGAGGTCGCCGAGGAGGGTAAGCGCGTTCCGTACAACATCGTGAAGGCCGCCAACGGCGACGCCCACATCGAGGTCGGCGACAAGCGCTACTCGCCGCCCGAGATCTCGGCC
>SXIE01000273.1 GCA_005772945.1 Pseudomonadota bacterium
CGGGGGGCGCGGCGCTCGGGTCGTTGGCGAGGCCGAGCGCGCCGCCGAGCAGCGCGAAGACGACGGTCACGGCAAGCTGGATCTGCGCCGCCCGTGCGCTTTGCGGGGGCGTCGCCGCGGCGATGCGGTCGCTCGGCTGCGGGCGAGGGCGCCGGCTCATGGGGTCTCCGAGCCGCGCAGGGCGTCGAGCACGCGGGCGGCGCGATCGGAATCGTTGGTACTCCAACAAATCACGCGGGTGCCCGTGGCGGCCGGCTCGAGTTGCAAGCGCACGCCCGGCCACACGCCGAAAAGAAACAGCCCGAGCGCGAGGAGGCCGATCCCGGCGAAGAAGAGGAGCTGCTCGGGATTGGACGTCGCGCGCACGGTGAGGTCGCGGGGCGGGGCGAACGCGAGCGCGAGCGGCGCCTTGGCGTCGGGGGGAGCGGGCGCGCTAAGGGACGTCGCGGGGACCAGGAGATACGGCACGTGGCCGGGGCCACCGGCGACCAGCACCATCGGCCCGTCCGGACCGCCGAAGAGCTGGAGCCGTTCGCCCGTGGGGAGGGCAACGGGCGCACCCCCGAGCTCGAGGATCTCCGCCGGGGCGTCGCCGCGGCGCATGACGAAGGTCGCGGCCTCGTCGCGCCCGAGGAAGCGCGGGGTGGCACGCTGGAGCGAGAATGTCAGATCGCCGGCCGAGGCAGGCTCGCCGGCGCGGAGCGTGAGCGGCTCGGCCGTGGCCGAGGTCGCCGCCGAAAGCTCGCAGGCATAGCCGCGCGTCGGGTCGAGCGGATCGGGCACGCCACAGCGCAGGCTCCGCGCGAACGCGCGCGGTACGTAGATCCCGCCATCGAGGACCTTCGCCGACGTCCGCTCGCCCGCGCGATCGCCTGGGGTGAGCTGAATGCGGGCCTCGAGCCCGGACGCGCGCGCGACCGTGAGGGCGATGAGGAGCGCGACCACGCCGAGCCCCGCGATGATCGCGCCCTCGCGGCGGAGACCGAGGCGCGGGCCCTTGGGAAGGCGGCTCCGCACGACCTCGATCGGCGCGGCCACGAAGACCTCCGTGCGGAAGACGAACGGCCCGGTGTCGCGCCGTCGCGCCAGCAGCATGCCGGCCCCGACGACCCCGAGGAGCAGCAGGCCGAGCACGAAGACCGGGCTTGTGAGCGGATCCGAGACCCCAAGCGCACCGGCGAGCTCGGCCTCGGCGAAGCTCATGACGCGCGAGAGCTCGGCGGGGGTTGCGCGCGGCGGCACGGTCGCGCTCCAGGCGAAGAAGGCGCCGAGGAGCACCGTGAGCGCGAGGAACGTGCGCGGCGACGTGAGGAGGCGCCAGGCGATGTGGACGGGGTCGCCGTGGTGGCTGGCGTCGGGCGCGTCCGCGTCGTCCGCATGGTCCGCGTCCGCTGCGGAGGCGGACACGGGCACACTCGCCACGGGGCGCGGCGGGGCACGGTGGGGGTCAAGGTCGGGGTTGGCCAGCGTGGCCTCGGGGAGCTCGCTCATCGGCCTCCTCGTCTAGCACCGGCGCGCGGACGCCGGCAAGCACGCCGAGCAGCCTGCTGGCGCCTTTTTTTGGGGGCCGGAGCCGTGCCGGCCATCGTGCCGGTCGCGGTGGGGTGACCGCGCCACAGCCGCATGGTATCGGCCAGCGATGGCACTTCCACC
Source organism: Pseudomonadota bacterium (assembly GCA_005772945.1). The sequence continues at coordinate 1,654 of SXIE01000273.1, forward strand.
CTCCACGGCGGTCGTTGGTTTGACGGGCGGGATCGGCTGCGGGAAATCCACCGTGGCGGCGCGTTGGCGCGCGCGCGGCGCGCTGGTGGTCGACGCGGACCGGGTCGCGCGCGAGGTGGTCGAGCCGGGCGAGCCCGCCTACCAAGCGGTCGTGCGGGCCTTCGGGCGGGACGTGGTCGCGGCCGATGGGGCGCTCGATCGGAAGGCGCTCGGGGCGCGCGTCTTTGCGGATCCCGCCCAACGTCGGCAGCTCGAGCTCATCACGCATCCAGCGATCATTGCACGCACGGGCAAGCTTCTGGCGGACGCGCAGCGCGCCGGCTGGCGCTGGGTCGTGTACGAGGCGGCGCTCATTCTGGAGACGCGCGGCAAGGCGGGGCTCTCGGCGTTGGTCGTCGTGGGATGCCCGCCCGAGGCCCAATTGGCGCGCCTCCGGACGCGCGACGGCTTCGACGAGGCGGAGGCGCGACGGCGGATCGCAGCGCAAACCAGCGACGACGTTCGGCGCGCGGCGGCCGATTATTGGATCGCCAACGACCGCGACCTGGCCGCGCTGGAGGCGGCTGCGGACGAGACGTTCGCGGCGCTCGCGGCGCGCTTCGGGCCGGCGGGGGCGGCCGCGGCGCGCGCGTGACGCGCCCTCGAGCGTGTCGAAAATCGAGGCGAAGGGGTGTCAGATCTCGATGACCCCGGAGCGCCGCAGCTGACAGAGCACGCTGCACGTCTCGAGCGGCGAGAAGGTCGATTTCTTGAAGATCTCGGTGATGGTCGCTGTGCCGTCCACGAACGGCAGGACCAGCGCGATCTTCTCGGCGCGCATGAACGCGCGCGGCATCTGGTTTTCGAGCGCCGGCGGCAGGCGCCGCGGGACGCGCGAGAACGCCTTGAGGAACTTCTCGTAGATCGATAGGAGCTTCACCTCGTTGGCGGCGACGAACTCCTTCACGTGGTCCTCGAGGCGCGCGAGGACCAGGAGGCGCTCGAGCGTGATGAGGACCCCGTCCCAGTCGTTGAGCCCCGAGAGCATGACGATGTCGTCATACAGCAGATACGTCTCGGGGGCGGTGCCCGAGCGCGCCGGGATCGGTGGCCCCGCGAGGTCGTCGACCGACATGAGCGGCTTGGTGCCGGGGCGCAAGACGCGCACCGTCTCCTGCACGCGCACCAGGGCCACGTCGAGCTCGTCGGTCGCGGCGGTGAACACCCATGAAGCGCAGGCGCGCTTTGACCTGACCCGGGCGCAG
>SXIE01000274.1 GCA_005772945.1 Pseudomonadota bacterium
GCATCGAGGCGCGGCCGGTGGGGGTCAATGCCGCGGTTGCCATCGCGGCGCGAACGGGGTTAGGACCCGGGCATGGATGAGCGCACCCAGATCGAGCTCGAGGCCGCCACGTTCCGCCGTCTGGTCGAGCGCCTGCGGGTGCGGACCGACGTGCAGAGCATCGACCTGATGACGCTCGCCGGCTTCTGTCGGAACTGCCTGGCGAAGTGGTACCGCGCCGAGGCCGAGGTGCGGGGCGAGGTGCTCGCGGACGCCGCGGCGCGCGAGCGGATCTACGGGATGCCGTACGAGGCCTGGAAGGCCGCCCATCAGCGCGAGCCGTCGCGTCCGCTCGACCCGGGCGACAAGGCTGGCCCGTGACCGAGCGGGGCGTCTTTGGTCACGTGCTCGTCACGCGCGGGACCGAGATCGACGGGACGGGGACCGTGGGGGTTCCCGTTTTCCTGCGTTATTTCGAGCACATGCGCTGGGAGTTGATGCGCGACCCGCGCCTCGGGCTGCTGGCGGAGATCCACGGGGGTCACTTCTTCGTGGTGCGCGAGCAGGTCGTCGAGGTGCGTCGGCGGGTGGGGCTCGGGGTGGCGCTCGCGCTGGAGACGCGCATCGTCGATGTGGGGCGTTCGACGGTGCGGCTGACGCACGTGGCGCGGCGGGTGGCCGATGGCGCGCTGGTCGCCGAGGCACGCGTGACCGGGGTGTGGATCGGGCCGGCGCGCCGCATGGTGCGCTTGCCCGAGGGCTTTCGGGCGCGCGTGCGGGCGGAGCACGTGGGGGGCAGTGAGGCCGCGCCGGAGCAGATCGCCGAGGCGCGCGGGGGCGGCCCGAGCGAGGCGTTTGCGCGCTCGTTCATCGCGCCGCCCGAGGTCGTCTTTCCGGCGCTCGGCGTCGCCGAGGGGCCACCGACCGTGTTCCCGGCCGAGGTCGCGTTCGAGCATGTCGTGGTCGTGCCGCCGCGCGATCTCGACGTGTTCCTGCACGTCAACGCCGCGACGTGGTTGCATTACTGCGACGACACGCGGGTGCTCGGCGCGGCCGCGGGGGCGCTCGCGCCCGAGCTCGCGGCCCACGGCTGGGTCGTGCGCGCGGGCCTCTTCTATGGGCGCGAGGCGTCGCTCGGGGAGCGGCTGCGGATCGGGGTCTGGTGGATCGATGCGGTGGCGCTGGGGTTTGCGTGTCGGCGGGACGGCGAGTCCGAGGTGGTGTGCGCGGTGCGCGTGGATCTGGCGCCGGGCGCGCGTGCCGTTGCGTCGGCGTCGTCGTGAGCTTGTCGCCGGGGGCGCGACCGGCTACCTTCGGGCTTGGGGTCCGTCGCTCTATCGGAGTCGCGATTCATGCAGATTATCTTGCAGCGGGCCGGTGTGCCCGAGACGTCCAAGCAGCTGTTTGCGCGCCTCATGCAAGAGGACCTGATACCGGTCGAGGCGCTGAGCTCGGTGGTCGAGTCGTATCGGCGCGTCATCGCGGACGCGGCGCGCAAGAACGGACGCGCCAATTCGCCGCTCGGCAATAAGATCGCGGATGCGCTGCAGGTCCTGTTGGGGCGGGTGAGCGAACGTACCGGCGAAGAGAACATGCGGATCCTGCAGGCCGCTGTGCGCTACTTCGTCATCCAGAATGACGGTGTCGGGCACGACCTCGATTCCGCGGAAGGCCTCTTCGACGACGCGCGCATCATCAACGCCGTACTCTGGTTCTACGGGCGCGACGAGCTGCAGGTGCCGGTGCCGGAGCCGGTGGCGAACCGGGCGCCGCCTCCGAAAAAACGATAGTCGTCGGCCGCGCGGCGGCGCTCAGGCGAGCTGCGAGACGCGGTTGCGATCGAGGGCGCGGGCCGCGAGCTCGGCGGCGGCGAGCACCGCCTTGCCGAGGAGCGCGAAGCGCGGGTCGGAGGCCTGGCCCAGCACGAAGCGGCGATAGATCTGCTGCGCGATGACGGCGATCTTGAAGAGGCCGAACGCGAAGTAATAGACGGGGCGCGGGACCTCGGCGCCACGCGCGGCTTCGTAGGCGGCGAGAAACGCGGCGCGGTCCAGGTTGCCGGGGAGATCGGTAGGGACGACCGCAATCGCTCGGAATACCTGGGGATCGGCGGCCTCGGCCCAGTAGCCGAGGCTGGTGCCGACGTCCATCCACGGGCAGCCGATCGTGGCGAGCTCCCAGTCGAGGACGCCGACGATGCGGCCCGGGTCGAACGGGTCGAGCACGAGGTTGTCGAACTTGAAGTCGTTGTGGACCAGCGACGGCGGGCCGTCGGCGGGGACGTCGCGCGCGAGCGCCGCGAAGAGCTCGTCCATGGCGGGCACGGGCTCGGTTTGCGCGGCGTCCCAGCGGCTGCCCCAACCTTTGATCTGGCGCGCGGCGTAGCCGTCGCCGCGGTAGAGCTCGGAGAGGCCCAGGGCGCGCCAGTCGGTGCGGTGCAGTTCGGCGAGGGCGCGCGCGGTCGCGAGGCCGAGGGCGCGGAAGCCGTCGGGGGTGGGCGTGAATTCCGGCGGCAGCTTGCGACGAACGATGGTGCCGGGGACGTGATCCATCACGAAGAACGGCGCGCCGACGATGCTGGCGTCGGACGATTGGCCGCGGACCCGCGGGGCACCAGCGTGGCCGGCGAGCGCGGTGAGAAGACGTGCCTCGCGCCCCATGTCGTGCGCGGCCTTGGCCAGATCGCCTTGCGGGGGACGGCGCAGGACCAGCGTGTGTGCGCCGGACTTGAGGAGATACGTCAGGTTCGAGTGGCCGCCGGGGAAGGCGGTCAGCTCGAGCGGCGCGTCGTTCGCGAAGAGCGCGGAGCGCTCGCCCACGAGGAAATCTGCGACATTCGCACTCAGCCAGTGGCGGAGTCGCTCGGTGTCGAGGTCGCTCATCTCAGCCTCCGGAGCGCCCGGGCGGGGTTGGGTGGCGGGGCATGCCGGCGCGCTCGAGGAGGTCGCGGCCGATCAGCGCGCGGTGGACCTCGTCGGGGCCGTCGTAGATCCGGGCGGCGCGCTCGTGGCGGTACCAGAACGCGAGCGGCGTGAGATCGGTCATGCCGAGGGCACCGTGCGCCTGGATGGCGCGGTCGAGAACGCGATCGAGCACGTTCGCGACGAGCAGCTTGATGGCCGAGATGTCGAGGCGCGCGGCGCGCTGGCCCTCGCGCTCGATGCGCAGGGCGGTGCGCTCGACCAGGCCGCGGGCGGCCTCGAGCTCGACCCAGCTGTCGGCGATCCAGGCCTGGACCGTGTCCTTGTGGCCGAGGCGAACGCCCGGCGCGAGCTCGCGGGTGGCGGCGTGCGCGACCATCAGCTCGAGCGCGCGCTCGGTGATCCCGAGCCAGCGCATCGCGTGGTGGATTCGGCCGGGGCCGAGGCGCTCCTGGGCCATCGCGAAGCCGGCGCCGACGGGGCCGACGCGCAGCGTGTCGGGGATCCGGACGCCCTCGAAGACGACCTCGCCGTGGCTCGCCCAGCCGCTTCCAGCGTGCCCCATGACGGGCAGGTTGCGCTCGAGCCGGAAGCCCGGCGTGTCGGTCGGGACGATGAAGAACGTGGCGCGCTCGTGCGGACGCGCGGCGTCGGGGTCGCTGACCGCCATGGTGATCGCGAACGCGGCGCCGTCGGCGGAGCTGGTGAACCACTTGCGGCCGGTGAGGACCCAGTCGTCGCCGTCGCGCACGGCGCGCGCGGCGATCTGGAGTGGGTTCGAGCCGGCCTTATCGGGCTCGGTCATGGCGAAGCAGCTGCGGATCTCGCCGCGCGTGAGTGGGAGCAGGAAACGCTCGCGCTGGGCGGGCGTCGCGGCGCGCAGGAGCAGCTCCATGTTCGAGACGTCGGGCGCCTGCATGTGAAAGACGTAGTGGCCGAGCGGGGTGCGCCCGAGCACCTGCGAGATCGCGCCGACCAGCGGCAGCGCGGCGCCGAGGCCGCCGAGCTCGGGTGGCAGCTGCGGCGCGAAGAGGCCGTCGGCCTTGGCACGCGTGCGGGCCGCATCCAGTGCGGGCGCGACGGCCGCGAAGCCCCCGGCAAGGAAGTCCGCCTCGAGCGGCATGACGTGCGCGTCGAGGAACGTGCGGTAGCGGCGAACGAGGGTTTGGATCTCGGCGTCGTGAAAGTCCATGGTACCTCGCGCGGCTGCGAAACAGGCCAATGGGTCGCCTCGACGGCGGGGTCCATCGCGTATTAGGTTCAGGCCCGCGACCATGACCCAGCCGAACAGCCCAGGCAACCCCGACGGTGGACCCGAACGCGAGGCCGTGCGCATCGAGCCGAGCGGCTGCGTGTGGACCATCGTCCTCGACCGCCCCGCGCGGCGCAACGCCATCGATCGCACGACCGCGGCCGCGCTTTATGCGGCGTTCGCGGCCTTCGATGCCGACGCCGAGGCGCGCGTGGCGGTCCTCTTCGGCGCGGGCGGGACGTTCTCGGCGGGTGCCGATCTGAAGGCGATCTCCGAGGGACGCGCGAATCGTATCGCGGCCGACGGATCCGGCCCGCTGGGGCCGACGCGCATGCGGCTCGGCAAGCCGGTCATCGCGGCGATCGCGGGGCACGCGGTCGCAGGCGGGCTCGAGCTCGCGCTGTGGTGCGATCTGCGGGTGGCCGAGGAGGGCGCCGTCTTCGGGGTCTTCTGTCGGCGCTGGGGCGTGCCGCTGATCGATGGCGGGACGGTGCGGTTGCCGCAGATCGTGGGCCTCGGGCGCGCGATGGATCTGACGTTGACGGGGCGCCCGGTGGGCGCGGCCGAGGCGCTCGCGATGGGGCTCGTCACGCGCGTCGTGCCGAGCGGAACGGCGCGCGCGGAGGCCGAGGCGCTCGCCCACACGCTCGCGGCGTTTCCGGCGACCTGCCTTCGGAATGATCGCGCGTCGTTGCTCGACGGGCTCGCGCTCGGACCCGAGGCGGCGCTCGCGCGCGAGCTCGAATACGGCGTGCGCACGCTGGCTTCCGGCGAGGCCGTGGCGGGCGCGGCGCGCTTTGCGAGCGGGACCGGTCGCCACGGGCCGCGCGAGTGAGCCGGACCCAAGCGCGCGCAGCCTATCTCGCGCTCGGCGCCGTCGCATTGTGGGCCTCGGTCGCGGCGCTCGGGGTCGAGCTGGCGCGCGTGCCACCGTTCCTCCTGACAGGCGCGGCGCTCCTCATCGGGAGCCTCATGGCGCTGCCGATGAGCGTGCGCGGCGGGCGGCTCGACGTGCGCCTGCTGCGCGCGCCGCTGCCGGCGTTGGCGGTCGGGGTGACGGGGCTCTTCGGGTATCACTTCCTGCTCTTCATGGCGCTGCGGACCGCGCCGCCGGTCGAGGCGAACCTGGTCAACTACGTCTGGCCGCTGCTCATCGTTGTGCTCGCGCCGGTCGTCCTGCCCGGCGTGCGGATGCGCGTGCGCCACGTCGGCGCGGCGCTCGCGGGGTTCGGCGGTGCGGCGCTGGCGATCGCGGGCGGCGGCGCTGGAGGCGCGATCGCGAGCGGCGAGGGCGCGTGGGTCGGCTACCTCTGCGCATTGGGCGGTGCGCTCGTGTGGGCGCTCTATTCGCTCATGACCAAGCGGCTGTCGGCCGTTCCGACGACGGCGCTCGGCAGCGTGCTGTTCGTGTCGGGGCTCTTGTCGCTTGGGTGCCACGCGCTGCTCGAGCCGCCGGTCGCGCTTTCCGCACAGGAGATCGGCTTGCTGGTCGTCATGGGGATCGGCCCGCTCGGCGCGGCGTTCTTTCTCTGGGATGCGGCGCTCAAGCGCGGTGAGGCCGCGACGATCGGCCTCCTGTCGTTCATCACGCCGGTCGTCTCGACGACGATCCTCTTGCTCATGCGCGGTGAGGTCCCAGGCCTGCACGTCGTCGGCGCGGCGGTCGTCATCGTGGGGGCCGCGGTGGTCGGAACGCGCGGCCTAGGACGCGATCGAGAGCACCCAGGATAGCCCGACGGCCGCGCCGATCGCGGACCCCAGGCCCGCGGCGCTCGCGACGATCAGCGTGCGCGTGAAGGGGTTGCGGAAGAAGCCGCGCACCGTCTGCACGTCGCGGTGCAGCGTCTCGGTGTCGGCGACGGTCGGCTTGCGCGCCCATGCTTCGACGGGCCCGACGATCATGCTCGAGGCGATGAGCGGGTGGATGGTCGTCAGCGGCGAGCAGACGAGCGCGCTCGCGATCGACGCGAGGCGACCTCCTGCCAGCGCCGTCAGCGCGCCGGAGAAGAGCGACGTTGGGAGCACCCAGGCCACGATCATCTCGCCGAGCGCGCGGCCTTCGGTGTTCTCGAGGCCCACGAAGAAGAAGGCGACCAGCACCGCCGGCACGAACCAGCGCAGCGCCTTACGCACGCGGCCGGGCGCCGGCAGCGTCTCGAGCGCCGCGCGATCGATCGGCGCGGACGACCCCGTCAGCTCCGCCCGCAGCGCCGTCACGAGGCCTTCGACGTGCCCCGCGCCGACGACCGCGACGACCGTCTTGCCCGGTGCCTCGGCGATGCGCGAGGCCAGGTAGCGATCACGCTCGTCGATCAAAGGCCGCTTGATCTCCGGGAAGTGACGCGCCAGCTCGCGCATCATCGCGCCCAGGTTCGTCTGGTCCTTGAGCGCCTCGACCGCGGCCGCGTTCATGACGGGCTCGCCGGGCCGCGCCGGACGCTCGAAGATCGACGCGAGGATGGCGGCGAGGAGCTTCGCGCGCTTCCAGCTCGAGAGCGCCGCCCAGGTTCGCTTCAACGTGGTGTGGACGTCGCGGTCGGCCAGGACCAGCTCCGCTCCGACGGCGCTCGCGGCCTCGGCGCCCTTGAGGAGCTCGGCCCCCGGCATGACGCCGAGCGCCGCGCCGAGCCGGCGTTGGTACGCGCTCATCGCCAGATTCGCGATGAGAAACAGGGACTTCCCTTCGCGAAAGACCTGGAAGATGTCGAGCTTCTGCCAGCGCGCGGGATCCGTCAGGGCCGCAAAACGCGCCTCGCACAGCTCGATGCACACGCTGTCGGGGCGCACTTCGCGGATGAGCGCGTCGACCTCGTCCACCGAGGCGCGTGAGACGTGCGCCGTCCCGAGGACGTGGAACACGCGGTCCTCGTGGGCGACGCTGACGACATGCGCGGACGAGAGCGCCCCCATTCAGCGCATGAGCCGCGTGAGCTCACCCTGGGCCAGCGCGAAGTCGGGCTGCTCGGCGACTACCTGCGTGAGGGTCGCCGTCGCCTCCTCCTTGTTGCCGCGATCGATGGCGTCCAGCGCGCGCGCCCACTTGAGGGCCGTCTTGGTGCGCAGTTGCTTGGGGCGCGCGGGCGGCGGGGTCGGGGTCGCCCCCGGCTTGGGCGGCGGGGTCGGATCCACCTGTCCGCTGCGCGCCGGCGGCGTCGCGGAGATGGCGTCGGACGTCAGGATCTTCTCGAGCTCGACGGCGATCTTGCGCTCGAGCTCGAGGAAGTCGTCGCCTTTGCCGATCGCGCCGACCGATCGAATGATGCGGCCGGTCTCGACCTCGACCACGCGCGCGTCGACGCGCAGCGAGCCGAGCAGGTCGAAGTAGCCGCCCATCACCATATAGCGCGCGCCGAGGAGCTTGCCGACCTTGGCCGCGGTGGCGGGGTCGATCTTGGCGGAGGTGCCGAGCTTGAGCTCGTCGAGGATCTCCTGGAGGCGCTCGCGCTCGACGATGCGCACGGCGGTGAGGCCCGACAGATCGGTGATGACCATCTGGGCGAGGCCCTTCTTGAGGACCCCGAGGCTCTCGTCCTTACCGGAGTAATCGAAATAGAGGATCGCGACCGTCGGGCGCTGCGCCTCGGGTTTGACCACGGGATCCGCGGCGCGGGCGGACGCGAGCGGCGTCGCGAGGGCGGCTAGGGCGGCGAGGGCGAGGGCGAGGCGCGTCATGGCGGGCTCCGAACGCGAGGGCGGGGCGCGGGGATTCCCCGGGCCGGGATCGCTGCCTGAGTTGAGACCCGATCGGTGGACGAGGTCAACCGGCCGGGCGGCGAGAGGGCGCGAGAGGCCGCGAGCGGTCGCGCGACGAAACATACCGAATCGTTGCGGCGCATCCGGCGGCCAGGTGTCGAACTCGGCGAACCCCACCTCATCGCCCACGGAGGCCGTTGTGATTGTGAAGCTTCAGCTGCTCGAAGTCTCGTCCGTTCTCTGCGTCGCGTTCGCCGTGCCGGCCTGCGACGACTACGACGCGTATCCCGACGGCGTCCCGAGCGCCTCGGGGGCGAGCGGCGTGCCCTGCGTGATGCCGACGGACATGGTCGCGCCCGCGAGCCCGGAGCTCCTTCCGGACCCGGTTCCGGAGTCGTTCTGGGGCGCCGAGACGTACGACCCGAATGGCCTGCCGGCGACGATGCCCCCGAGCGGTCATCACATGGGGATGACCTGCATGCCCTGTCACAGCACCGGGAGCGACGACGTCGACGCGCGTGACCTCCCCTGGGCCTTCGCCGGCACGGTCCGACAGTCCCCGGGCGGTCCCGGCCAGGGCAACGTCCAGATCGGGATACGCAACGGCGGCCTCTTTTTCGTCACGTACACGTCGTCGGGCGGGCACTTCTGGCTCCCGAGCGGGCCCACCAGCTGGGCGGGCGCCGAGGTGCGCATGCGCAACGGCGCGGGCGAGCGCGTGATGGCTCCGCGCGCAGACATGGTCGGGGACTGCAACGAATGCCACGGCCCGGCGAACAAGAACCTGGTCGCCCCCGAATGACGCGCTCGGGTGGCGCCGCGGCTCACTCCACGACGAAGTCCTGCGGCAGGCTCAGCGCGCCGCAACGGCCGCTCGACGGGGAGTAGACGGTCAACGCGCGGGTGCCCGCGGTCGCGAGCGCGCTCGCCGGTACGACGGCCGTGAGGTCGTAGGCCGAGTGGACCGTCGTGGCGAGCGAGCTCCCGTCGAACCATACCTCGGAGTCGGCCATGAAGCCGTCGCCCGTCAGCGCGATGGTTGTGTCGCCCGCGCCGGCCGCGACCTGCCCGGGGGTGCTCTCGTAGATGAGCGCGGCGATGAGCACGTTGAAGGCCTCGCCGCACTCCGTGCGCCCCTGCCACGTGACGCACAATGGACCGGTCGTGGCGCCGCGGGGGACGACGACCTCGAGCAGGAACGCGTCGTCTGCGACGAGGACCGCGCTGCCGCCGATCGTCACTTCGCAGGCGCCGCTCGCGCTGCACCCGCTCGGGTCGAAGGCGGTGAGGATCCTCACGTGGGTGCCGGCGGCGCCCTGGCTTGGGCCGAAGCGGCTCACCAGGTAGGGCGGGGCGTCGGCCGGAATGGCGACCGGGTGCGCGGCGGCGAGCGGCAGGAAGTCGTCGTCGCCAAGGACGCGCTCGGCCAGCGCGCCGTCGACGGGTGGCGACACAGCGAGTTTTGATGCGGATGCCGAGCCCTCGGCGACCCCGGCCTCCAGCGCCCCATCGCAGGCGACGAATGCGAACGATGCACACAGCGACACAAGCAACGGCACGGACCCACGCATGACGGACCTCCGGTCGAGTTGAGAGACCCTTCCGGTGTACCTGCGGCGGCGAACCGCAGGAATGCACACAAACGCACCGCGAATGTGCAACGATGCACAACTATGAACTGGGATGATCTTCGCTTCGTGGTTGCCGTCGCCCGCCATGGTTCGCTGCTGCGCGCCGCCAAAGAGCTCGCGGTGGAGCACACCACCGTCGGCCGGCGCATCGCTTCGGCCGAGCGCGCGCTAGGCGCCAAGCTCTTTGCGCGCAGTACGACCGGCCTCGTCTTGACCTCCGAGGGCGAGGAGCTGCTCGCGCCGCTCCAGCGCGTCGAGGACGCCGTGACCGCGCTCGAGCGTCGCGCGAGCGCGGAGCAGAGCGAGCTGGTGGGCACGGTGAAAGTGACGGCGCCGGAGAGCTTTGGCATCGCCTGGCTCGCGCCGCGGCTGGCGTCCTTCGCGCGCGCGCACCCGGGGCTGCATATCGATCTGGATCCGAGCGGCAGGATCCGCGACCTCGGGCGGCGCGAGGCCGAGATCGCGGTGCGCTTCTTCCGCTCGACGGACGCGGCGCTGGTCGTGCGGCGGGTCGCCGAGGTGGTCCACGGCCTCTACGCTGCACGCTCGTACCTTGCGCGCTATCCGCTGCGCAGCCCGAGCGAGCTCGTCGATCGGCCACTCCTCAACGGGCCACCGGGCGACGCCGAGACGATCTGGTTCGCGAAGCTCGCGGGCGGGACGCGCCCGATCTTCACGAGCCCGCTGTCCTTGGTGCTCGTCGGGGCCGCGAAGGCCGGCGCAGGGATCGCCGTCCTGCCGCGCTACCTCGGCGACGCCGAGCCCGAGCTGACGTACCTCCCCATGCCCGACGAGCCGCGCGACGCGCTCTGGCTCACGGTCCACCGGGACCTGCGCGCGACGCCGCGGGTGCGCGCGGTGCTCGACTTCCTAGTCGCGGAGTTCCAGCGCGATCGGGTCGGGCTGCGCGGTCAGTCCGGTTCGGCCGGGGGCGCGGTCTCCTTCGCGATGACGAGGTAATGGAGCGTCACCCCGCCGAGCGCGGCCCCCGAAGGCGCAAACGACTTGATCTCGAAGCCGGTGTAGCGGCCATCGGCGTCGCGGATGAAGCGCGCGATCTGCACGAACGCGAGCTCGGCGCCCTCCACCGTGAGCGCGACGACGGGCTTGGCGTACCCGAGCGCGTGCGCGAACATGACGGTCGCCAGGCCCGTCGTGCCCGTCGTATTCGTCGTGCCCGTCGTGGTCGTCCCGGCAAGCGAGTCGTCGCGGATCGCTACGACGTCTGCGGTGACCTCGATGCCGCGCTCGGTCCGCGTGATCGCGCCATCGCGCGAACGACTGCACGTCGTGCTGGCGCCGTCGTCATCCCACCACCCGGGGTTCACGAACACCAGGACATGCCCAGGGGTCTTGGCGCTGAAAGCGTCGAGCGCGAAGCCGACGATCATACCAGGCGCCGTGGCCTTCATCCCGATCCCGGGAACCGTCGACGCCGTGATCGGATCGCCAGGCGCGATCGCGCCGTTCTCGGTCGACAAGATCGCCGCCACGCGGCCGTTGAGCGCGAGCGGTAGCGGGTGGTCCGCCTCTCGGATGTTATACCCGATCACGTTGAAGTCGGTGGCCTTGGTCGGGTCCGACACGACCCCGACGAGCCCGCGTGCGTAGGGCGCCGTGGCCTTGACGAGCTGCCGCAGGTGGTCGCCGTCCGTGGTCGTGACCTCGATTTCGCCGAGCGTGACGAGGTCGCCCGCCACGACGTCCGCCGCCATCGGGTAGTTCTCGGCGTAGTCGGCTGCCGGCGTGTTCGAGCAATCGCGGATCTCGTAGAGCACGCCGGCCGACGGCGCACTGGCATTGGCCAAGCTGGAGCACAGCGCGGTGGTGCTCGCCGTGGCGCTCAACGTCATCGCGACCATCGACCCGGCGCGCAGCCGCTCGATGCCCCCGGCCGTGAGGCCCAGCGTGTCGGCGCTCGGATGGAAGAGGCCGGTGTTCGGATCGGCGGCGCTGCCGAAGGTCAGGATCGGCGCTGATGCAGTGCCATCACCGTCGATGTAGGTGGCCGTGGTCGCATGGAGGCGAAGGATATCGTCCGCGGCGCTGGACTCTCCGATCCAAACGCCGCTGCCGTCCCCGAAACGGATGATCTTGTCGACGAGCGCCGAGGCGTTCCCGCCGATCCGAACCGTCGCGCCGTTGTCGCCGGGGTTCTTGATGTGCAGCGTCGAGTCCGGGGTGCTCGTGCCGAGGCCGGCGAGGCCATTGGCCTGCACCATCCAGGCGGGCGCCACGCTGACGTCGAGCACGCTCATCTCCAAGACGGGAACCACCTGCACGAGGTAGGGGTGCGAGGACGAGCTCGTGCCGTAGCGTCCGCGCGTGACCCCCAGGAACTGGGTCCCGTTGGTGCTGGTGTAGGTGACCAGCTCGTTCTCGAGGCGCAGCGTCCCACCGCTGGCCGCGAATCCCGTCGTGGAGGCGACGTTGATGGTAGTCGTGTTGGCGCCGAGCGGATTGTCGTTGAGGCTCGCATAGCCGCTCGTCGGGCTCTTGCCGAAGACGGGTCTGATCTTGCTCCCATCAATGCCGGCCGCGCCGTTCACCTTCGCGTCGGTGATGGCGCCGCTCGCGATCGTGGTCGTGCCGGCCGCGCTCATCGTGACGTCCCCGTCGACGTCCTGCGTGACCCAGGCCGCGCCGCTGCCGATGAGGAGATTGCCGCTCGTCGGGGTCGCGGTTCCCAAGGTGGCTCCGTTGATCTTCTGGACGGTCGGCGCCGTCCCCGTGCCGCTCAGGTCTCCACCCCACGCGGTGCTCGTGGTCAGCGCCGTCGCGGAGGCCTGGTAGCCGGCGCAGATGCTGCCTGTCGTGCAGATCGTGCCGTTCTCGCTGGGCAGCGCGATGGTGTTGTCGCCAGCGGTTGGCTCGATGACGGTGAGCAGGGTCTCGATACCGTCGACCGAGGCCCCCTCGAAGATGATGCCACCCTTGCCGCCGTTGTCTTGCGAATCGAAGATGGACTGCCCGGCCGTCAGCGAGTTGCTGTTCAGCCTGTCGCCATAGGCGAGCGCGAGCGTGAGCACCGCCCCCTCCGAGCCCGCCGCGCCGCCCGTGAGCCCCAACCCGGTCGCGAGCGATTGCACGTAGTTGCCGACCGTGTCGGTCCCGAGCGCCACCGCGTTGGCGGCCACGGTCGGCGAGGCTCCGGTGCCCGTGAGGTCGCCGCCCCACGCGGTGCTGGTGACGAGCGCCGTCGCCGATGGCTGATAGCCGCTGCAGATGCTGCCCGTCGTGCAGACGGTGCCGCTCTCGCTCGGCAACGCGATCACGTTGTCCCCGCCGACCGGTTCGTTCACCGTCAGGAGGGTCTCGATGCCGTCGACGCCGACGCCCTCGAAGAGGATGCCGCCCTTGCCGGCGTTGTCCGCCGAGTCGAAGACGCACTGCCCGGACGTCAACGCGTTGGCGTTGAGTTGGTTGGCGTAGCTGAGAGAGAGCGTGAGGATCGCGCCCTCGGAGCCGGCCGCGCCGCCGCTGAGGCCGGTCCCGCTCGCGAGCGATTGGACGTAGTTGCCGGTCGTGTCGGTCGTGAGCGCCACGGCGTTGGGTGCGACGGTCGGTGAGGCGCCCGTGCCGCTCAGATCGCCGCTCCAAGCGACGCTCGTCGTCAGCGCCGTGGCGGCCGATTGGTAGCCGCTGCAGATGCTTCCGGTCGTGCAGACGGTGCCGCTCTCGTCGGGCAGGGTGATGGTGCGATCGGCCGTCGGGTTCGCCACGGTGAGCAGGGTCTCGAACGCGTCCGACGCGCTGCCTTCGCACAGGAGGCCGCCGAGTCCGGCGCCTTCACTGGCGTCGAACTCGCACTGCCCGCCGCCCAGTGTGTTGGAGGCCAAGCTGGCCGCGTAGCTGAGGCTCGTGAACGGACCGACCCAGTGGCCGGTGGCGTCGATGACCTCGCTGCCGCCGATGCTCACCGTCAGCGGGTGGATGTCGCCGGTCGCGTCGATCGCCGAGGCGGCGGCGACCACCCAACCGACCAGCCCGCGCGGCGTCATCTCGGGGTCGGTGCCGACCTTCACGCCCAGGTAGAACGCCGAGCCGTCGAAGATGCCGTCGAGCGGCGTCACGGCACCGAGGTCGACCGAGAAGTAGCCGTCGATGATCTCGACCTCGTCCGTCTCGAACCAGACGGGAAAGCCGCCGGTCTCTTGCGTGTAGAGCGCAAAGACGATCGTCTCCGTGCCCGTCACCGGCAGGCCGTCGCCCGCGAAGAGACGTCCCTGTTGCGTGACAATCAGCGGCGCCGTGGCGTGGGCTGGGAGCGAGGCGACAAGCGCCCAGAGTGCGGCAAGCAGACGCAGACACGTTCCTCGTCCGGGTGGGTGCCAACGGTTCATAGACCGTCCCGCAAGAGGACGCTCAAGCGGCCCGATTGGAGCGTGAAGTTGTCGGACGTCTCCCGCATGACGGATGGCGATTTCTGCCCTGCGGTGAGGATCAGCGAGTAGTTGTCGCTCGAGGCGCTGAGCGCGCACATGACCGTTTGAATGTCGATCGTGAGGTCCGACGAGCGCGCCTCGACGACCAGGGCGCCGCTCTCCCCCTCCACATGGGCGTCGTAGTCGAAGACGACCTGTTCGTCGGGCGGCGTGTAGCTCGCCCACACGCCGTCCGACGGTTGGGTGCCTAGGGGAGCGCGCAGGCACGCGTAGCCCGTGGCGTTCGCGTCCGAGACCAGCGGCACGTCGACACGGAGGATCGGGTAGATCGTGGCGGCGCGCGAAGTGAACGCCGGCACGAAGGGGCCGTCCGCGGCGCTCAGGGTTGCGACGAGATTGCACGCGCCCGGTAGGTTCGCGAAGTCCAGCGCCAGGGCGGTGTTGAAGTAGATCTTGGCGAGCGGGGTCCCGTCGGGGTTCGTGAGCGCTTCGCGGCCACGGTAGGTGGCGAGCTGGATGAGCGGTGATGGAGCGGGGGGACCGTTGCCATAGACGTTGCCCGGCGGGCGGCTGAGCGGCAACGGGATGGCGAAGCCGCCGCAGTGGAGGTGCTCGGTCAGGTACAGATGGGTGTCGGCGGCCGCGCCGCCGGTGCACGCGAAACCCAGGACGACCGTTGGGACGCGCTGGCCGTCGGCCGGCGAGTGGAGGAGATTGATCGGTGCCTCGCCGCCGGCTGTCTCGCGACTGCAGTCCACCTTGAGCGAGCAGAAGATGTCTTCGAAGTTCACGCCCGCGTCGAAGAAGCCCTGCTTGGCGTCGCGCATGATCGTGAGGTTGAGGACGGCCGCGGTGTCGTGGTTCTCGACGCACATCGCCTCGAGCACGCACGCGCCTTGGTTGGGCGCTGACGGGTCGTAGGGGCAGGGGTTGCGCCAGCCTTGGCCTGTGGCCGCGAGGGGCAGCGGCGGGTCTGAGCTGTCGTAGAGGCCGTCGACCCAGAGGAGGATCGAATTCGGCTGTTGCGAGACGCCGTCGGGCGCCACGCGCGCGATGAGTCGCTTGGGCGCCCCGAGCCCGAAGTAGGCGTTACCGTCGCGGTCGACGGCGAGCGAGGAACTCTCGAAATAGAGGGACGCGTCGCGCGCGCGGATCCCGTCGTGGTACTGCGACGAGCCGCCGCCGGCCACGTGGTAGATCCGCGGGCTCGGGGTGTCGAAGGTGATGCGGTAGAGCTGGTAGTCGACTTGGGCGCAGAGCGCGTAGAGGGCGCCCTCGGGGCCGACCGCGAGGCCCATCACGCCGTTGACGCGGGCCGTCCGGGCGTCCGCGCCGTCGATCCACGAACCGTTCGTGCCGGGTCCTCCGGCGATGTGGTGGATGATACCGTCGGGGGTCACGCTGCGAAGGGCGCCGGTGTCCCAATCCGCGATGTAGAGCGTCCCGTCGGGCGCGACGGTGATCCCGCGGACGTCCCGCATCTGGGCGGCCGTGGCGGGGCCTTCGTCGCCGGCGTTGCCCTTGACGCCGCTGCCCGCGATGGTCTCGATGATCATCGGGACGACGCCGGTGGCGGTGCGCTTGCTGCCATCGCCGAGGAACAGCTCGCCGGTCGACGGGCGGTAGCGGTGGTGGGGCGTGATGCCGAGGCCGCCGAGGTCGCCTGGCGCGCCGAACCAGCCGCCGACCTTCCCGCGCCAGATCTGGGTCACGGCCATCGCGGCCCCTTCGCGCGCGGGAATGGCGCTGATGACCGCGGCGCCGAGCTCGCCGCCCGAGCGGCCGAAGTAGGGACGCTCGGCGCTCCAGCCGGGGGCGACGTAGGTGACGGGATAGACATAGGAGATGCGCGCCGTGATCGGGCGCGGGCCTTCGACGAGGCGGCCGAAGCCATCGCGGCCGTCCCAGATGAAGCGCTGCGTGATGCCGGGGGCCGGGGCGTAGCTCCAGCTGCGCTGCTGCCCCGCGACCTCCACGGCGAGTCGGACTTCGCTGACGCTCGCGGGCACGAGCTCTCCCGTCACGGGGATGTCGACCGTCGAGGCGTCGATGCGTCCGGGGACGCGATCGCTGCGATAGTGCAGCTGGAATGGGGTGCCGGGAACGGGCAGGTTCTCGCCGAGCACGGCGCCTTCGCAGTCGACGATCGACCCTTTCTGGATGCAGCTCTCGTCGGGCGTCTGGTGGGTCTTGACGGCGTCGGGGCCGGCGGGGGCCTTCTGTCCATAGGGGGTCTTGGCGTCCTCGGGGAGGTTCGTCGGCCAGTTGTTGTCGACCGCGGAGAAGTGCGTGAGGGTCACGCGCCAGAGCGAGGCGCCGCTCGGGTAAAGGGTCGCGAGGGTCGTGCGCTCGGCGTCGTCGATGCCGAAGGCGAGGAGGGTCGCGTCGTCGTCGGCTTGGGTGTCGCCGTCGAGGTCGATGTCGGCGCGCGGGTCGGCGCCGACCGGGGGCTCGAGGACGTCGATGACGCGCCCGTTCGGGAGGGCCTCCCAGACGCCGCGGAGAGTGTCGTAAGTGCCCGAGGGGACTGCGGTTCCGGTCGGAAAGCCGAGGAAGTTGTCGACGTAGAACGGCACCGGCTCAGAGAAGACGACGTGGCGCGCGCCGATCGCGTCGGCCTCGTCGGCGGAGAGCTCGGCGCAGTAGGTGTAGCCGGAGCGGGGCGGGCATCGCGGACGGGCCGCGGGGGCCGACGGTGTACTCGGTCGCGCGGACGGAGAGCGTGGTGGCGGTGACGAGGGTGCCGTCGGCGCGCTGGAGCTGGGCCGTGACACCGGCCGGGAAGACGAGGGTCGCGCGGCGCGTGCCGTCGGCGTCGAGGACGGTGCTGCCGCGGGCGACCTGGGTGTCCGCGCTGCCGAGCGCGATCGACGTGACCGCCGCGTCGCGCGGGACGAGCGCGACCTCGGGGAGGAACGCGAAGTCCTGCCAGTCGGTGTCGACCTGGCGATCGGCGGGGAGGTATCCGACGGCGCTGTAGCGGACGCGGACCGAGCCGCCGCCGTTGACGACGAGATCGAAGGTGCCGTCGGCGCGGCTGAGGGTGTGGCCGAGCTCGGGGAGGTCGGCGACGGCGATGGTGACGCCCTCGAGCGGCTGGCCGTCGCGGGTCTGGACGAGGCCGCGCAGGACCGCGGTCCGCGCGGGGTCGAGCGCGTCGGGGGC
>SXIE01000275.1 GCA_005772945.1 Pseudomonadota bacterium
CGCCTCGGTCGCCTCGCGGTCCGCCTGGGCCCCGCACGCACGCTGCCGCTGGCCGCGCGCCCCGCCTTTCGCGCCGCTCCGGGCCGCGTCCTCGTCCACCTCGAGCTCGCCCAGCCGGAGCTCCGCGGGCTCGCCCATCTGTCCGGCGACGCCGCGCTGATCGGCGACGCGCAGGCGGGCGACGACCTGCACGCGCAGCTCGCGGCGGCGATCGATGGCGGCGCGCGCGCTGGGCGCCGCGACGTGGCCAAGCGCCTCCATTTCGCGTTACTCTATGGCGTGGGCCCGCTGAAGCTCGCGCGCGAGTGCGCTCTCCGCGCGAGCGAGATGAAGGCGCTCGTCGTCGCCCACCGTGATCGTCACCCGACCCTTTGCCGTTGGCTCGAGACCCGCGTGGAAGAAACCCGCCGCCAAGGATATGCCGAGACGCTGGCTGGCCGACGCTGCCCGGTGCCGGAGCTGTTCGACGACAGCCCAGCCCAGCAGCGGCTCGGTGAGGCCTTGGCGATGCAGGTGCCCGTGCTCGGGACCGCGGCGGAGCTCGCAAAGCGCTTTGCGATCGGGATGTTCGCGTCGCTGTCGGGCACGGCCGGGCCGCCGCTCGACGCCGCCCTCGCGCTGCAGCTCGGGGACTCGCTCTTTGTCGACGCGGACCCCGCCGCTGCGCCCGAGGTGGCCCGGCGCGCCGCGGCGAGCGTGGCGGCGCTCAGCGATAGCTTGGGACTATCAGCGCCGCTCAGGGTGCGCGCCCAGTGGGGGGCGGCATGAAGGTCGGCGAGGTCAAGGCGCCGAACGACGCGGCAGCCGCCTCGCACGAGGCCGAGCTGCGCGAGCTGCGCGAGCGAATTCGGCTCACCGAGATGAAGCTCGAGGGCATCCAGCAGATCGGCCAGATCCTCGCCTCCGATCTCAGCCTCGACGCCGTCCTCAGCGAGGTGGTCCGCCGCACGACGGCCCTCATGGGCTGCGAGCGCGCCACCCTCTTTCTAATGACCGACGACGACCGAACGCTCTGGTCCAAGGTCGCCGCCGGCGGCGCGCTCCAGACGATCGAGCTCCCGGTCGGCAGCGGCATCGCGGGCTGGGTCGCCGCCCATGGCCGCTCGGTCAACGTCAAGGACGCCTACCGCGACGCGCGCTTCGACGCCGCGATCGATCTCACGACCGGCTACCGCACGCGCTCGATCCTCTGCCACCCGCTGCGCAACACGCAGCAGCGCATCGTCGGCGTGCTGCAAGCGCTCAACAAAGCGGACGGCTACTTCACGCCGGCCGACGAGGGGCTCCTCGGCGCGATCGCCTCGCAAGCCGCGGTCTGCATCCAGAACTCGAAGCTCTACCTGGACGTCGTCACGAAGAACATCGCGCTCTTCGACACGCAGCTCGTCCTCAAGGAGCGCACTGCCGAGATCGAGCTCCTCTACAACATCGAGCGCGCCGCCTCGCTCGCGCGCTCGCTCGACGAGGCCCTCGACGGCGCCCTCGCCCACACGCTGGCCGAGTTCCCATGCGACGTGGCGGCCATCCTTCTGCATGACCCGCGACGCGACGCGCTCGTGGTCCGGCGCGCGGCGGGGCCTTTCGGGCGATGGATGGTCGGCCAGGACATCGCCCGCCACGAGCCGTTTCTCGACGGCGACGTCGGGGACATGCTGGAATCGGGGGAGCCGGCGGCCGTCGCCGAGCCCGGCGAGCTCGCGCGGCTCCCGGCGCTCTTTGCGTCCGCGCCGCCCGAGATGGGTGGCCTGGCGAGCCTCGCGTTCCTGCCGATCGCGCGCGCCGAGGAGCCGCCGCTCGGGTGCCTCGTGGTGGTCAACGCGCATCGCGTCCCGCGCGGGTTCGCCGATCGCGACCTGCACAAGCTCGGGGTCGTCGCCAGCCGCATGGCCCTGTCGATCGTCCTCGCGCAAGCCCAGGACGAGGAGCGCAAGGCCGAGCGCCTGGCGGCCGTCGGCGGCGCGCTCTCGGGCGTCGTCCACGACATCCGCACGCCGCTCACCATCATCGGGGGCTACGCGCGCATGATGGAGCGCGAGCCGGACCAGGCCGTGCGCCATGCCCATCGCGACATCGTGAAGAAGCAGATCGACCAGATCGGCACGATGATCCACGAGGTGCTCGGGTTCGCGCGCGGCAAGAGCGAGGTGCTCCTGCGCAAGGTGTGGGTGCGCGAGTTCGTCACCGACGTCGAGGCGATGTTGCGCGCCGAGCTTGCCGGGACGCCGATCCGACTCGCCGTCGACCTCACCTACCGCGGCGCCGTGCGCATGGATCCGGCCAAGATGCAGCGCGTCATGACGAACCTCGCGCGCAACGCCCGCGAGGCCATGATGGACGCGCATAATGGCCACAGCGGCCACAATGGTCACAATGGCCACCAGTTGCCGCGTTTGCCGACGGGTGCCGGCGCGGACACGGGGCTCGGCGTGACGCGCCCGCTGCCCTTCGCGCCCGACGCCGCGGGCCTCGACCCGGGGGACCAGTTGCGGCTCGAGGTGTTGGAGGCCGACGGGCGCGTGCTGTTCCGCGTGTCGGACACGGGACCCGGGATCCCGCCCGAGATGCAGGGGCGTCTCTTCGAGTCGTTCGCGACTCACGGCAAGCGTAACGGCACCGGACTCGGTCTCGCCATCGTCAAGAAGATCGTCGACGAGCACGAGGGGACGCTCGAGGTCAGCTCGACCCCCGGTCGCGGAACGACCTTCACGATCGGCCTGCCGTCCGCCTAGACCGGAACGGCCGAGGGCCCTCCGAGGCGCCTCGCGCCGCGTCGTGCGCCTGCGTGTAGTTTCGCACGTCCGGATCGTGCGCGGCCTCCTCCGGCGTGATATCTGCGCGCGCCGCGCAACGGAAAACACGTTCGTCCCGCCCGACCACGAGGCCTCGATGTCGCTCGTCCGCTTGACCCCCCTGTCGGCCGCCACGCTCGTCCTCGCGCTCGCGGCTTGCGCCGAGGAGCGTGCCCCGGTTGCCCTCTCGGTCCGCTACGACGCCGCGACGAGCCGCCTGCTCGTCACCGTGACGCCCGCCCTCGGCGCCGACGAGACGCTCCACGCCCGCGTGCGCACCGGGCCCGTCGGCGGCCTCGACTGCACGAACGCAGTCGGCTCTATCGACCAGATCGACGACGATGTCGCCAGCGCTGGCAACGGCTCGACCTACCTCGGCCCCGCGGTCGCGGCGGCGGACTTCGAGTCCGGCTATGACGCCGACTGGCTCACGCTGCCCGAGCCGACGCCCGCGATGATCGCGGCCGCCGCCGCCAAGACCAAAACGATTGATCTCTGTCTCCTGCGCGGCGGCAAGGTCGCCAAGGCGGTCGAGCTCGATCTCCGGCGCGCGCTCGATCAGACCGGCGAGGACGGTAAATTCGACGGCGGGACCGGCGAACGCGTGGCCAGCACGACCGCCTACGGCGAGATCTGCACCAAGGACATGGGAGAGATCCCGTTCTTCCCCAGGCTCGGCGACGGCGACTACGCCACCTTCAACTGCCTCGACGCGACGCCCATCCCGACGAACGTCACGCTGTCCGACGGCAACGTCACGCACCCGGAGACCACCGTCAGCGCCTGCGACGAGCCCGAGTACATCTACAGCCTGTGCGAGGCGAGCGCCGTTCCGGGCCGCGTCAACGGCCCGCGCGTGACGAGCGCCTCGAACGAAGACGGCACCCACTGGGTGCTCCTTTGCAGGAAGGCGCAAGCGTCCGAGGGCGCCTACAACGACATCGCGATGATCGGGCACAACCCGTACACCGGCAAGACGTGCTTCTTCCAGAACGCGCTCTACCAGCAAACCGACGGGCTGCACGTCCCGCACCCAGCCGACAAGGTCGTCTCGGAGGCCTCGCCGCAGGAGTCCGCGAGCCTCTGGGAGGGGCTTCACGGCGGCCTCGGAAGCGGCATTCAATGCGCCAGCTGCCATGACTCCGACCCGTTCATCCATACGCCCTGGATCGACGGCGCGCTCAAGGCGAACGGCGACACGGTCGTCCCGAAGATGGGGCTCGACGAGGACTTCCAGCTCGGCTTCAACAAGGCGCCCTATACGATCGTGAACCAGGTCGAGCAGGGCTGGACGATGCCCAAGACGCTCGCGAGCCCGGAGGCGGCGGCTTGCACCAAGTGCCACCGGATCGGCAATGGACGCTGGGCCGAGGGGTGGCTCGATCGACTCCAGAACAAGGACAGTTCCTGGACCGCGATCGTCTCGGCCGAGCACCGCAAGTTCGAGCACGCCTATTGGATGCCGCCCGAGGTGCAGAGCCTCGACGAGGCCACGTGGCCCGAGTCCGAGTACGGCAAGGCCCTCGCGTTCATTCGGCACTGCGGCCAGAACAAGAGCGCCCCCGAGTGCCTCTGGGAGGAGCTTCCCAAGGAGCAGATCGTCGAGGTCGGGGCGCTTCCCGAAGTGACGCTGACGGGCCGCGAACTGGCCATGGAAGCGGCCAAGGTGGTCGGGGCGCAGGTCAGCGACCCGGCTGATCCGCGCTGCACGACCCCAGGGGGCCCAGGCGGCGCGGGGGGCGCGGGGGGCGAGGGAGCCTCGTGCGCGACGCGGCGCTGCGCCGAGTGCCATTCGGTCTCGAAGTCGGGCCTTCGCCACTGGGCGGAGCTGACGCGGCGGGCCGAGACGACCTGCCGCCTCGGCGAGGACGCGGACGCGCTGAGCCAGGAGGACGCGCTGAAGGCGGTCCACTGTCTGCGCGCGAATCCCGAGGATGCGGAGTCGGTCTTCGCGGCCGACAAGGTCGGGGTACTCGCGACGGGCACGCAGTACGGTCTTTTTCGGAAGCTCTTCCGGAAGGCGTACGGCGAGACGGCGTGGCTACCCCAGTACCTGCGGCTGAAGGCGCGCGTGAGCATGCCCAAAGGCAGCCATCCGGCGCTCAGCCAGGCCGAGTATGCGGCGCTCAAGAAGTGGTTCGACTCGGATCTTGCGAACCTCGATGTCGTGTCGGATCCGCCGCCGCCGTCCACCTGCGAGGACTTCACGGACACGGCGGCGCTCGGCGCGCACATCGGCGAGATGAAGTTCGAGGGATGGACCGCGGTGAACGAGGAGGCCGGTCTGGCGATGTACGGCTGCAAGGACAGTGGCGCCGGCGCCGTGATGGACTGCTTTGACACCGCGCCCGCTCACCCCGAGTGGGCGGCCGGCGTCGGCACGCTGCGCGAGGTCACGCAGCTCAAGTTCCGCACGAGCTTCTGGACGCGCAGCTCGGCCGACGGGCGCTACGTCGCGAACGGCGGCGGGACGGGTGGCGGCGCGACGATCACGGATCTCGTGCGCGGCGTCGATATCGCCGTCCAGGCCAGCTACGATCCGGGCTTCTTCCCCGACAACAGCGGTTTCATCTTCCAAGGGGGCGGCACCGGGATCTGCGGCCAGCGCATGCTCGAGACCGCGACCAGCATCTCGTTCAGCGAGCCGGGCTGCGTCCGCGCGGCGGGGATCAACCTCTATCAGCACGTCGCGCGCGGCGTGAACGGCGGCGACTACTTCGTCATCAACAGCCAGTTCACGAGCGACTCGGGCAGCGGCGACCAGGATCCGCGCGCCTACTTCAACGCCGATTCGACCATCAAGCTGTCGCCGATGATCTTCAACGGCACGACCTACGAGCAGCTGCCGTCGCTGGTCGTCGACTCGCCGTTCGAAGGCGACGCGGTGCTCTCGCCCTCGTCGCGCCTCGTCATCAACCGCCTGGCGGGCCCGGGCGGCACCTCGCTCGGCTATGTGATTCGCCGTGTCGAGGCGACCAAGACCGGCACGAACTACCAGGTCAAGACCGACAAGCTCCTGGCGCGCGCGTGCTTCTCGGGCGCCAAGGCGAACATCTCGTACGACGAGCGCTTCTTCGTCACGCACCACTACGAGAACGGCGTCGCGAACATCTACCTGACCGACTTGCTGCACGGCACGCGGCAGCAGGTGACGAACATGCCCGCCGGGTTGAAGGCGCTCTTCCCGCACTTCCGCTCGGACGGCTGGCTCTATTTCCTCGTGCGCGGCGGGGCGCAGGAGGTCGTCGTGGCGAGCGATGCGGCGCTCACGATGGCGCTCGCGACGCCGACGCCCGCGACCCCATGAACGTGCGCGCGACGGCCGTGCTGGCGGTTCTCGCAGGTGTCGCCGCGTGCGCGGACGCGCGCGATCCGCGCGTGTCCGATGACCTCGCGTTTCCGGCAAGCGGCGACGAAAAATCGGACGTCGCCGGGCGCAAGCTTCTCGGGATCGCGCAACCGTATGTCGCCGATTCGACGCTCGCCGCACGCGAGGGCGAGCTTGCGTCCAACGTGGCGACGCGGCGCGCGGCCGCATGGGATATCGCCCGGCGGGTCCTCGAGCCGGTACCGCTGCTCGGTCTTCAGGACGATTCGAACGTCACCCTGCCGCCGGGGGTCGAGGCCATTCCGACCGTGCCGCGGTTCCAGACCTGGTATGGGGTCGAGGACATCAAGCGCATGTTCGTCGAGCTCCTGACGCGCCTCGGGGCCGACGGGCGGGCGCGGCGCGATCCAATCCCGGCCGATGGGCTCGACGCGATTGAGGCCTGGAATGCGGCCGCGGCGGATCGCTCGAGTCGCTGGCCGCTCGAGCGCTACCTGCAATACGTGGAGGATCTCGGAACCTGCCCCGAGGGGGCCGAGCCCGACGCCTGCGCGCGCCTCCTCCAGAGCCAGTTCAGCGGCGCCGCCAGCGGCAACGCGCGCATCACTTACAGCCCGGCGACGGTGCGGCACGTGCTCGCGAACTACGCGTCGATCGTCGCGTGCCTGGAAGCCCTGACCACGCTCTCGATCGACGCCGTGCCCGCGAGCGACAGGAACTTCAGCGTCTGCCTCGAGAACGAGTTCCCGAGCGACGCCGTGCTGATCAAGGCGCACTGGGTGCGCGCCGATTTCGGCAAGAAACTCGCGACCTTCGACACCGACGCTGCCGCGCTCGCGCGCATCGTCGCGGCGAGCCAAACCGGCGATTGGGCGGCCGGCGACCGCGAGTCCGATCCCGATTCCGAGAGCATCTACACGATCAAGCTCCGGAGCGGCGACACGTACCGTTTGGCCGGCCTTCACATCATGACGAAGGAGCTGCGCCACTGGACCTGGGTCACGCTCTGGTGGAGCGACACGCCCGACGTCGACTTCGGCGAGGACCGCCCGCGCGCGTTTCTGGACGCGGTCGCGCCGCTGTGGGGCAACTACAAGCTGTGCGCGGTCACCGGCTACGACGAGCGCGACGCCGCGATGGCGACGCATCTCGCCGACAGCCCGACCCTTGCCGCGGCGATGGCGGCCGTGTCGGACGGGGCGGCCGGCGGGCCCAGCGGGGGCGGCCCGACGTGGTGCAGCAACCCCTACATCGAGCACGGGCGCGGCAACGCGCGCACGAACTGTATCGGTTGCCACCAGCACGGCGGCAGCCTCGTCGGCCCGGATCTGGACGCCGACGGCAAGCTCGATCCGTTTCCGCTCGAGCGCGTCATCGACAGCGAGGCGCTCTTTCCGCTGAACGGCCGCGCGCAGATCCGCCAGGTCTTCCCGACCGACTACCTCTGGTCGACAGTGCGTATCGACGACCTCGCGCATCTCCTGCGCAGCGAGGTCACGCGCTTTGCCGACGCCGATGCGCGCGACCCCGAGGTCCGGGCCCCGCGCGTCGTTGCGCTGAGCGGCGATCGCACGGCCGGCGCGGCCCTCTTCTCGGCGAATTGCACGCCGTGCCACGGCGAGGACGGACGCGGCACCGAGCGCGCCCCGTCGCTCTACGACCGCGTGCCGCCGCTCTCGAATCTCGAGGTCGCCGCGACGCTCATCCAGGGAAAGGGGTACATGCCCGTCTGGGGCAACCGCTTCGAAGACCAGCAGCTCGCGGATCTGGTCGCGTTCCTGCGCGCCACCTTCGACGCCGCCGCGACCCCGTAGACTGGCGAGTCTACGTCATCGCGAAGGCCGCGCAGCGGCTGCCCACACGCGCGCGTTCACTTCATCGCGAGCGCCGCCAGCGCTCCATTCCCCAGATGCGCCCCGCCACCCGGGTGGGTCGATCCGCCGCCCAGATAGAGCCCCGGAATGCTGGTCGCATAACGTCCGGCCGCAATCGCCGGCCGGAACGACACGAGCTGATCCGGCGCGTGCTCGCCATGCCAGAGGTGCCCCTGCGACACGCCGAACTCCGCCGCGATGTCGGCCGGCGACCAGACGCGCAGGCCCACAATCCGCGCCGGCGCGGTCGGACAAACGCGCCCCAGGGCCTCCACCACGCGCGCCCCGAAAAGCGCCCGCGCCTCGTCCGTCCAGCCCCCCGCGATGTCGAACGCGGCCGCATGCGCATGCACCTGCACGACCGCGCCACCTGCGCCACCCGGCGGCGCGAGGCTCGGATCCGCGACCGACGGCACGCGCACGTCGAGCACCGGCCGCTCGGCCATCGCGCGGTACTTCGCCGCGTCCCACGCGCGCTCGACCTCGTCCAACGTGTCGCCCGTCCGGAGCGCCGCCACGGTCGTGCCGGCCCGCGTCTCGAGCGGCCCCGAGAGCGCAAGCCAGACGACGCCCGTCGCGCCGCGCATGCGATAGAAGCGCGCCGCATCGCCGAGCGCCAGCGGCACCGCCGGCGGCCCGATCAGCGCCGCGAACGTCTTCTTCGGATCGAGCGTCGAGAGCACGGTCCGCGTCGGGATCACCTCGCCGACCCCATCCCCCCAGTCGCCGCCGACCCCATCCCCCCCACGCACCTCGACACCCGTCACGCCGCCGTCCGCCTCGCGGCCGCCGCAGACGATCCGGGTCACGCGCGTGCCGCTGCGCAGCTCGACACCGGCAGCCCGCGCAGCCGCTTCGAGAGCCGTCGCCAAGGCGGCAGGCCCCCCGACGACCTCGTCACCGGCGAGCGCCTCGCGCAAGAGCCCATGCACCGCCGTATGCGCCGACCAAGGGCCGGTGAACGCCCCCTCGAGCGCGCCGATCGCCAAGCCTGCCCGCAGCCGCTCGGTCTCCAAGCGATCGCGCATCCAGTCCGCGACCGCCATCGGTGCGACGCGCATGAGCTCGGTCATCGCCTCGCCGCCGAGCCGACGGACGGCCCAGCCGGTCTTGAGCAGCGACCACAGCGAATCGCGCACCGAGAGCGGCGCCCGATCCATGATGCGCGTGACGACCGGCCGCACCTTCTGCGCGAACGCGACGAGCCCCGCGTAACCCTCGCGATCGGCCGCCGTCACTGCGCCCGCGAGCCCATCCGCCACGCCCTCGCGCACCCGGATCTCCTCGGGCCCACCCTCACCGGACGCGAGCACCAGCTCCGGCCGCGCCACGCGCGCTAATTGGAGTCCCAAGGATTCCACGACCCACGGCCTGACCCGGCTCGCATCGAGGAGGAGCCCCGGCGCCCGGTACCCCGGATGGAACTCCATGCCCGCGGCGAGCCCGCCGAAGCTCGGGCGCGCCTCGACGAGCGTCACACGCTTGCCTTGACGTGCAAGCATCGCGGCGGCCGTCAGCCCGTTCAAGCCGCCGCCGATGACCACGATCCGCCCGTCTTTCTCATTCCGCCCGGCCGCGCCCGCGCTCATACCGCCCCCTCTTTGAGCATGCGCAGCGCCGCGAGTTGCCCCGGCGCGCCCATGATGCCGCCGCCCGGATGCGTCCCGCTCGCACACATCCAGAGGTTCTTCACCGGCGTCGCGTACCTCGCGAACTTAGGCGCGGGCCGGAGGAAGAAGAGCTGCTCGAGCGAGAGCTCGCCATGGAAGATGTTGCCTTCCGTGAGGCCGAATTCCTTCTCCATGTCCCAGGGCGTGAGCACCTGGCGGAAGAGGATTTTCTCTTTCAGATCCGGCATGTACTCGGCCAGCGTGTCGACCACGTCGTCGCCGAACTGCTCGCGCTTGGCCGGCCACTGATCGGCGCCGCCCTCGAGTTGGTACGGCGCGTACTGCACGAAGCACGAGAGGATATGCTTGCCGGGAGGCGCAACCGACGGATCGGTCAGCGACGGGAAGACCGCGTTGATGTAGGGCCGGCGCGACCAACGCCCGTACTTGGCGTCGTCGTACGCGCGCTCCAGGTAGTCGATCGACGGCGCGATCGCGATGTCGCCGCGGACGTGCAGTCCGTCGCCCGGGCGACACGTGAAGGTCGGCAGGCTGTCGAGCGCCAGGTTCACCTTGCCGCTCGAGCCGCGCATGCGATACCGCTGGATCTGGCTCACGAACTCGCTCGGAAGGTGCTCCTTGCCGACGA
The DNA here is from genome assembly GCA_005772945.1 of Pseudomonadota bacterium. The sequence continues at coordinate 10,251 of SXIE01000275.1, forward strand.
GCCCGAGGAAGGTCAGGTGCGGATCGACGCCCGACACGACGGCCTTGGCGGTGAGTTCGCGGCCGTCCTGCAGGACCACCCCGGTCGCGCGCCCGTTCTTCATGAGGACGCGCTCGACGCCCGCGTTGACCTCGATCTCGGCGCCGAGCGCGCGGGCCGATGCGGCAATGGCCAGCGAGATCCCGCCGGTCCCGCCCTTCGAGAATCCCCACGCCCGGAACGCCCCGTCGATCTCGCCCATATAATGGTGCAAGAGGACGTAGGCGGTCCCGGGTGAGCGCACGCCGAGGTACGTCCCGATGATGCCCGAGCAGGCCATCGGCGCCTTGAGGCGGTCGCTCTCGAACCACTCGTCGAGGAAGTCGGCCGAGCTCATCGTCATCATTTTGATGAAGCGCGCGAGCTCGGCATCGCTCATGCCGCGGATCCGTCCGCCCAGGTCCTTCAGCGACCGCAGCTCGAACGGATTGAACGACGTCGGATCGGGCGGGACCACGTCGATGATCGGCTTCACGAACTTCGACATCCGCCCCATCGACTTGCCGAAGCGCGGATAGAGCTCGGCGTCGCGCGGACTGAAGCGCGCGATCTCACGACGGTTCGCATCCCCGTCGGGACCGCGCACCAGGCCGGGCCCATCGAGGTGCGGCGTAAAGCTCGACTCGAGCGGCAGGATCGCAAGGCCATGCCGCGGCAGCTCCAGGTCCCGGATGATCTGCGGACGGAGCAGGCTCACGACGTAGCTGCACACCGAGAACGTGAAGCCCGGATAGAGCTCCTCGGAGACGGCGGCGCCGCCCAGGACATGGCGCTTCTCGAGGACCTTCACGCGCCGGCCGGCCTTCGCCAGATACGCCGCGCACACCAGGCCATTGTGACCGCCGCCGATGATGATCGCGTCGTAGGCCTCTCGCGAAGAGCGCGAAGCGCTTGCCCGCGAGGAATCAGATCCACCTTGCTTGCTTGTCGGTGCAACCATCGTCAGCTCCTCTTCCGCGGCGGGTCGTAGAACGGAAGCGCCGTGACGATGGCCGGGACGCGCGCGCGCTCCCAGTCCGCCAGGATCTCGATGTCGAGCTCGGTGCCCGGCGCCGCGACCTCGGTGAAGACCGATCCGAGCGCCAGGTTCTGCTTGAGGATTGGCGACCAGGCCCCCGAGCTCGCGTAGCCGACCTGCTTCATGCCCCGATACAAGGGAATCCGCTGGCGCCAGGCCGCCGTCGGCAAGGCCGGCGGGAGATCGTGCCGCTCGAAGGCTCTCTCCAACGCGACCCAATCGATGACGAGCCCGACGAAGGCCCACGGCGAACCGCGCTGCTTCTCGGCCACGAGCGCGCGCTGTCCGATGAATGGCCCGCGATCCAGGTCGACCGTCCACGCGAGCCCGAGCTCGTAGGGCGAGCTGAGGTGCGCCGGGTGCACCGTGTCGAGCGCCGAGTGGTAATCGCACCCTTGGAGAATGTAGCCCGCCTCGATGCGCGTGATGTCGAGTGCGTCGAGTCCGATGGGCCAGATCCCATGCGGCTTTCCGGCGCGCATCAGCGCATCCCACAGCGCCGGCGCGTGCGCCGTCTCGCACCAGAGTTCGTACCCCAGATCGCCGGTGTAACCCGTGCGCGAGATCGTGAACGGCGCCCGCGAACCCTTGTCGCACTCTGCAAACGTCGCGTCGGCCCACCCGAAGTACTTGAGCGTCTCCAGCTTCGGGTCGCTCACGGCCGCCAAGATCGCCCGCGAGGTCGGCCCCTGCAGCGCCAGCGCCGCGAGCTCGCCCGACCTGTCCAGAACCTCCACCGCGAACCCGCCGGCGTTGCGCGCGAGCCAGCCATACGCGGGCGACGCCGACGTCAGCCGCCACGCCTCGGGCCCGAGCCGCCAGCACGTGCCGTCGTCGAGCACCTTGCCGTCGTCATCGCACCAGCACGCGTACGCGATGCGCCCGACCTTCAGCTTGGACGCCGGTCGGGTCAGGACATAGTCGAGGAAGCGCCCCGCATCGGGTCCGCGCACGTCGACCTTGAAGAGCGGCGAGACATCGAGCAGGCCTGCGCCTTGGCGAATTGCGTTGTATTCGCGCTCGGGGCTCGCGTCGAAATGACGGACCGCCAGATACCCGGACCAGTGCTTCCACGCATGGCTCGTGCAAAGTGGCGCTGTCCGCGAATAGAACGGAGTCGGAAGCGGCATGGGGCGGATGCTGTCGCGAGGCGCCGCGGGCGTCAACGCCTTCCGCGCTGCGATCGCCATCAGTTTGATGCACGCTCCCGTTCATTTTGGTGAAGCCCGGGTCCTCTTAGCGCAAATTCGCCGACGCGATTCGACGCCGTTGGCGATGCTCCATCGGGCCTCCGCGACGTCTTTCCAAGCGCCTATGCGCCCGATCGCAGCGGCGATTTCGGGCGCGCATCGGCGCATCGATTTCGACTCGGATCGGATCGCGCATTGTCTGGCCGCGTCAGGTCTCCAACCTGAGACCAGCTTTCGCTCCCTGAACGAGCTGTGGGCCTCGCCTGAGGCTCTCAACTGCCAGAGTGTCATTCGTTTCTTCGTACTCCACGCGCGTGCGGAATTGCGAGTTTCACTCCTGCGGATCTCCATCGAGGTCTCGCGCTTCGGCGAATGCACTCTCCCTGCGAACCAGCGCGGGGACGGTGAGCTCGCGCACGCCTGAACTAGCGGGTCTGCGGGAGTGCAACTACGTCGGCTCGCTGCCGACGATGTCTTCCCTCGCTTCTTCGGAGGAGCCATCCATGAAGTCCTTTATCGGTATTCTCTCGTCGTTGGCAGTCATTGCCGCCCCCACGCTCGCTCACGCGGATGAGCCGCGCTCCACGAACCCGCAGCCTATCGCGGAGACACAGCCTGGTCCGCTGCCGCCGTCCCAGTCCGACGACGACCCCAAGCCGGTCGTCCCGATGCCGCTCCAGCCCCCGGGCGGCGTCGTCGAGCAGGCCGGCATCGGTGGTGTCACGTCGTACGCCCGTTCGGGCGTCGTCGAGCTCGGCGGATCGCTCTCACTTGCCGCGGCGACGGACTACTTCCGGTTCTCCCTGCAGCCCTCGGTGGGTTGGTTCATCATCGACAACGTCGAACTCTCGGGACTCCTCGGGCTCTCGTATGTGAGCGTCTCGTCCAAGAACGCCGCGGGCGTCAAAGAGACGGCCACCCAGACGCTGTTCTCGCTCCTGATCGAGCCGAGCGTGCACATTCCGTTCACGCGCAGCGTCTTCGGTTTCCTCGGGCTCGGCATGGGTCTGTCGTATGCGAGCGGCGGCAATGGTGTCGGATTCGCGCTCAAGCCGCGCTTGGGCATCAATGTGATGGTGGGGCGCTCGGGTATCTTGAGCCCGGCCGTCTACGTCGAGTACTCCACGCACTCGGCGCTCCAGACCAGCGCGGGGACGCTTCTCCAGGTGAGCTTCGGGTACGGCCTGAACATCGGCTACACGGTCATGTGGTGAGGTGAGTGAGGTGAGCTGAGGGGGACGTCGAGCACCGCGTCGGCGAGCGCGAATCGCACGCTCGCAACCGTGCTCGGCGTTCCCGAGGCTATCCCGACGCGTCCTGGGCGGCGAAGCGGCCCTCAGTCAGGAACGCCACGATCTGACGGCGCGCGAGCGCGTGATTCATGATCCAGGTGTGGCTCGCGGGCACGGTGGTGAAGGCCGCCGCGCCCGCCAATTCCGCCTCGGCGACGGTGACCGTGCCGTCGCTGGGGCCGTCGAACATCCGGCGCGTGACCCACGAGGTCGGGTTGCCGAACGCCCGCGCGCGCGTGCCGGCGATGATGCCGAAGGGCGCGCGTGGCGCAGGCCAGCGGGCCCACATCTCGGGCGCCCCGACCTCTAGACCGGCCGGTCCGTAGAACCAGCGATAGAGCGGGTTCGTGGCGAACGCCGCGGCGACGGCGCTGCCGGCGTTGGGCGGCGCGAGCATGACGACGCGCTCCCACGCGAGCGCCGGGTCCTGCATGTGTCGTACGAGGATGCCGCCGAGCGAGTGCGTGACGGCCGCGAGCGGCGCGGCTCCCAGCTCGGTCCGGATGCGCTTGGTCACGATGGCCGCGGCCTCGGCGATGGTCGCCGTGCGCGACGGATAGGTCATCGACCAGGTCGTGAACCCCGCCGTTCGGAGGAAGCGCGCAAGGCCGGCGAGCGACCCGCGGCGCCGCGCCAGGCCGTGAAGCAGGACCACTGTCGGCAGCGCCTTCGCCGTCACTCGCGGTCCTCCAGGATGGCCGTGGCAGCGCGAGGGAAGAGCGGCGTCATGTCGCTCGGGCGCAGCGCGTCGACCAGCGCGATGACCTCGTTCGCGAGCGCCGCGCGTTCGACCCGCAGCGCCTCGAGCTCGCGCTCGAGCGTCAGGGCGCGCACGAAACGCGAGAGTCCCCGACGCAACGTCACGAAGTGATCGAGCACGCGCAGGGTCGCGAGCCCCGAGATAGGCAGCGCTGCCAGCCCGAGGAGCGCCCAGCCGATCCCCTGCGTCAGCGCGATCCAGGCCAGGAGCGCCGCGTAGCCGACCACCGTCAGGAGCAGCCCCGCCACGAGCTTGGTCGTCGCGACCACGTCCTTGCGCGGCGTGAGCGTGCGTCCGGCGACCGCCGCGAGGACCCCGACCGGCGCGTGCAAGACGGCTCCGGGCAGCGCCAGTGGCATCCACACGAGCAGGACCAGCAGCGTCTGGACGACCCGCCACGCGACCGCCCCTAGACCGAGCGGTCTACGCAGATCGCGATCGGTGACGCCCGCGTCCTCGCAGCGCTCGACGAACGCGCCGACGCGCGGGAGCAGCGCCTGGACGCGCGGGTCGCCCTGGACGTGCGGGTAGACCGCATTGAACCGGCGCGCGAGCTCGTTCCGCTCGGCCGGCGCGACGGTCGCCGGCTGGTACAGGCGCCGCACGGCATCGAGCGCGCGCAGCGTCTCCCAGTCCTCGGCATTGACGGTGACCTGGCGCAGCGCAGCGTCGAGGCGCTCGGTCAGCGCACGCGCCTCGGCCTGCGGATCGGCCTGCCAGCGCGCGACTGCCGCCGCATCGATAGGAAGGGGCGTGCCGTAGCGGATGAGCGCGCGACTGCGAAAGCGCTTGGACTGCGTGAAGGTCAGGCCCGTCGGGATGACCTGAAGCGTGGGCGCTCTCTCCGCGGCCCCGAGCGCGAGCCGTGCCGTCCCCGTCTTGAGGCGCGCGAGTTGCGACTGGTCGTGCGAGAGGCCTTCGGGGAAGATCCCGACCGCGCCGCCGCTGGCGAGCCGCGCGAACATCGCGTCGAAGGCCTGGGCGTTCGCGTCGCCGCCGGCTTTCTCGCCGTGGTCCTCGCGCCGCGCGATCGGGACGGCCCCGAGCGCGCGCAGGATCCCGCGGAGCAGCCAGTTCTTGAAGAGCACATCCTTGGCCGCAAACGACAGGACGCGCCCCGAGGTGGTCAGGATGAGCACCGGATCAATGAGCGAGTTCGGGTGGTTACCGGCGAAGACGACCGGCCCGCTGGCGGGCACGTTCTCGCGGCCGACGACCGCGACGTGGCGGAAGAAGACGTGAGTCGCGAGCCCGAGCAGCCATCGGATCAGCCGGTAGATCCACACGCCGTGAGCTTACCCCAGGGTGTCCACGCCCGCACCTCGTGCGCTGTCAGCGCCGAAGGGGCAACGCCTGGACCTGCTCCGCGAGGGCGCGCAGGCGCGCGAGCCGAGGGCCCGGCGCGTCCGTCGGGCGTTCGTTGAGCGCGTCGACCACCTGCCGGAACTCGGTGACCATCGGCGCCGCGGCGGTCGCATCGGCGCGTGCGTCCGCGCAGAAGACGAAGCGACTGTAGACGGCGGGCCAGCTCTCGAAACCGAGGACCGCGATGGGATGCGGGGCGGCGCCGCGCGCGTCGAGGTCGGCGAGCACCGCGGCGAGCTGTCCGCAGTAGGCCGACACGTGCTCGGCGAGGCGCGACGGCGACCCGCACGCGAGCATGCCGGCGCACGCGAGCGACAAGAGGAGATTGCGTGCCGGGTACGCGCGCCGGCCGCCGCGAGGCGCTCGGGTGATCAATGGGGGTGCGACCGCATGGGGTCCTCCGCCTCCTCGTCCTGAGCCGGCAGGAGGTCGATCTTCTCGGCCTCTCCAGGTCCCAGGTAGCGCACCTCGCCAAACTGCTCTTTGGTCTTGGCGCGCGCCATGTCCTCCATCTCCGGCGAGACCCAATGTTCGAAGAGCCAATTCTCGAAGCCGTAGCCGTGCAGCTTGTCCTCCGTTCCGTTGAAGTAGAGGAGCGCGCACTTCCAGCGGTGCTCGTGCCACACGTACGCGGCCTGCTTGTTGGCCCACACCTCTTTCTCGGGGTGCCCGAGGACCCCTTGGCGCTCCGTCATCACGCCGACGCTCTTCACGTCGGCGCTGAACTTCTTCAGCAGATCACCGATTTGGGCCTTGTACGCGCCCTTGTTCGTGGCGCTCGGATCGAAGGCCGCACACACGGCCGTGACCTGGTCGTCCGAGAGGCTGGGCAGGCCTTCGTTGGTCGCCGTGAAGCCGATTCGGAACTGACCTTGGAGCTTGTCGAGGAAGGCGTCGTCCTCGGTCTCGCCGAACAGCGCCATCGCGTTGTCCTTGATGAGCTTGTTGCCAACCTTCGTCGCACCCGTGACCAGGGCCTTCGCGAAGTCGGGATTCTGGAGTCGGATCGCGGCGGAGTAGAAGAACTCGGGCGCCTTCACTGGGATGTTGTTGACGACGTTTCCGAGCCCCTTCGCGAGTCCCGGGATCAAGAAGCCCATGCCGACGTCGACGACCAGCGCGAACATCTCGGCCGCGGCCTTCGCAGCGGCCTTGATCGCTTCCTTGTGCGCCTGCAACGCCGACACAAAATCGGTGTAGGCCATCGAGATGCGATCGCCCGTGATGCGCTGCAATTCGTTCCGTTGAGCGGGATCGAGCCCTCCCGCCATCTGCACGGCGTTCAGCACCGTCCGTTGTTGCACGACCGAATCGTCGGTCTTGGCGCCCGCGGCGCGATCCAGGATCGGCTCTGCGCTGCGACCGCTGACGACCGCCTCGGCGGCCTCGTCCGCCTCGCGTTCATAAGCGTCACCGCTCTCGCCGACGCCGCCGGCCAAGTCGACCCCTGCGCGCTGCTGCACGACGTGGGCCGCCTCGTGGGCCGCCGTGTGGACGTCGGGCGCGCCCGCGAACGCTACGTGCTCGCCGGTCGCGAACGCCTCCGCGCCCATCGCGCGGCTCGCGTCGCGCGCCTGGCCGCCGACGTGGGCTTGCACGGTGCGCACATCATGACGGCCAAAGCTGTGCTGAATCGCGTCGGCGTGCGGCAGGTTCGAGCCCGATCCGCGAATGCCGGCCGCGGCAGCGTGATGAATCTCGTCGCTGCCGGCGTCGCCACCCCGCATCTGAACGGGCGCGGAGCCAGGACTCAGCGCGGCTTCCTGCGCGCAGAAATCCAGGCCGGCCAGCGATCGCTTCAGCTGAGTCTGGGCCGGGCCGGGCGGGGACGATAGAGTCGCTGCGGGTGGAACGCGTGAGCGCTGATTCTCCGTCGCAGGCCGGTCCGTCTTCGCGGTCGAGCACATAGGACCTCCGGGGGCGCGCAAGGTGCGCGGCAACGAGTGCATGTTCAGGGGTGTGCGTCGCTTATCCCGCCGTTTCGAGGCGTGCGTCAACCCCTTGGTACGAAAGGCGATTTCACCCATGGCCGGGTGCACGTCCGCCCGCCCGAAACGGGAAGCGCTGCTGCGCGAGAACCGTCGTCGGGATGACCTCTTTGACGACGCCGTAGCCCATGGGCCAGCGTTCTTCGGACGGCAGGTGGTAGGTCCCGAACACGCGATCGATCCACGGAAAGGTCCCGGCGTAGTTCGTGTCGATCGCCTCGGCGTCGGACGAATGGTGCCAGTGGTGGAAGCGCGGCGAGACGAGGACGTGCTCGAGCCAGCCGTAGGCGAAGCGGACGTTCGCGTGGATGAAGCTGCCCTGGAACGCGATGAGCGCGGCGTAGACGAGGAAGGCCTCGAAGGGCAGGCCGAGCGCGAAGAAGGCGGCGTAGATCGAGACGCGCGTGATGAGGGTCTCGACGATGTGGATGCGCGAGCCGGCGAGCGTGTCGAGCGTGTGGCTCGAGTGGTGGATGGCGTGAATGCGCCAGAGCCACGGGACTTCGTGCATGGCGCGGTGGAGGGCGTACTGGACGAGGTCGGTCACGACCAGCAGCACGAGGACCTGGAGCGGGAGCGGCCACGCGCCAAGGCTCGTCGTCATCAGACCCATGCGCGCCCATGCAAGTGTATGCGTCGCGACGAAGATGCCGAGCAACCCGACACCGTGCACGCCGAGGTGGTTGATGAGGAAGTAGCGCACATCGGTGCCCCAGCCGGCGCGCGTGAGCGGCGTCCGGTGGTGCGGGAAGAGGCGCTCCATGGGGACGATGACGAGCCCGACGACCAGCATGTCGGCGGCCAGCCAATCCAGCGCCAACAATCCCTGGTCACCCTCCGCGACCGCGAACGAATCGACGCCCGCGACGCCCCAAGCACCGAGCGCCAGCACGGCGCCGATCAGCGCGAGCCGACTCCGCTCGCGGACCAATGCCAGCGCGGCCAGCCCGAGGCTCGCCAGCGCCAGCCCCCGGGCCGCCCCGCGCAACGTGTCGACCGGGTAGAGCGCGCGCACCTCGGGCGACGTGAGCCAGCCCGGCAGCAGACAGCAGATCGCGAACGCGAGTGCCGCGGCGCCGAGCGCGGCGGCCACGAGTCCGAGGGGACGTGGGGCGGAGACGGGACGGATGTCAGCGAGCGAGCCAGCCATGAGTAACCTCCGAGGTCACCCAGAGCAATCGTCAGGCCACGCGGCGCGACCGCACCGCAAGCCGCCCTCAGGCGATTCAGCGCCGCCACGTCCGGGCCGTGTGCAGCTTCCTGCACGGTGCTGTGCAGCACGCCGGACGCCGCCGAGAGTCCTCACGGTCAGGCAAAACGCGCGACCTCCGAGGGCCGTGTCTTGCGCCCGCTCGCGTCCGCCCCGTCGACCCGCTCGATCCCACGTTCGACCGCCCGGTCTAGAACACCGATCAGGATTCCTATCGGCGGGGGATCGACAGACGACGGATACTCTGATCGAGTCCGTCCATGTCCAACTCAAATCAGCCATCACGTCTCTCCGTTTGGATGCCGCCACCGCCGCTGAGCAAGCGCGAG
>SXIE01000276.1 GCA_005772945.1 Pseudomonadota bacterium
CTCGGACTCGGACTCCGGCCCCACGCTCCTGACCGGCAGCGACCGCTGCAGGTCGATACATCCCGTCGCCGCGCCCGTCGCCCACCACCCGAACGCGATGACCGCCAAGCCCATCCAACGCCCATCGCGCATGTCGACCATGCTGTCAGTGTGCCCGAGACGCACGGCTTCGGACAAGCGGATGCGCCCCGAAACACAACCGCCGCAACGGCTCCAGCTCCAGCCCCATCCCCTTCGCGATGATCTCCTTCATGCGCAGCCGTCGGCCTCGCCCACGCCGACGCGAGCTCGCGCGCGACCACCGGGGCCGCGCGTCACCTGCAGCCCGCGATGTGCGCGCGCATCATCCGTTCGATTTGTTTGTCCGAGCGCCGTCCGCGTTCACCGAGGTTGCAGGCGATCGCATGCTCGTCGTGATTCGCCGGATCTGGAGGCGACGACGCGCTTGAGGGCCGGCTCGCCCCGCTTGAGCGTGTCCCAGTCCACCGAATCGTCAAGGCCGGCTGCCCCGATGAGGACGGCGTCGCAGGAGAGGTCGCACGAGACCTGCGGGCCGCAGGACGCCTCATTCCCGTCGGCGGGTCCGCCGTCGGGTCCGGCCGTGCAGGGAAAGATGGTCCCAGTGTCGAGTTGCGAGGTCACCATCAGGACGCCGCCCGCGTGCGTTTTCGACGGAAGCCAGTCCAAGGTGGATGTGACCTCGTACCGGTTTCCTGGTGGTGCGAACGTCGTCGACAGGGGAAACGACGCGAGGAGGCGCGTCCTGCTCGCGCGATGGAACGCTTCGACCCACGCGCGAGACGGCGACAACGGGTCGCACGGCTCATCCTGCCGATAGTGGACCTCGAAGACCGGGGCCGGGGTCTTGGGAAATGCGACGCGCACGTGCGTGCCGTCGAAGAACTGCACGTCGCTCGCCGAATAGTCGTCGCTGAAGCGCAGGGTCTCGCCGCTATCGGTGGGCGCGACAGTCAGGACGCCGAGCGTCGCGGCGGGGCCACCATCGGCACAGCGATCATAGTGCTCGGGTCGGAGACGCAGAAACACGAGCAGCAGTTCCGAGTCCTTGCGAACCTCGAGGAGATCGACCTCGGCCGTGTCGGGGAGCGTCAGGTCGGTCTCGATCCCCGGCGCCAGGCGCCCGAAGATTGCTTTCACGCATTGAAGCCCGTGGCCCGCGCGCAGCTCGCGCACCAACGACGCGAGCTGTTGGGTGAGCTGCTCGTGCGTGAACGCAGGCCGCCTCTCGGCGGGCGCGGGCGCGTCGGTCCCGGCCGGCGCCACGACGGACGCGTCGGTGACGGACTCGCGCGCGCCAAGCGGTCCCGCGTCGAGCGGCGTCGACGTCCGAGGCACGTTCGTGGTGGTCGAATCGAGCCCAGGTTCGGCTCGGACGTCGATCGGCGTCTTGGGTCCGCACGCCCAGAGCATCAAGCACAGGGTCGGGAAACACGCGCCGGCGCGTCGCGTCGGGGCGAGCGTAGAGTGAAGGATCGACCGCCCAATCGTGCCTCGCATGCCCGTCATCCTCCGCTCAGCGCCGTGAGCGCTACAGCCCCATCCCCTTCGCGATGATTTCCTTCATGATCTCCTGCGTCCCGCCGCCGATCGGCAGGAGCCGCGCATCCCGCGCCAGCCGCTCCACCAGCGTCTCGCGCATGTAGCCCATGCCCCCGAAGATCTGCACCGCCTCGTACGTGACCGACACCGCGAGCTCGGCCGCAAAGTTCTTGGCCATCGCGACCTCACGCAGCACCGAGTCGCCCTTGGCGTGGCGCGCCGCGACCTGGTACGTCAGCGTCCTGGCCGCCAATATCTGCGTCGCCATGTCCGCCAGCTTGTGGCGCGTGACCTGGAAGCCGGCGATCGGCCGCCCGAACGCGTGCCGTTCGCGCGCATAGCGTTGGGCCTCCTCGAGCGCGATTTCCGCGGTCGCGACGCCATAGGCCGCGAGCGCGAGCCGCTCCATCACGAAGTTCTTCATGAGCGTGACGAAGCCCGCGCCCTCCGGTCCGATCCGATGCGAGACCGGCACGCGCACCGCGTCGAACGCCAGCTCGGCCGTATCGGACGCCCACCAGCCCGTCTTCTTGAGCGCCCGCGACACGCGCACGCCCGGCATGTCCGAGGTCAGCGCCAGGAACGACAACCCGCCGTGCGCGTCAGGCCCCGTGCGAACCAGCGTCACGATCACGTCGGCGCGCGTCCCCGACGTGATGAACATCTTGGCGCCGCTCACGACATAGACGTCCCCGTCGCGCACCGCGCGGGTCGCGCACCCGGCGACGTCCGAGCCGGTGTTCGGCTCGGTCACCGCGAGACACGCGATCTTCTCGCCGGCCAGGACCGGGCGCACGAACCGGTCGACCTGCTCGGCGTTTCGCCACTGCAGGAACGCAGGCAGCGCGATCCCGAGTGAGCCGAGCCCGACCGTCACGCCCGTCGTCCCGCCGCGCATCATGCCTTCGATCGCGCAGACGTTATGGAGCGCGGTGCCCCCGCTGCCGCCGACGTCCTCGGGAAAGCCGATCCCGAGCATGCCGCTGGCGGCGGCCGTCTGGTAGAGCGCGCGGGGGAAGCTGCCCGCCTCCTCCCAGGCGTCCGCGTGCGGCTTGATCTCGCGCTCGGCGAACTTGCGGCACTCGGACCGCAGGGCGCGATGGGTGTCGTCCAGCAGGTTGTCGAAGAAGTCCATGGCCTCGGTGCTACACCCGCCGATCCGCGCCCGCAACCACTCTTGGCGCGTGGCGCGAGCGCCTTGGCAAGCGCGTCGCGCTCTTCGCGAGAGCGTCGTGGGCAGCCGCTTCGCGGCCTTCGCGAGAGCGTCGTGGGCAGCCGCTTCGCGGCCTTCGCGAGAGCGTTGCGCTCGACCCCGACACCCATTACGTTCCGTGCCGGCCCACAGCCCGAGAGGTACGCGATGGACAAAGCCGTCATCACCTGCGCTATCACCGGCGTCCTGACCGATCCGGGGCAGCACCCTGTGCCCGTCACGCCCGCGGAGCTCGCGGCCGAGGCGCGTCGTGCGCGCGACGCCGGCGCATCCGTGATCCACGTTCACTTTCGGCGCCAGGAGCGCGGGATGGGGCGCCTGCCGACGTGGGAGCCCGCGGTCGCGAAGGCCTGCGTCGACGCCATGCGCGCGGAGTGTCCGGACATCCTCATCAACATGTCGACCGGGGTGGTCGGCGACGATCTCTCCGGGCCGCTCGGCTGCCTCGAGGTCGTGCGCCCCGAGCTGGCGGCGCTCAACGCGGGGTCGCTCAACTACCTGCGCACCAAGAAGGACGGCACCTGGGCGTGGCCGCCGATGCTCTTCGACAACCCGGTCGCCAAGGTCGAGCGCTTCGCGAAGGCGATGCGCGCGCTGAACGTCGTCCCCGAGTGCGAGTGCTTCGACACCGGCATCGTGCGCAGCGTCGGGCTCTTCGCCGAGGTCGGGATGCTCGCGGCGCCGCTCCACATCTCGCTGGTGATGGGCGTCGCGTCGGGCATGCCGGCCAAGGCGAGCTGGCTGCCCCTCCTATTAGAGGAGCTGCCGGTGGGTGCGCACTGGCAGTCGATCGTCATCGGGCGCGAGGACGTCTGGCCGGTGCACCGCAAGACGGCGGAGCTCGGCGGACACCTGCGCACCGGC
>SXIE01000277.1 GCA_005772945.1 Pseudomonadota bacterium
CCTGGTGGCGGTCAAGGGGATCGGCTACGGGTTCGAGGCGCCCGCGGCGCGCGGCGGCGGGGCCAGCTGATGGGGCTCTCGCGCCGTGGGTGGCTCTCGATCGGGTGCGCCTTCGTGGCGGCCGGGGTGCCGCTCGGCTTCGGCTACGTCTCCGGGGCCGAGGGCGCCGAGCAGGCGGCGGCCGCGATCGAGGCGGCTCCCGAGCGCCTCGCCTCCGAGGCGGCGACGCGCGTGGCGCTGCGGGTCGGCGAGCGGCTGGCGGCGCTGGTCGACCGCGAGAGTCGCCGGCCCTACTTCCACTACCAACCGTTCTACGTCGACCCCGAAGGCGCCTACGCCGGCGACGCGGTGGTGCCGTCGCCGCTGGCGGATGGGTCCACGGACGCGCTCGTGACGGCCCACTTCCAGATCGAGCCGGGCGGGCAGGTGACGTTGCCGAGCGTCGCCGAGGGGACCGCGCGCGCCGCGCGACCCCGCGATCTGGCGCTCATCGCCGCATTGCGCGGGGCGGACGTCGCGCACGCGCCGGCGCTTCCGGCGGTCGCCAGCCTGGGGCCGGCGCGTCCCGCCGTGCCGATCATTCAGCAAAAGGCAGGGGCGCTCAACGTCCAGCAGGCGGCCGCGGATCAGCAGCAGGAGATCGACGCGAACTGGCAGCAGAACCCGACGCAGGTGCTGCGCTACGACGCCAAGGTCTATCAACAGAACGCGAACGCGGTCGATATCTATAAGGGTATCAAGACGAAGAAGTCGGGCGCCGTCCTCGCCAAGGGGCCGAGCGACGCGACGCCCGAGGCCAAGCTCGAGGCCAAGCTCGAGGGCGGCCCGCTCGAAAACCTCGAGCCCGCCGAGGTGACCGTGCGGGTCGGGCCCTTCATGTGGTCGACGCTGGCGCTCGCGGAGTCGAAGGGCGTCCCGCCGCGCGCGCTCGCGGCGATTCGCCAGGTCGAGACGCCGGACGGGCCGCGCACGCAGGGCTTTCTCTTGGCGGAGGCGGGGCTCGGCGAGCTGCTGGCGGACGGCGGGCTCCTGGCGGTGTTCGAGCCCGGGGCCCCGCGCGGCGCGGGTGAGGCGCAGGTCGGGGTCGCCGGAACGGCGTGGCGGGTGCGCGTGCCGTTCGAGGCGACGCTGGCGGCGGCGCGCGCCGAGGCCGAGGCGACGCGGACGAGCTTCGTGCCACGCTTCGCCCTCTTGGCGGGCCTGACGGGGCTCGCGGCGCTGGCGATCGTGCTGCTCGTCATCCAGAGCGAGCGGCTCCTGGCGCGGCGCCAGCAGTTCGCGGCGGCGGCGGCGCACGAGCTGCGGACGCCACTTGCAGGTTTGCGCATGTATGCAGAGATGTTGGCGCACGGCCTCGGCAAGCCCGAGAAGCAGCGCCTCTACGCCGAGCGCGTGGCGGACGAGGCGGGGCGGCTCGGGCGCGTGGTCTCGAACGTCCTCGACTTCACGCGCCTCGAGCGCGGGGGCCTGCGCGTCAAGCCCGAGCCCGGCGACCTCGCCGCCTTCGTGCGCGAGGGCGTGAGCCACCTCGAGCCCGCCGTCCGTGCGGCCGGAGCGAGCCTTGCGCTCGAGGTCGTCTCCTCCGGCGCCGGCACCGGCACCGGCACCGTGTTGGCGCGCTTCGATCGCGACGCGCTCACGCAGGTCTTGGCCAACCTGGTCGACAACGCCGAGAAGTACAGCCGCGAGGCGGCCGATCGGCGCATCGAACTCACGGTCGCCCTCGGCGCGTCGGGCCCCGAAGTGCGCGTGCGCGACCACGGCCCAGGGTTCCCGAAGGCCTTCGAGCGCCGCGTCTTCCGCCCCTTCCAGCGCGGCGTCCCGGGCGACGGGCCGGCCGGTCTCGGGCTCGGCCTGGCGCTGACGCGCGCGCTGGTGCGTGCGCAAGGCGGCGACGTGAGGCTCGGGCGCCCCGCGGATGGCGGCGCGGAGGTCATCATCTCGTTCGCGCAATGAGCTTGTCATTGGGCGCACGGTCGGTATGCTGCGCCCCGCAATCCTTCGCGGGCCCGCGATCTGCGCTCCTCGCGAGCGGCGGGGCTCGCGCTCGGCCAGGGTGACGCGCACGCGCGTGACCCCGGGCGGCAGCCCCTTGGAGTCGGCATGGCGCGCCTTTCCCAGTCGGAGCTCCTGAGCGGTCTCGTCAAGATCGTCGGCGCCCCGCATGTTTCCACGTCGCGCCAGGATCGCATCACCTACGCGACCGACTTCTGGCCCAAGGCCCAGCTCTGGAAAATGGCCGGCGACATCGAGCGTTTCCCGCCCGATTGCGTGGTCTGGCCGGCCAGCAGCGCCGAGGCCGCCGAGGTCCTGCGCTTCTGCAACGAACACCACATCCCGCTCGTCGCGCGCGGCGGCGGCTCGGGCGTCTGCGGCGGGGCCATCCCGACGCGCGGCGGGGTCGTCGTCGACCTCAAGCGCATGCGCGCCGTGCGCGCGCTCGACCCCATCAGCCAGACGGTCGTGGTCGAGGCCGGCATGAACGGCCAGCACCTCGAGGACTACGTCAACGCGGCCGGCTTCACGGTCGGACATTTCCCGTCCTCGATCATGTGCTCGACCGTCGGCGGCTGGATTGCGGCGCGCTCGGCAGGCCAATTCTCGAGTAAGTACGGAAAGATCGAGGACATGGTCATCGGCCTCGAGGTCGCGTTGGCGGACGGCGCGATCCTCGACACGAACGACCGCGATCCGGGGGCGCCCGACTGGACGCAGATCATGATCGGATCGGAGGGCACGCTCGGGCTCGTGCTCTCGGCCGAGCTCAAGCTGCATCCGCTGCCGGCTGCGCGGCGGCTGCGCGGGTTCCGTTTCCGCCACGTGAAAGACGGGCTGCGCGCGATGCGGGCCGTCATGCAGGCGGGCCTCAAGCCGATCGTCTTGCGCCTCTACGATCCCTTCGATTCGATGATCGCGCTCGGCAAAGAGCAGGAGGATCCGGGCGCCAAGAGCGAGGGTCCGCTCGGCGCTATCCGCAGCATGTTCTCGACGCTGACAGCGGGGCCGGAGGCCCGCGTGAAGCGCGCGTTCGCGCCGGTCGCCAAGGCGGGTAAGCGCGCGGGGCTGCGGGCGGCGCTGTCGGTGCCGTCGCTGACGAACCGCGTCGCGCACGCGGTGCCGTCGGCGTGTCTCCTCATCATTGGATTCGAGGGGCCCGAGGAGGCGACGCAGGCGGACGCCTTCACGGGCCACGAGATCCTGACCGATCACGGCGGGGTCGACGCGGGCGCGCGCCTCGGCGAGGCGTGGCTGCAGAAGCGCTACGCGGTCGGGTTCAAGCAGACCAAGATCTTCGAGCTCGGCGCCTTCGTCGAC
>SXIE01000278.1 GCA_005772945.1 Pseudomonadota bacterium
CTCGGGGCGCTCGGGGGCGCGCTCATCCGCGAACGCGAGCCGGCGGTGGCCGCCGCGGTGCTGGCGCGGGCACGGGCGTTGGCGCCGGGCGAGCGGCGCTGGCTCACCGAGCAGGTGGCGGCGCTCGAGCTGCTCGGCCGCAACGCCGCGGCCGTGACGATCTTGCGCGCCGCAGGTGGTAGCGACTTCCTCGGGGGCTACCTGCTCGCGTTCAACACGCTGGCCGCGGGGGACCTGGCGGAGGCGCAGGCCCTGACGCGCCAGCTGGTCCCGCTGTCGGCGAGCGACGCGCTCATGACGCGACGCCTCGAGCGCATGCTGGCGCGCGCCGACGCCGTGACGGGCGTGGCGCCGCTCGACGATCGGGACCTGCGCGGCTGGACCTTCGTGATGACCGGGGCGCTCCTGCTGCATGTGGCGCCGGACGGGCTCGGCGTGCGTGGGCGCTATGGACACCTGCAGGACTCGGAAGGGCTGCTGCGCGAGGTGGCGATGCGCCTCGAGAGCGTGCTCGACGCGGTGGGCCGCGTGCCCGGTCAGCCGGATCAGCCCGGTCCGATCATCGCGCTGGACCGCCCCGAGGGTCGCATCAGCGGCGCCGCACTCGCGAATCTCCTGCGACGACCGGTCGACTTCGCGACCCCGCCGACCCAGGCGCCGGGGCTCGTGGTCGCCTACGATCTCGGGGCGTTCCATCCGACCGAGCTGACCGCGTTCCGGCGCCGCACGCCCGGGCAGCTCCTCTTCGCGCACGCGACCTCGGCGGCGAGCGAGCAGCCCTTCGCGCCCGACTTCATCGGGGTGCTCTACGAACGCAACACGCCCCCCTGGAGTCGGGCCGCCATCACGGAGGGCGGCGCGGCCTTCGAGGCGGCGGCGGTGCGGCGCATCGTGGACGCCGACACGGACGAGGCGATGCTGGCGGATCTCGGCGACCTCGTCGCGCTGGCGGTGGTCGCGCAGGCCGCGGGCGTCCTGCCGATGTTCGACGAAGCCGGGGAGCGCGAGCCGCTGTGGGTCGGCTCGCCGGTGCCGAAGGCGCCCTGAGCGCGCCCAGCTCGGCCCTGTCCGAGTAGGCAGTCGCCGACGACGGCCGAACGCGCTATGTCGCCCGCACGGAGGGCGCCATGGATTGGACGGGACTGGTCGTGTGGGTGACGGGCGGCGGCACGGGGATCGGGCGCGCGCTGGCGCTCGAGTTCGCATCGCACGGGGCGGACGTCGTGATTTCGGGGCGGCGCAAGGACCGCCTCGAGGAGGTCGCGGCCGAGGTGCGCCAGCTCGGGAAGCGGGCGCTGACCTTGGCCTGCGATGTGGCCGACGAGGCCGCGTGCGAAGGGGCCGTCGCGCAGATCGTCGCGGAGCTCGGGCGGCTCGACGTGGCCGTCGCGAACGCGGGCTTCGGGGTCTCGGGGCGCATCGAGCAGCTGACGGCCGCGGACTGGCGGCGCCAATTCGACGTGAACGTCATCGGCGTCGTGAACACGGTGCGCGCGGCGCTGCCCGAGCTGAAGAAGACGGGCGGGCGACTCGGGCTGGTGTCGAGCGTGATGGGGATGATCGCGATGCCGGGCCAGGGGCCGTACGCGGCCTCGAAGTTCGCCGTGCGGGCGATCGGGCTGACGCTTTCGCAGGAGTTACACGGGTCGGGTGTCTCGTGCACGACGGTGTATCCGGGCTTCGTCGAGTCGGAGATTACCCAGGTCGACATCCAAGGGAACTTCGACCCGAATCGCAAGGACCCGCGTCCCAAGCAGTTCATCTGGAGCGCGGCCAAGGCGGCGCGCGTGATGGCCAAGGCGATCTTCGCGCGCCGGCGCGAGTACGTCTTCACGAAGCACGGCAAGGCGGGCGCGTTCATGGGGCGCCATTTCCCGGGTCTCGTCCACTTCGTCATGACGCGCGGCCGCACCAAGAAGAAGGTGCTCGCGGGGGCCAAGGCGGGCCGCTGAGCACACGCGCAGGCCCTCGGCGACGGCGGGTGACACCGGCCCGCGCCTGTGCTGAAACTCGGGCATGAACGTGCGCGAGCCGCAGCCGGGCGAGATCCTCGGGCAGAACTACCTCATCGAGCGCGAGCTCGGGCGCGGCGGTTTCGGCGTGGTCTTCAAGGCCAAGCACGTCGAGATCGAGCGCGTCGTCGCCATCAAGGTGATGCTCGCCACGTTCGCCAAGAAGGACCCGAGCGCCAAGGAGCGCTTCCGGCGCGAGGCGACGATCGCGGCATCTCTCAACTATCCGAACTCACTGCGTGTTTTCGACTACGGCGAGACCGACGAGGGCGTCTTCTACATCGTCATGGAGTTCGTGCAGGGCAAAGACCTGACCAAACTCCTCGCGCAGGGACCGCTGCCGCCCAAGCGCGCCTGGCACATCACTCGCCAGGTGCTGTGGGCGCTGACGGAGGCGCACGCGCGCGGCATCGTCCACCGCGACATCAAGCCCGACAACATCATGCTCGTGCCGCTCGCGTACGACCCGGATTTCGTCAAAGTGATGGACTTCGGCATCGCCAAAATGGTCGATTCGGACGAGCACATCACCAAGGCCGGGATGACGCTGGGGACCCCGCGTTTCATGCCGATCGAGCAGCTCAAGGGTCACCGTCTGACCCCGGCGACGGACCTGTATGCCGTCGGGCTGGTCCTTTATGAGATGGTCGTCGGCGCGCCGGCGTTCAGCGGACCGAGTGCGGTCGACACGGCGCTGGCGGTGATGACGGGCGACTCGGTGAAGGTGCCCGAGGACGCGCCGGTCCCGGCCGCCCTCCGGCAGATCATCGAGCGCGCGTCGGCCAAGAAGCCGGAGGACCGCTACCAGAGCGCGCACGCGTTCCTGGCGGCGCTCGACGCGTTCTACGCGGCGCTCTTCGTCGAGCGGCCCAAGCCGCCGCCGCCCCCTCGAGCACCGAGCGCAACGGCCACACCGGCCACACCGGCCACACCGGCCACACCGGCCACACCATCGCCGGCCAGCGTCTCGGCCATGCGGCGCGCCTTGGAAGCGGCCGCGAGCACGCGCGCGGCGGGCGACGACGAGGGCGCGCTCCAGCGAACCATCCAGATCGACCTACGCGAGCTCGAGGCCGCGCGGCCGCCGGAGCGCGCGTCCGAGACGCGGATGACCGAGGTGCAGCCCGCGGCCAGCGAAGGGGTGGACCGCCAGGCTGCCACGACGGCACTCGATGCGAGGGCGCTCGAGACGATGACGATCGCCGCCGCGGCCGCGCAGCTCCCTGGCAGCACGCCGCAGGCCCCGTCGATCGGGGGCGCGCCGCCGGTGCTGGTTGTCCTTCAGGTCGCGACGCTTGTCCTGCTCGTCGTGCTCCTCGTCGCCGAGTGGGTCTGAGCGGTGCCGGCGAGCGCGCACCCGCCCGCCACGCGCTCGCGCGCCCACGCGGGCCCAGGCCGTCCTTGACACCTCGTCCGAGCCCCGTCAGTCTCGCGCGTTGCGCGCCGTAGGCCGACGCGGCGCTCGCGCGAACCCTCGTCTGGAACGCCCATGGGAACGATCAATGACCGTTGATGCCCGCACCACGCTGCCGACGCCTCCGTCGGCCCCCGTTCCGGCCACCGTTCCAGATCGCCGCGGCGAGGCCCTGACCGGCTCCGAGATCCTCTGGGAGAGCCTCCTCCGCGAAGGCACCGACGTCGTCTTCGGCTACCCGGGTGGCGCGATCATGCCGGCCTACGACGCCATGATCAACTACCCCATCCACCATGTGCTGGTGCGCCACGAGCAGGGCGCGGCGCACATGGCCGACGGCTACGCGCGCGCCTCGGGGCGGGTCGGCGTGTGCGTGGCGACATCGGGGCCGGGCGCGACGAATCTCGTGACGGGGCTCGCGACGGCGATGCTCGACTCGATCCCGCTGGTCGCCATCACGGGCCAGGTGCACGCGCATCTCCTGGGCAGCGACGCCTTCCAGGAGATCGACATCACGGGCGTGACGCTGCCCATCACGAAGCACAACTACCTGGTGACGCGCGCCGAGGACATTGCGGGCGCCATCAAGGAGGCCTTCTACATCGCGCGCTCGGGGCGCCCGGGGCCGGTGTTGGTCGACATCACGAAGAACGCGCTGCAGGATCGGACGCCGTTCCTTTGGAGTGACGAGCCGGTGGTGCTCCGCGGCTATCGGCCGTCGCGCGAGCCGCTGGCGCGTGAGCTGGACCAGGCGGCAGCACTCATCGAGCAGGCCAAGCGCCCCGTGATTCTATGCGGTCAGGGCGTCATCAAGGCCGAGGCGACCGAGGTCCTGACGGCGTTCGTGAACCAGACGGGCGTGCCGGTCGCGCTGACGCTCCTCGGGCTCGGGGCCTTCCCGGCGAGCCACGCGCTGAACCTCGGCATGATGGGCATGCACGGCGAGGCCTGGGTCAACGTCGCGATCCAGGAATCCGACCTGCTGATCGCGGTCGGCATGCGCTTCGACGACCGCGTCACAGGCCGACTTGCGACGTATGCGCCGTACGCGAAGAAGATCCACATCGAGATGGATCCGACGGAGATCAACAAGAACGTGAAGGTCGACGTGCCGCTGCTCGGCGACGCACGCGCCATCCTCATGTCGCTCATGCCGCGCACGACCAAGAAGGTCGACCGAGGCAGCTGGCTCGGGCGCATCGCGGGGATGAAGGGCGACTCGGCCGTGCGCGACATCCAGCATTTGCCCGACAGCGGCAAGCTCTTCGCGGCGCACGTCATTCACGATCTCTGGCGGGCGACAGGTGGCAAGGCGCTGGTCGTGACCGACGTCGGCCAACATCAGATGTGGGAGGCGCAGTACTACCACCACGAGACGCCGCGCTCGCTCATCACCTCGGGCGGACTCGGGACGATGGGCTTCGCGCTGCCGGCGGCGATCGGCGCCAAGTTCTCGAAAAAAGACGCGAATGTGTGGGTGGTCGTCGGCGACGGCGGCTTCCAGATGACGGCGTGCGAGCTGGCGACGTGCGGCCAGGAGAACATCAAGATCAACATCGCCATCATCAACAACGGCTACCTGGGGATGGTCCGCCAGTGGCAGCAGTTCTTCTATGGTGGGCGCTATGTGGCGACGCCGATACGCAGCCCTGACTTCGTGAAGTTGGCGGAGGCGCATGGGCTGGTCGGGCGCCGCGTGACCGCCCGGCCCGAGGTCCTCGACGCCGTGCGCTGGGCCGAATCCGAGGCGGGCACGGTCATCCTCGACTTCCGCGTCGAGCAGGAGGATTCGGTCTATCCGATGGTCGCGGCGGGCGCCGATCTGCACGACATGATTCGGCGCGATGCGCCGCGGACCGTGGGCGGGCAGCCTGCGCAGCACAATCCGATCTTCGAGACCGGGGAGGACGCGTGATGCGCAAGGACATCGTTCGCACCTTCGTCGTGTACGTGGAAGACAAGCCCGGTGTCCTCACGCGCGCGGCGTCGCTCTTCCGGCGGCGCGCGTTCAACATCGAGTCGCTGAACGTCGGGCAGACGCATCGCCCGGGGATTTCACGGCTGACGGTCGTCATCGAGGCCGACGAGGACACGGCGCGGCGCATCGAGGCGAACCTCTACAAGCTCGTCAACGTCCTCGAGGTCCAGGAGATTACCCATCAGGCGCGCATCGAGCGGGAGCTCGCCCTCGTCAAGGTGCGCGCGGCGCCCGAGATGCGGACCGAGATCCTGCAGGCCATCGAGGTCTTCGGGGCGCGCGTGGTCGACATGGCGCCGACCACGATGGTGGTCGAGATCTCGGGCTCGCCGGACCGCATCGCCGGGCTCAAGGCGCTGCTCGATCCGTACGGGATCGAGGAGATGGTCCAGACCGGATCCGTCGCGATGACGCGTGGGCGCACCCCGACCGCATCCTATTGATTGCAATTGTCTTTTTCGTTCTTGCTGGAGCCGACCGATGACTCAAATCCGTTACGACCGCGACGCCGACCTCTCGCTCATCCAGAAGAAGGAGGTGGCCATCATCGGCTACGGCTCGCAG
>SXIE01000279.1 GCA_005772945.1 Pseudomonadota bacterium
CAGCGTCGTCGCTCAGCACGCGGACGAAGAGGCGCTCGGCGACGTCCCACTCCGCGCGCGCGAGCGCGTCCTTGGCGCCCGCCAAGAGCGGCGCGACCTCCGCGCGTCGACTGCGCGGCAGGCCCGCCGGCGCGCCGTTGGTGGCCCAGCCGGCGTAGAGCTCGGCGAGCTTCCAGCGCGCGGCCGCGTGGCTCGCCGGTCGGTCTGCGACGTACGCGAAGAACGCGTCCAGATCGGCGGCGTCCGTGTCGCGAAAGACCGCCCCCAGCTGGCGCCCTTTGAAGCGCCCCGCGGCGATCGGACGTGGCAAGAGGATCTCCGCGAAGGGCGCGGCGGACCGGATCTCGGCCACCATGGCGGCCACGACCGCAGCGCGCGCCTTGTCGCGCCGCTCCCCGGGCCGTTGCGCCACGGTCTCGAACGCGAGCAACGCGCGCCCATCTTCTAATGTAGTGAACGCGACGCCGAGGGCGGCCACGCGCACGAGCGGGTCATCGGCCAGGACGGCGTTCAGCCGGAGCGGCCACTGAACGGCGTCGCCGACACGCAGCGCCAGCGTGCGGGTCGCATCCGAGGCGAGCGTGAGCGTCGCGCCCGCGGCAGTGACCCGCGCGACCCGCAGCGCGACGCCCCCCAGGCCCTCGAGCGCGAGCGGACTCGGCGGCCGGGCCTTGGGGCCGAGCGGCTCGCGCGGCCAACCCGTCACGACCACGCCGCGCGCCGCGAACCCATGCTGCTTGCCGCGGCCGACCTCGACCTTGGCGCCGTCCACGGCGACGATGGAAGCGAACGCCGGTAGGTCGACCTCGGCCGGCGCGGCCGCGTCGGCGGCGCCCGCACTCGCGACGACGAACATCCACGCGGCCGCCCAGATGGCGCGCGTGCGCCTGCCCGAGCAACGGCCGTTGGTGCTTTCTGGGGGGTGTCCGAAAATCAGAACGATCACCAGAGGGGTTTTCGGGTAACCTTTGTATCGCCAGTGGAAGCCCACGGCGACCCATCCCGAAACGAAAGCACACATTCTCGCGGACCCGGTGCTCGGCACTCAACGCCGACGCAACACACCGCATGCCGACGCCGTGGTGGCTCATTGCCCGCCCCGCGGAACGGCCCGGAGGACTGGATGACCCCACGCAGCATCGCGCTCCCGCTGCTCGCCGCCCTCGGCGTGCTCGGCACCGCGTGTCCCGACCCGAGCGCGCCTGTTGCCCACGGGGGTGACACGGCGGGCACCGCGGGCGACATCCCGACCGAGGTCGCCCCCGAGGTTCCGCTGCCGCCGACCGACGAGCTCGTCGTCGCGGCCGTCGACCCGCGCGAGGGCGGCACGGCCGGGCTGGAGCAGGTCCAGCTCAGTGGCCAGAACCTCTCGCGCGTCACGAAGGTCTTCTTCGGCGATTCGGCCGCCGTCGACGTGTTCCCAGTGTCCGACAAGCTCGTCGTGATGCTGACGCCGCCCCACGCGCGCGGCACGGTCGACGTTATCGTCGAGACCGACACCGCGGAGCGCGCGACGCTTCCGGCGGGCTTCACCTACCGCGACCCGGTCCAGGTGTTCGTCGTCGCGCCGCCCGACGGGAGTTTCCTGGGCGGCGACCCAGTCACCGTGCGCGGCACGGGCTTCGCCGGGGACGTCGTGGTGCTGTTCGGGGGCCGCGCGTCGCCGTCGGTGCGCGTGGTCGACAGCGAGACGATCGCGGCCGTCACGCCCGAGGGGGCGCCCGGATTGGTCGATGTTCACGTGTCGTCGGAGGACGGCGTGGCGCGCCTGCGCGAGGGTTTCGCGTTCACGGGGCAATCGCTGCCAGCCGGCGCGATGCACATCACGGCGATCACCCCGACGCATGGTCCGGCGGCCGGCGGCACGCCGTTCGAGATCACCGGCTCCGGCTTCGCGCACGGGACCGCGGTTCGCATTGGTGCGCTGCCCGCGACGAACGTCGTGGTCGCCGCCGGAGGCGCGCGCATCACCGGCAAGACGCCGCCCGGCGGGGCCGGCCCGGCGACGGTGCGCACCATCCACAGCGGCACGGCGAACGTCGGCCCGCTGGCCTTCGAGTATGACGCGGCGCCGGCGGTCTGGGCTGTCGACCCGCCGACGGGCGCCATCGCGGGCGGCACGCGCGTCAAGATCCACGGCGTCGGATTCCCGCGCAACGGCTCGATGCGCGTGCTCTTCGAAGGGCGCGATGCGAGCGACATCGAGGTCGTCGACTCGACGCTCATCACGGCGGTCACGCCGCCCGGATCGATCGGGCAGGCGTCGGTCGAGGTGCGCACGCCGACCATCGACGTGTCGCATCCGCGCGCGTTCGTCTACTTCGACCCGGCCGCCAACCCGGGGACGTGGGGCGAGCGGCTCGACGGGAACCTCAACGTCACGGTGATCGACGCGCGCTCGGGCGCCCCGTTGGAGGGGGCTTTCGTATTGGTCGGCGACGTCATGCAGACGACGCTGCGCGGCTTCGCGAACGCCAACGGGCAGATCACGCTGAGCGCTGATCAAATCGTTGGCGCGCAGACGGTCACGGCGTCGTTCACCGGCTACGCCACGTTCCAGCTCGGCGGGTTCGACGCCGAGAATGTCACGCTCCCGCTCGATCGGATCCCGACCTGCGCGGATCTCACGGACATCCCGTGCGACCAGATTCTGGACCCGCCGCCGACCGCCGAGTTCCGCGGCACGATCGTCGGATCGACCAAGGGCCCGACGACGCCGTTCGGCGAGTGCCGCGACTGGCCCGACGCGCCCAATGGCCTGTGCCAGCCGTGCGCGGTCGACTCCGATTGCGTGACGCTGGGCGGCGGCGGGGACGTGGTGCCGATCGGGCGCGAGGACGACGCGCGCTGCGCCGATCTGGGGGCCGAGGGCGCCTTCTGCACGTTCGACTGCACGGTCGACACGGAGTGCATGAACGGCTTCGTGTGCCTCGATCCGACGGGCGCCGATCAGGACCGCCGGTGCGTTCCGCCGCCGGGCGAGTGGGCCGCGTACTGCGACATCACCGAGTCCGATGTGTTCGCGCCCGACTCGATCTCGTACCCAGGCATGGGGGTCTTGAGCAACCGCACGGTGACGTTCACGACGCGCCTCGGGGACTACGCGGTGTTCTGCTGGGGCGGCGTCGCGGTGCGCGGCGAGTTCCGGCCGAAGATGTTCGGCGTGACGCGCCACCTGGGCGCGTACGAAGACGGTGCGGTGGTGCAGGCCGAGATTCGACTCGACATTCCGCTCACGCATCGCGTCGTCCTCGACGTCGACCGCGCGGCGATCGCGGGCACCGGCGGCGACGACATCCTGCGGGTCGAGACGTTCCTCGACCTGGGCGGCGACGGGGTTGCGGCGTTCCCGCCGCGCCGCGGCATGGAGGCGCGGACGTTCACGCTCGACGTGCCCAAGCAGCTGACGGGCGTCCTCTACGATGCGACCTGGACGATGTACTCCGAGATCAACGTGGCGGCGCTCAACGGGGGCTCGGCGCTGTATGACCAGGGGATGCCCGAGCTCGACTCGGTCTTCGATTACCATTGGGATACGGACGGTTTCGAGCCGGTCGCAGGGTTCGAGGCGACCACGTTCGGCATCGCCGGATTCCGGACGGCGGACGGCGAGGCCGCGGCGTTGGCGGTCGGGTTCGACGGACGCATCGCGCGCCGCTACGCGACCACCTGGGCCCAGATGCAGAGCGGCACGGACCGCCCGCTGTACGCGGTCGCGGTGGCCCCGGTCGCGGGTGCGAGCGGTGACTTCGCGGCGATTGCGGTCGGCAGCGGCGGGCTCGCGACGCATTGGGACGGGCTGCGTTGGGTGGTTCAGCAGACGGCGCTGACGGCGGCGCTCGAGGGCGTCGCGTTCTCCGATGCGGAGATTGCGTTCGCGGTCGGCGGGCCGCAGATCATCCGCTGGGACGGGGGGACGTGGACGCTCGTGCATGCGATCGACGAGAACCTGCACGCGCTCGTGGCCTTGCCGGGGGACGAGGTGTGGGCGGTCGGCGATAACGGTGCGATCGTCCATGCGGTCGGTGGCACGCTCACGCACCTCGTATCGCCGGTGCCGGCGGTGCTGCGCGGGATCTGGCGCGCGTCGGACGGGACGTTGTGGGTCGTCGGCGACAGCGGGACCGTGCTGCGCTCGACCGACGGCCTGGCGTTCGCGGCGGTGGCCGGCGGAACGAGCAACGACCTGTTTGCGATTTGGGGGCGTGCCGACGACGACATCTTCGCGGTCGGTCGGCGCGGGACGATCATCCATTGGAATGGCGCGGAATGGGCGGATATCACCCCGGGGGACTCGCAAGGAACGTTGCGCGCGGTGGGTGGGGTCGCGGGCGATGTGTGGGCGATGGGGTCGCACGAGCGGGTGGTCGGACCGTTCCTCGGGATCCCCGAGAACCTCGTGCCGGCGCCCGGCGGTTTCCTGAATGACAAGCTGTCGTGGACGGCGCGCGCGGGGCTCGAGCCGCATTTCTCGGTCGTCGAATTTGGCGCGCAGGTGGGGCCGTGCTCGGCCTGCGGAGCGCTCTTCATGCTGCCGTACACCGAGTGGCGCTCGGTGATTTCCGGGGACCGTTCGCGCATCGCGCTGCCCAATCTGTCGTCGGTGCCGACCACGACGCCGCTCGGGTTCGGCACCAAGGACGTGTCGATCTATCGCGTGCGTGCGGACGAGGCCTTCGACTTCAACCACACGAGCGCGAGCGGCTTCTTCGGCGGGATCTGGCATGCCTGGTCGTGGCGCGGCGAGAGCTACTTCCACTGAGGTCGTTTGTGGCGCGCGCGAGCTACTTCCACTGAGGTCGGTTGGCGCGCGGGGAGGATGAGGGTAGGTTCGCGCCGATGCGACTCGTCACCTGGAACTGCAATTCGCTGAGCGCGCGCAAGGAGCTGGTCGGGCTCTACCTCGATGAGGAAAAGCCCGACGTGCTGTGCTTGCAGGAGCTCAAGCTCGAGACCGACAAGGTGCCGCGCGAGCTCTTCGAGAGCCGCGGCTACCACGTGGCGGTCCACGGTCAGAGGAGCTGGAACGGCGTCCTCATCGCGTCGAAGTTTCCGCTGCGTGACATCGAAGTGGGGCTACCGTTGGCCGATCTGGGCGAGGCGCGCCTCATCGCGGCGACGCTGGACGCCCCCGGGACTGGGTCGGCGATCGGCCCGCTGCGCGTGGTCAATCTCTACTGCCCGCAGGGGCAATCGGTGGAGTCCGAGAAGTTCGCGTACAAGCTCGGCTTCTACGACGGCCTCATCGCCTGGGCCGAGCGCGCCCGTGCGGCGTACGCGTCGCTGGTCGTGTGCGGGGATTTGAATGTCGCGCCCGGGGACGACGATGTTTGGGACACCAAGCAATTTGTCGACACCCCGAGCTTCCATCCGCTCGAGCACCAGCGCCTGGCGCGCCTCTTGGCGCTCGGGTTTCATGATGCGGTGCGGCCGCATATCAAGCCGCGCACCTTCACGTTCTGGGACTATCGCGGCGGCGCGTTTCGCTTCGACCAGGGCCTGCGTATCGACCACGTGCTCGTGTCCAAGAGCCTCGTGCCGCACGTGTCGGAAGCGTGGGTGGCGCGTCCCTGGCGTAAGAAGAAGGGCGAGCTGACGCCGTCGGACCACGCGCCGGTCGGCATCCGGCTCGGGTGACCGATGGCCCGTCCGCGTCCCATTCGCCGCGAGATCATCCGCGCCCGCGCGTACGACGTTCACGTGCTGGGGGCGCCGCGCGCGAGCTTCCGCGATCTCTATCATGTGCTCCTGCGGGTGCGTTGGTGGGCGGCGCTCGGCCTTATCGTGCTGGGGTACCTGCTCCTCAATGTGGTCTTCGCGTGCCTCTATCTCGCGACCGGCGGCATCGCGAACGCGACGCCCGGCTCGTTCGCCGACTGCTTCTTCTTCAGCGTCCAGACGATAGGCACGATCGGCTACGGCGCGATGTACCCGGCGACGCCGGCCGCCAACATCCTGACGGTCGCCGAGTCGGTCACCGGACTCCTCGCGACGGCGCTCGCGACGGGGCTGGTCTTCGTCCGGTTCTCGCAGATCCGCGCGCGCGTCCGCTTCGCACGCTGGGTCGCGCTCGCGCCGATGAACGGCGTTCCGACCCTGTCGATTCGGATCGGCAACGAGCGGCGCCACCCGATCGTGAACGCGACCTTCCGCCTGACGTTCGTGCACACGACGCGGACGACCGAGGGGACGACGCTCTACCGGACCGAGGACCTGACGCTCACGCGCGACCAGGCGCCGACGTTCGCGCGCGCGTGGGTCGTCATGCATGCGATCGTTCCCGGGAGTCCGCTCTACGGCCAGACGCCCGAGTCCCTCGCGGCCGAGGAGGGCGAGCTGACGCTGACGGTCGCGGGCGTGGACGACACGTCGCTGCAGCCGATGCACGCGCGCTACCGCTGGAATGCCGAGGACATCGTCTTCGGGGCGCGCCAGGCGGACATCATCCACGATGTTCCCGGTGGCGACATGACGATCGACCTGCGGCTGTTCGATGCGCTCGCGGCGGGAACACCGACGGAGGCGTTTCCGTATCCGCGCGCGGCCGAGGTGGCGACGATCGCCGCGACACGGCCCGAATGAACGTCGTACATCGCGGTACGGCGTTGGCTCCGGCCGTCCGATCCTTTAGACGAACAGCCCCGCGACCGCCCCGCACATCATCCCGGCGACCGTCCCGCCGAGCATCGCGCGCACCCCGAGGCGCGCCAGATCCGCGCGCCGATCCGGCGCCATCACGCCGATCCCACCGAGCTGGATCCCGATGCTCGCGAAGTTCGCGAACCCGCAAAGCGCGTACGACGCGATGGTCGCCGTGCGCGCCGTCAAGGGCGTCGCGCTTTGTTGGATGGTTCCCAGATCCATGTAGGCGATGAGCTCGGTCAGGGTGATCTTCTCGCCGAGCAGCATGCCGACGCGCAGCGCCTCGTCCGCCGGGACCCCCATCAACCACGCGAAGGGCGCGAAGAAATAGCCGAGGATGAGCTGCAGCGAGAGCTCGACGTCGAAGAGGCCGCCGACCGCATGCAGCAAGGCGTTGAGCATCGTGACCACGGCGAAGAACACGAGCAGCATCGCCAGGATATTGAGGAAGAGCTGCAGCCCCTCGGTCGTGCCGCGTGTGAGCGCATCGATGCCGTTCACGTCGACCTTGGCGACCTCGATCTTCACGCCGCTCATGGTGACGGGCGTCTCGGTCTCGGGGACGAGGAGCTTGGCGACGGCCACCGCGGCCGGTGCGCTCATGAGCGTCGCGGTGACGAGGTGGCCGGCGATCCCGACGACCGGCACGACCGCGACGTAGATCGCCATCACCCCGCCGGCCGTGTTCGCGAAGCCGTTGACCATCACGGAGTGGAGCTCGGAGCGCGTCATCTTCGAGATGAACGGCTTGATGAGGAGCGGCGCCTCGGTCTGGCCGACGAAGATGTTCGCGGCGTTCGCGAGGCTCTCGGCGCCCGAGGTCCCGAGCGTGCGGTGCATGAGGCGCGCGAAGAGCCCGACGATGCGCTGCATGATCCCGTAGTGATAGGCGACCGTCATGAGCGCCGAGAAGAATATGACCGTCGGCAAGACCCAGAACGCGATCGTCTGGAGCGGCGGCGACATGTGCCCCTCGACGGTCGTGACGATGCGCGTGCCGTCGGCCGCGTACGTCGTGATGTCGTGCTTGATGACGCTCTGGAAGACGAAGTCCGAGCCCTTCTGCGAGAACGAGACGAGCTTGTTCACGGCCTTGTCGACGACGTCGAACGCGTCCTTCCCGATGTCGGGCAGGAGCACGAGCGCCGCCATGATGAACATGAGACCGAGACCCCAAAAGACGGGTCGCCAGCTCACCTGACGCCGGTTGGTCGAGAAGAGCCAACAGAGGCCGATGAAGACGACGAGCCCGAGAGCGGCCTGCGCGCGGTCCATGCCTCAGCGATAGCACGGTCTCCTGCGACCTGCACTCCGGCCCCATACGGTCGTCCGCGCCTGACGCCCGCGCCGAGATCGGCTACGATCCCCGCATGGCCACCTACGCCATCGGCGACGTCCAAGGTTGCGCGCGCCCCCTCGAGCAACTGCTCGCGCGCATCGCCTTCGACCCCGCGCGCGACCGCCTGTGGCTCGTCGGCGACCTCGTCAACCGCGGCCCCGATTCGCTCGGCGTCCTGCGCCTCCTCGTGCGCCTCGGGGACGCCGTCACGGCCGTCCTCGGCAACCACGACCTCCACGCCCTCGCGCGCGCCGCGGGTGTCGCCGAGCGCCGCGACGACGACACGCTCGAGCCCCTCTTCGCCGCCCCGGACCGCGACGCCCTCCTTGCCTGGCTCGCGACCCGCCCCATCGCGCACACCGACGGCCAACACCTCATGGTGCACGCCGGCGTTCTGCCCGCGTGGGACGTCGCGACCGCGCTCGCTGAGGCCGCCCACGCCCAACGCATGCTCATGAAGCCCGGCTTCCTCGCCCGCTTCACGAGCCGCCCCCGTGCCGCCTGGCAACCGGGCCTCGACCTCGTCACGCGCGCCGTCGCGGCCCTCGGCGTCTTCACGCGCGTGCGCTTCGTCGACCCCGCCGGCACGCCGGTCAGCGGCTCCGCCCCGCCCGAGGCGCGCCCGAGCCCGGGTGTCCCCTGGTTCGCGCATCCCGCCCGCAAGACCGCCGGCACGCCGCTCGTCGTCGGCCACTGG
>SXIE01000280.1 GCA_005772945.1 Pseudomonadota bacterium
ACCGCGTTCGACTTCACGAGCAAGTCCGCGATCTCGAGCGCCTGCTCGCCATAGTCCGGCTGCGAGATGAGCAGATCCTCGGCCCTGATCCCGAGCTTGCGCGCATACGAGATGTCGAGCGCGTGCTCCGCGTCGATGAAGGCCGCCACCCCGCCCGCCTTCTGCGCGTTCGCGATGACGTGCAGGGCCAGCGTCGTCTTGCCCGAGCTCTCGGGCCCGAAGATCTCGATGATGCGGCCGTTGGGAAAACCACCGACGCCAAGCGCGATGTCGAGGGGCAGACACCCGGTCGGGATGACCGGCACCGATCCCAAGAGATCCTTGCCCTCGCCGAGCCGCATGATGCTGCCCGAGCCGAACTGCCGATCGATGGCAGCACACGTCGCGTCGATGACCTTGTCACGGGCGGTATCGCGCGGCGCGCCGCCGTCGCCCTTGCCCTCGCGGGTCGCGTTGGACTTCGATTTCTCCTGCGTTTGCGGAGGCTTGTCGCTCTTGGCGGTGTGTGCCGACATGTCTCTTCCTCGGGGCTTGGGCTCGGGCTTGGGCTCGGGTCATGATCTGAACTTACGTTCAGGTGTCTACAGCGCGCGCCGAAGCATGTCCAGCGCCGAATAAGCCGCTACGATCCGATTCTTCTCGCGATCAAACGGGAAGCGCCGCTGCAGGTGCTCGGTGCCATGGGAAGGCGGACCCGCCAACGCGAGGTGCACCGTGCCGACCGGCTTGTCCGCGCTGCCGCCTGCAGGGCCGGCGATCCCGGTCACCGCGAGCGCCCACGTCGCGCCCGACGTGGCCCGCATCCCCTCGGCCATCGCGCGCGCCACGGACTCGCTCACGGCCCCGTGCGCCTCGAGCAGCGCCTCCGAAACGCCGACGCGCGCCGTCTTCGCCTGGTTCGCGTACGTCACCGCGCCCTCGAGAAACCACGCCGACGACCCCGCGCGCTCGGTGCACATCGCGGCGATGAGCCCGCCCGTACACGACTCGGCGAGGGCCAGCGTTTCGCCGCGCGCGACGAGCCGCGCCGCCACCGCCGCGACCAGGTTCTCGTCCGAACGCTCTGTATAGATGATGCTGCCGAGGAGGCGCTTGACGTCCGCACCGCGCGCCGCGAGCAGCGCCTCGGCCGCCGCCGCGTCGGGCTCGTCGACGTGCAGGGAGACCTGGATCTCGGGGAAGTGCGCGCGGTAGGCGACGTGCATGCGCGGGTCGCGCGCGAGCGGCTCGAGCAGCGTCGCGACCTGCGACTCGGTCTTGCCGAATGTTTTGTACACCGACGATCGGTAGGCGACGATCGGTGCGTGCTGCTTCAGCCACGGCACCAGGTAGTCGTCGGCCAGACGCGCAAGCTCGGTCGGCACGCCGGGGAAAAAGAAGAAGCGAACGCTGCGCGCATGGGCAAGCGCGGAGCTCTCTTCGCGAGCGAACTGCACATGCGGCGCGGTCCCGACGGGATTCACGAAGACCTCGGCGCCCTCCGGCACCGCGGCCTGGCGCGCGTTGTTCGGGGTGAACGGCAGCTTGCGCGCCGCAAAGAGCCCCTCGATCCGCGCGAGCGTCGGCGCGTGCGTCACGAGCGGCACGCCCGCGAACTGCGCAACAGCCTCGAGCGTGACGTCGTCCTCGGTCGGCCCGAGCCCGCCCGACACCAGCACGACGTCCGCGCGCGCCCCCGCCAGCGCGAAGGCCTCGACGATCGCGGGGACCGTGTCGGGCACGGTCTGCGCGCCCTTGACGGCCAGACCGAGGCCGCGCAGGAGACGCGCGAGGCGCTGCGTGTTCGTGTCGGCGAGGTCGCCGTTGAGGAGCTCGTTGCCGATCGCCACGATCTCGATGCGCATCTCAGGGCCCCAAGCGTGCGGTCTTCGCGATGTCCTCGGCCAGCGTCTTGGCGGCCGGCGTAGCCTCCTCGCTGATGACGCCGATGGTCACGAGGCGTCTTTCGCGGACGAGCGCGACCAGCGCGAGGGCGACCTTCTTGCCGTTGGCGCCGACGAACTCGCCCGCGAGCCAGCGCGCCGTGAAACCCGCCGCGCCCGCGAAGGCGTCGCCGACCTTCAGTTCGAGCTTGCGGCCGTTCTTCGACGCCGCCTCGACGATGTTGTCGCGGACCTTATCCCAGGCGACCGCGGCGGCATCGGCCGGGCCCTCCTCGATCGCCGCCATGAGGACGTAAAACGGCTTCTGTTGGGCCGGATCGGGGAGCTGCTCGAGCACCGTGACGGCGTCGTCCTTGCGCACTTCCTTCCAGGCCGGAACCTTCAGCGCGGCCCCGCCGAGGGCGGTCAGCTTGAGCTCCTGGACGATGGCCGGGGGGACGGGCGGCGTCGGCTGCGCGCGCGCCGCCAGCGTGAACGCGAAAACGAGAGCGAGAGACGCCAGAGAAGCGAGCGCGCGCATGAGGCCTCCGGTGAGCGAAATTCGTCGCGGGCAAGCGCTGCGCGCTCTTCGCGAGCGAAGTGGAAGCTACGCGGGCGGCGCGCGATCGTAAAGAGCGCGAACTCAGCGCGCGCGCAATGCCCGGTAACAGTCCTCGTAGGCGCGCGCGGGGCGGTCCCAGCTCACGTCGATCGCTTGGCCGCGGGTGCGCGCGGCGGCGACGGCGGCGGGTTCGGCGAAGAAGGCGACGGCGCGATCGATGGCACCGGCGAGCGCCTCGCCCTCGAAGACGAACCCCCAGCCGCCCTCGGCGACGTCGCGCACGGTGTCGGCGAGGCCGCCGGTCTTGCGGACGAGCGGCAGCGCGCCGGCGCGCATGGCGTGCAGCTGGACCAGGCCGCAGGGCTCGAAGCGACTCGGCACCATGACGACGTCGGAGCCTGCGAAGATGCGATCGGCGAGCCCGGGATCGAACGTGTCGACGAAGGCGAGGCGACCCGGGTGATGACCCTGGAGAGCGCGCAGGGCGGCCACGAGCGCGGTGTCGCCCGAGCCGAGGACGATGGCGGTGTGCCCGGCCGCGAGGGTGCGCGGGAGGGCCTCGATGACGAGGTCGACGCCTTTTTGCAGCGTGAGGCGTGAGACCATCGCGAAGCCGATCCCGCCCGGCGCGGGCGCGGCGATACCGACCTCGGCGGCGAGCGCGGCGCGGCGCTCGGAGCGCGCATGCGGGTGGCTCGCGGGGCGCTCCGAGGAGAGCCCGCGGAGGCCGTTGACGATGCCGACCAGGTCCGCGTGGCGATGGCGGAGGAGCCCCGCGAAGGCCCAGCCGCCCGCATCGGTGAGAAGCTCGGCGGCGTAGGTGGGGCTCACGGTCGTCAGGAGATCGGCGTAGTAGAGGCCCGCCTTGAGCGGGCTGACGCGGTCGAAATGAAGGAGGCCGTCGACGCCCAGGGCCTCGGGCGGCAGGCCCGTCAGGCCGAAGCCGGCGGTGGCGAAGGCGCCTTCGAACGCCAGGTTGTGGAGGGTGAAGACGACGCGCGGGCGGCTCGCGGGGGCCGGGTGAAACGCCGTGAGGTGCGGCGCTGCCAAGCCGGCGTGCCAATCGTGGAGGTGGGCGATGTCGGCCTGGGCCGCGACTTTGGCGGCCGCACGCGCGAACGTCGCGAAGCGCACCGGGTTGTCGCTGTACGGCTCGGGCGTGCCGTAGAGGCTCGCGCGCGCGAACAGCGCTGGCTCTGAGAGGAGCACGACGCGCGTCCCGCGGTGCGCGCCGACATGCGCCGTGACGCGCGCCGGGCCCCACGGCAGCTCGACCGGCACGTCGAAGTGCTGCGTCACCGTGAGGCGCTCGAGCGCATGCGGCGAGCCCGGGAGGACCACCGTCACGTCGTGCCCGTGCGCCGCCTGCGCTTCGGGCAGCCCCGCCAGGACCTCGCCGAGACCGCCCGTATAGACGAAGTCCGCGTGCTCGGCCGCGATGTGCACGATGCTCAGGCGCTGACTCGACAACTGCTTGCTACTCAAAACGTATAGCCGTCCGGCACGACACCCTCGCGCGGTACCACGATCACCCCATCACGCACCGTGATGAACGCATCTTCGTAGTCGGTCAAGCTGCGCTCGTTGATGAGCTTCACGCCGCGGCCGACGCGCGCGTCGCGATCGATGATGGCGTTGCGGATGACCGAGTACTCGCCGACGCCGAGCGGGACCGTTTGGCGGCGCGTGGGGTCGCCGATGTCATAGGCGCCGGCGCCGTTGTGGACGACGCGGTCGAGGTTGCAGCCGGGGCCGATGACGGTGCGGATCCCGATGATCGATTTTCGGACCGTCGCGCCGTCGCCGATGATGGCACCGTCGCAGATGATGGCGCGCTGGACGAGGGCCTCGCCGATCTTGGCGGGCGGCAGGAAACGCGGGCGCGAGAAGAGGCGATAGCGTTCGTCGTAGAGGTTGAGGGCCGGGATCGGATCGGCGAGGAGGAGGTTGACGCGGTGGTAGCTCTCGATCGTCCCGACGTCCTCCCAGAAGCCGCTGTAGGGGTACGCCGCCATGCGCGTCTTGCCGAGCGCGGTCGGTAGGATGTGCTTGCCGAAGTCGTTGCGCGGGTCGTTCGCGAGGAGCTCGTCGAGCAGCGCGGCCTTGAAAACGTAGATGCCCATCGAGGCGAGGTGGGTCTTCTGGCCGACGGCGACGGCAGCGCTGGCGGGCGCATCGGGGGCGGCCGCGGGCAGGCGGAAGGCCTCGAGGATCGCGGGGTCGGTCGGCTTCTCGGCGAAGGCCGTCACGAGGTGGCCGGCGTCGACCTGCATGATGCCGTAGCGCGTCGCTTCTTCGGCCGGAACGCGCGTGGCGGCGATGGTCACGCCGGCGTCGAGGCGCCGGTGGTGCGCGACCATGTCAGCCAGATCCATCATGTAGACCTGGTCGCCCGAGAGGACGAGGATGTCGTCGTCGGGCGCTGCCTCGAGGCGCTTCAGCTGCTTGCGGACCGCGTCCGCGGTGCCGTGGTACCAGCCGTCGTGCTCGGCCTGCTCGGCGGCGAGGACCTGCACTTGGCCGGTGCGGAAGGCGTCGAACCGGTAGGTCTGCGTGACGTGCCGGTTGAGCGAGGCGGACAGGTATTGGGTCAGGACGAAGATGTGATGGATGCTCGCATTGAGGCAATTCGAGATAGGCACATCGACGAGGCGGAACATGCCGGCGATCGGAACGGCCGGCTTGGAACGGGCCGAGGTGAGCGGCCGGAGGCGCTCGCCACGCCCACCACCGAGGATGACGGCGACGACTTTGCCCATGTGTCCCTCGCGCCCCAACGTTAGGCCGGGATCATGGCACGAAGGCGGGCGGCGCGCCACCGGGGCTCGCTCGCGATGGCCCGACATCGCGCGTCAGGGCCTTTGCCGGGCTGCCCGCGGGGCACGCGAGCGACTCTTCGGAGAGGAAGAGGAACCCGCCGGCCTCGAAGACCCCGGAGGTGGTGCGCAGATTGCGACCGCGGCGGGGGCCGTCCGGAAGGCGCTCGAAGGTGACTAGGGTGCGCGGGCCTGCGGGCCCGAGGACGACCGCGCCGACATCGAGCCAGCCGGCCGGGAGCGCGCCGACCGGGGTCAAGACCGGGTGATCGGCGGTCACGACGACGCCGTCGAGCGCGACCCACGGGCCGGTGCGGATGTGGGTGTCGACGCCCAGGATCCCCTCGCCCGCAAGCGGCACGTCGTCGGCCACGCAGAGGCCGCAGATGCAGCCGGCGTGCGCTCCGACGAGCACGAGCGCCGCGTCGAAGGCCAGCGTGCTGATCTGGTTGAGCCAGCAGCCGTCGGACCAGTCGTCGCGAAGGACGCGCGCGAGCCCCTGGCCGTCGTCGCTGGTCGTTGTCGGCGCGCCGAGAAAGGCGTGCACGAGCCAGCGTGGCATCGGGCCGTGCAGCCTCGCGGGCAGCCCGGCAACGGCCCTGACGGGCCCGGCCGGGCCTTCGCGAACGAGCTCGCCGAGCGCCGCGGCGGCGACGCGCGCATCGGGCGGGTTGCCGCTCGGGACGTCGGCCTGCGTACCGCCGAGCGTGCGAACGAGCTTCTGCGGGACGCCGCGGCCATCGCGCACGATGGCGAACGCGAGCGCGGCCTTGGCCTCGTCGGCGCCGGTGAAGGCGCGCTCGAGGCGGCCGTCGTCGCGGCGCACCTCGGACCAGAACGTCGTCGACGGGCCCACGCCATGGCGCACGACGTAGCCGCGCGCGCCGGGGGTGCGCTCGATCCGCTCGGCATCCCCGCGCGCGACGATCCGCCCGGCGGAATCGCAGCGGTAGGCCTCGACGATCTCTTTCGAAAGACCAGGCCCTGAAACCCGCTTCTCACGCGGGCACGCGCAGTGGGCGCCGGGGCAGTCGCCATACGAAAACGTCGACGTCGTGAACGCGAGCCCGTCGACGAAGGTGGTCTTCGCGATCGGCCCTTGCGGCCCGAGCGGCATCTCCCAGCGCACGCGTCCGTCGGGTTGAAAGACGATGCCGAGATGGTTCCCGCCGGACACCGAGACCTCGAGCCACTCGGACAAGACCCCGCTGGGTGGCTTGTCGAGCGGCCCCGCGGGCAGTCCCGTGTCGGGTGCCAGCGTCTCGTAGAGCCCGGGCTTGATCGTCTGGAGCGGCCCGGGCGGTGGTCGCGGCGGCAGATCGGCCCCGAGGAGCTGAACGACTGCGGCCGCGAGCCAGATCATTCGGCCGACTCCTCGCTCTCGCCGAAGTCGAGCCCGACGGTCTCCTCGTCGAAGTCGATGTCCGCCGCGGCCGCCTTGCCGCCGCCGCCGTCGCCGGTCGGGACCGCGGTCCAGCCCATGTACTTGCCCTTGGCCTTGTCGG
>SXIE01000281.1 GCA_005772945.1 Pseudomonadota bacterium
CGACACGCACTTCATCGGGCTGCAGGCGCTGGGTGCGAGCTTCGAGCTGACCGAGGTCTACCACCTCGCGGCCAAGAAATTAGTTGGTACTGAAATCTTCTTCGACGAGGCCGCGGTCACCGCGACCGAGAACGTCATCATGGCGGCCGCGTTGGCCGACGGGCAGACGGTGCTCATGAACGCGGCGGCCGAGCCGCACGTGCAGGGCCTCTGCCGCATGCTCGTGTCGATGGGCGCCGAGATCTCGGGCATCGGCACCGGCACCTTGCGCATCACGGGCACCAAGCGCCTCCATGGGACGACGCATACGATCGGGCCGGACTATCTGGAGATCGGCAGCTGGATCGGGCTCGCCGCCGTGACCAAGTCCGACATCGCGATCGAGGGCGGGCGCCCCGACGAGCTGCGGATGATCATGCATGTGATGAAGCGGCTCGGGGTGTTTCCCGAGATCGAGGGCACGACGATCCGCGTGCGGCCCGACCAGCCGCTCGAGGTGCGGCGGGACCTGCACGGGGCCATCCCGCGGGTCGACGACGCGCCCTGGCCGGCGTTTCCGACCGACCTCATGTCGATCGCCATCACGGTCGCGACGCAGGCCAAAGGGACCGTGCTCTTCTTCGAAAAAATGTTCGAAGGGCGCATGTTCTTTACCGATTCGCTGATCGCGATGGGCGCCTCGATCATCCTGTGCGACCCGCATCGCATCGTGGTCGTCGGGCCGTCGCAGCTCTACGGGGCGCGCCTCGAGAGCCCGGACGTGCGGGCCGGCATGGCGCTGCTCATCGCGGCGCTGGCGGCCAAGGGCAAGTCGACCATCTACAATATCCGTCAGATCGATCGCGGCTACATGCGCATCGACGAGAAGCTGCGCGCGCTCGGCGCCTCGATCGTTCGCGACAATGACTGAGGTGGTGTTCGATCGACGGTCGGTGCTCGGGGTCGTCCGGCGCGTCGTCGTCAAGGTCGGCAGCTCGACGCTCGCGGCCACCGGCGCGCTCGACGCGTTGGTCGACGCCGTGGCGGGGCTACACCGCGGGAACGGCGAGCCGCCGCTCGAGGTCGCCATCGTCACCAGCGGTGCGGTCGCCTGCGGCATGCAGCGCTTGGGGTTTGCCGAGCGCCCGCGCGAGCTGGCGCGCATCCAGGCGTTGGCGGCGATCGGGCAGGCCGATCTCATGGCGCGTTATCAGGCCTCGTTCGCGCGTCACGGGCGGGTCGCCGCGCAGATCCTGTTGACCCACCAGGGGCTCGCGCGCCGCGACGACTTCTTGAATGTTCGCCATGCTTTACGCGAGTTGCTCGAGCTCGGGGTCGTGCCGATCGCGAACGAAAACGACACGGTCGCCACCGAGGAGCTGCGCTTTGGCGACAACGACCGGCTGGCAGCGGCGTTCGCGACCGTGATCGATGCCGATCTGGTGATCCTCCTCTCGGATATTCCGCACCTTTTTGCCGAGGATCCGCGCCAGAACCCAGCGGCCGAGCCGGTGATGGAGGTGCCGCTCATCGACGAGTCCATCCACATGATGGCGGGTGCGGCGGGCAGCGCGGTCGGCACCGGCGGCATGGCGTCGAAGATTCTGGCGGCCACGATCGCGGTCGAGGCCGGGATCCCGCTCGTCATCGCGCATGGACGGGACCCGCGGATCATCCATCAGATCGTCGCGGGCGAGGTGGTCGGGACGTTGTTCCATCCGCGCAAGAAACTCGATCGGCGTCGTCATTGGATCGGGTTCCTGTCGCGCCTCTCGGGGTCGATCCTGATCGACCAGGGCGCCGTGAACGCGCTGCGCGGAGGGCGCTCGAGCCTGCTTCCGATCGGCGTCACCGGCAGCGACGGTTACTTCGCGCGCGGGGATGGCGTGGCGATCAAGGGCCCGGATGGGCAGGTCGTGGCGCGTGGTCTCGCCGGGTACGACCGGGATGAAGTAGAGCAAATACGAGGACTTCGAAGCGAGGCCGTCGCTGAGCGACTCGGGAAGGCGCCGGCCGATCCGATCGAGCCGGTCGTGCACCGGAACGACCTCGTGCTCGAGAGCTGATCGCGGATCGCGGATCGCGATCGCAGGTCACGGGATGATAGGAGTACCAAGGATGCGCAGTCCGCCGCCTGTTCCGCCGCTCCGCGAGGATGTCGGCGTCAAGCGCCTCCAGTCGCCGAGTGGGCCGCGCTTCGTGGTCGAGGATCCGGTGCGGCGGATCCGGCTGCCGATCGACGCGCTCACGCTCGCGCTCGTCGAGGAGCTGGCGTCCGACGCGGCGATGACCCAGGACCAGCTCGCCGAGGCGCTCGGGGCGCCGCGGGTCGAGCTGCAGCGGCGTGTGCGCTGGCTGGCGCGGCAGAGTCTGCTCGAGACGCCGCGGGCCGCCGACCAGCTGCGCGTGCACCTGGCGGGCGTGGAGGAACCTGGTGATGCTGCGGGTGACGACACGCTCGTGACGGCGACGGCGGATGCTGCGGCGTTCGATCCGGCGACAGTGACGCTGCGCTACCCCGAGGGTCTGCGGCACGGGTGCGTGGCGTGCGGCGCGTGTTGCCACGGGACGGACGTAGGGCCGCTGAAACCCGACGACATCGCGCGCGTGCGGGCGATCGATTGGACGCCGCATCTGCCGGCGGACGTGCGGCCCGACGACTGGATGCAGGCCGTGGCGCTGCCGACGGCGGCGGGCGAGCAGACGATCACGCTCATGGGTCAGCGTCACGGGCGGTGTGTGTTTCTGGGGGCCGACAAGCTGTGCGTCATCCACAAGGTCGCGGGGATGGCGCAGAAGCCGACGATCTGTCGGCAGTTCCCGTACACGTTCACGCGCACCGGGACGGGGATCGACGTGTCGTTCTCGATGGAGTGCCGCAAGTGGTGGACGGCCAAGCAGCATGGGCGGCCGGTGGCCGAGGACGAGGCGGGAATCCGGCGCCTCATCGCCGAAGGCGGGCCGGTTTTGGCGCTGCCGAATCCGGTGCCGCTGAGCGACGGGCTCGATGCGACGGCCGACGAGTGGCTCGCGATCCGCGAGAGCATGGTCGCGAATTTGTTTGGTGTGCAAACGATTTCGGGGCTGGTCGGCGCGGTCGTGGATCCGGTGCGCGAGGCCGTTGCGAGCCGCATGGATGGCTATCGCGAGAGCGAGGTCTTCGCCGAGCGCGAGGCCTGGGGGGTGCTCGCGGCCGAGCCCGAGGACCAGGTCGCGGGCTTCTTCGATCGGTGCGGGGCGCTGCGGGAGGCGATCGCCGACGGTATCGATCAGATCGCGGACGCTGAAGACGCGCGGGGGCGTGCGGCCGAGGCGGATCGGGCGCGCCGCTTCGCGTGGGCGTTCCAGGCGCTCCTGGCGGGGCGCCGCGCGGACGACCCGCTGCGCTTCGAGCACGAGCTCGAGCTTTGGCGCGATATGGCGCTGGCGGCTTGCTACGCGCATGAGCCGGTGCGGCGGGGCGGGCTGGTGCTCGGGACGGCGACGTTGGCGATGCGGCTCTTGGTGGGACCGCTCTTGGCGGGGATGCTGGCCGAGGCGTCGCTGCGTGGGCGCATCAGCGAGCAGGACGCGACCGATGCGCTGGTGCTCGTGACGAAGGTGCCACGCGGCACGGCCTACGAGCAGCTCATCGCGCGGCATCGCAAGGCGTGGGTCGAGACGTTCTTCCATGGGGCCGGTGCGCTGGCCTGCGGAGCGGCTCCGGGGGCGGTTCCGGATTGGCTTCTTTAGTGTGAACTCGCGGGTCTTGTTTTGCGTTGCTAGCCGGGTTTTGCGGGAGTATGGTCCCGCCCCGATTTACCCCTGATGAAGGCCGCTGATGCGGCCGCGGCGACGACAACAAGAGGACTCATGAAGCGTTACGTCCTGCCTTTTTCGGTCTCGATGGCGCTCCTTGCGTGCGGCGGTAAGGCCCCGACCCCGCAGGCGACGGCTGCCCCCGCGACGGTTCCTGCGACCAACGCCGCACCCGCTGCCGACGCGTCGGCCGCCACGACCCCGCCGCCCGCGGACGATGCGAGCGCGAGCGCCCCCGCCGAGCGCGTGCGCGTGACCGGTCCGGTCGCCAAGGTCAACGGCGTCGACATCACGAGCGAGGCGTTCTACGCCGAGGTCGACAAGGTCACGGCGCGTGGGGCGCAGATCCCGCCCGACCGCGTCGCACGCATCGAGGCGAACATCCTGAAGCGCCTGATCGAGCAAGAGCTCATCAATCAGGCGGTCAAGGAAGGCGCCATCGTCGTGCCCGAAGAGGACATGAAGAAGGGCTTCGACGAGTACAAGGCTCGCTTCCAGAGCGACGAGCAGTTCGAGAACTACCTCAAGCACGGGCGCGTGACCAAGGAGTCGATCGAGCAGCGGATCCGCGAGCGCCGCGCCCTCGAGCTGCTGCTCGAGAAGAAGGGCGACATGGCCGTCACGGACCAGGAAGCCAAGGACTTCTACGACAAGAACGAGCGCTTCTACACCGACAAGGCCGGGATCCACGCGAGCCACATCCTCATCAAGCTCAACGAAGGGGCGACCAAGGAGGACGAGGCCAAGGTCATGGAGAAGGTCAAGCAGGCGCAGGACCGCCTCAAGAAGGGCGAGGCCTTCGAGAAGGTCGCGACCGAGATGAGCGAGGGTCCGGCGGCCGCCAAGGGCGGGGACCTCGGGTTCTTCTCCGAGGGGCGCATGGTCAAGGAGTTCGAGGACGTCGCCTTCAAGATGAAGATCGGCGAGGTCTCGGCGCCCGTGAAGACGCGCTTCGGCTATCACATCATCAAGCTGATCGAGAAGCGCGACGACCGGAAGAAGCCCTTCGAGGAAGTGAAGGACCAGATCGTCAAGAGCCTGCAGAACAAGAAGTTCTTCACCGAGCGGCGCAAGCTCCTCGGGGACCTCGAGAAGGCCGCGAAGGTCGAGAAGTTCATCGCCGAGCCGCCGCCCGAGGCGCCCGGGGCCAGCGATCACATGCCGAACGACGGTCATGATCACGGCGGCACGCAGCCGACGCCGCTCACCCCGCCCACTCCGATCGTCCCTCCGGGTGGGGCGCCCGCTCCGGCTCCAGGTGGCGCGCCCGTTCCGGCTCCGGCCCCCGGTGGCGCACCGGCCCCGGGTGGCACGCCCGCACCGAAGTGACGTGACGCCGATCGCGTTCTGATGCACCTTGACGCCCGCGGTTTCCCCGCGGGCGTTCTGGTTTCAACCCTCCCCGAGAAAGCGACTGACGATGCCGACCATCGCGACGCAGGGTCTCCAGTTTCGTGAGCCACTCATCTTCGAGCGCTCGAGTTCAGGGCGTCGCGCGGCGTCGCTCCCGGCGAGCGCGACCAGTGCGACGGGCGAGGTGGCGATCCCCGCGGCGCTCCTCCGGAAGTCGGCGCCCGCGTGGCCCGAGGTCTCGGAGCCCGAGGCGGTGCGGCACTTCCTGCGCCTGTCGCAGCAGAACTACTCGATCGACACGGGCATGTTCCCGCTCGGCTCG
Source organism: Pseudomonadota bacterium (assembly GCA_005772945.1). The sequence continues at coordinate 5,453 of SXIE01000281.1, forward strand.
TGCACGATGAAGTACAACCCGAAGATCAACGAGGACGTCGCGCGCATGGAGGGGTTCCTCGAGCTCCACCCGCTCGCGCCCGTGTCGTGGATGCAGGGTGCGCTCGCGGTGATGTTCGATCTCGAGAGATATCTATCCGAAATAACAGGGTTTTCTCACGTGACGCTGCAGCCTGCGGCCGGGGCCCAGGGTGAGTTCGCGGGGATGGCGTTCATCCGCAAGCACCTGCTCACGACTGAAGGGCGTCCGCGCAAGAAGGTGCTCGTGCCCGACACGGCGCACGGGACCAACCCGGCGACGTGCTCGATGCTTGGGTACGAGTCGGTGCCCATCAAGTCGTCGGAGCTGGGCGTCGTCAGGCCCGAGGACGTCGCATCCGCCATGGATGCGGATGTCGCGGCCATCATGATGACGAACCCGAACACGCTCGGCCTCTTCGAAGAGCACGTCGCGGCCGTGGCGCAGATCGTCCACGACAAGGGCGGCTACGTCTATTGCGACGGCGCGAACATGAACGCGCTGATGGGCCGCGCGCGCCCGGGCGACATGGGCATCGACGCGATGCACCTCAATCTCCACAAGACGTTTTCGACGCCGCATGGCGGTGGCGGTCCGGGGTCGGGGCCGGTGTGCGTGCATGATCGGCTCGCGCCGTACCTGCCGATCCCCCGCATCGTGCACGGTCCCGAGGGGTATGTGCTGAACACCGATCGGCCGCTCTCGATCGGGCGGGTCAAGGCCTTCTTCGGCAACTTCGGCATGCACGTGCGCGCGTATACGTACATCCGCGAGCTCGGGCGCGAGGGCCTCAAGGAGGCCAGCGAGATGGCCGTCCTCAACGCGAACTACCTGCGCGTCAAGTTGAGCGGCGCGTACCATGTCGCGCACGACCGGCCGTGCATGCACGAGGTCGTCCTCACCGACAAATACCAGCGCAAGAACGCCGATTGCGACACGAGCGACATCGCGAAAAGCTTGATGGATCGAGGGTTTCACCCGCCTACGACGTTCTTCCCGCTGTGCGTGATGCACGCGCTCATGATCGAGCCGACCGAGAGCGAGAGCAAAGAGACGCTCGACGCGTTCATCGAGGCGATGCTCGAGATCGACGCCGAGTCGCGCACGAATCCGGATCGGCTGCGGAGCGCACCGCACCTCCCGCTGGTAAGTCGGATCGACGAGACGCGCGCGGTTCGCAAGCCGATCCTGCGCTGGAATTCGCTCGAGAAGCGCTTGCCCGAGACGAATCCGGCTCAGTCGGGCTGATGCGCTTCTCGGTCGCCACCAAGATCTTTCTTGGCTTCGCGGCTGTCATCATCGCGTTCGGGGCTACGTCGGCCTTCACCCTGTATCGGATGGGGTCGCTGCGGCGCGCGATGACCGTGCTCTGGAACGACCTCACGCCGATGTCGAATCAGCTGCGCGCGTTCTCGCGGCAACTGAAGTCGGCCGAGGAGCTGCTCGCGCTGCGGCGTCCCAACGACGCGCAGTGGCTACAGCAGGTCCTGCCGGCGCTCGAGCCGTTCGGCGACGCGCAGGGGTTTCAGTCGATCGCGGCGCGCCTCGAGACCATCGCGGCCTCGGACGCGGTCAGCGATGCCGAGGAGCGCGACCTTGCGGCGCTGGCGGGCGCGCTGCGGGCGTTCGCCAGCGGCAAGGAGCTGGCCGAGACGACGCCGCGCGAGGACCTCTCGGAGGCGCCGCTCGATGCGACGCTGGACAACGCGCAGTTCTATGACCACCTCGTCCGGCGCACGCTGAAGCAGGCGTCGCTCGGAACGCTGCACGCCGACAGCCCCGAGGCGCGGGCCTCGGCGCGCGTGCTCCGGCGCATCAATCGCGAGGTGAACGAGGCGATTCGGCAGCTCGCCGGGCCGATTCGTGCGCTCGACCAACGGACCGACGAGGACGAGCGCTCCTCGACGCTGACCGTCGTCATCATCGCCAGCGGGGCGCTTCTCCTCTCGATCGTCATGTTGGTCGTGGCGCAGCTGACGTTGCGTCCGATCCGCGCGCTCCGCGAGGGCGCGCAGAAGATCGCCGCCGGCCACTACGATGAGCGGGTCACGGTGTCATCCAAGGACGAGATCGGGCAGCTGGCGGTCGAGTTCAACACGATGGCCGAGCGGCTCGACGCGCGCGACCGGGCGCTCGCGCAGAAGCAGACCGAGCTCATTCGGGCCGAGCGCCTCGCCGTCATCGGCAAGCTCGCGGCGCAGATCACGCACGAGGTGCGGAACCCGCTGAGCTCCATCGGCCTCAACGCCGAGATGCTCGAGGACGAGCTCGCGGGGCTGCCCGATCCCGCCGATCGCGACCGCACGCGCGCGAGCCTGCAGGCCATCTCCGCCGAGGTCGCGCGCTTGAAGGCCATCACCGAAGAGTACCTGCAATACGCGCGGCTCCCGCGGCCCGAGCTCGTGTCGGTCGACGTCGGTGCTTTGCTCGAGCAGTTCCTGTCGTTCCTCGCGCGCGAGGTGGAGGAGGCCAGAGTCACGCTGCGCGTCGAGGGCGTCATCCCGCACGCCGCCGGGGGCCCAGCGCCGATCACCGCGGATCCGGCGCAGCTCCGCCAGGCCATCCTGAACGTCGCGCGCAACGCGCTCGAGGCGCTCAGGACAGTGCCCGAGCCGCGCACGCTGACCGTCGCGCTCGCGCCGCGGTTTGCGCCCGGTGGCGCGCCCGATGGTGTCATCCTTCGCATCGAGGACTCGGGGCCCGGCATCGACGCGGCCGTCAAGGACCGCCTCTTCGAACCGTTCGTGACCGGCAAGCCGCATGGCACGGGGCTCGGGCTCGCGCTGGTCAAGGAGATCGTGCAGGAGCACGGTGGGCGCGTGTCGGCGTCGAGCCCCGTGCGCGATGGACGCGGGACCGCCGTCATCCTCGAGCTGCCACAGGCCCCGACGCCCGTCCTTCGCGGGTCCGCGACCGCGGCGCCCGCCAACGAAGCGCCAGCGTCCTAGTCTGCCCGCGAGGCCCTCGCGAGCGAAATTCGGTCGCGCGCACGAAGCCCGCTCGCAGCCCGCCCGCAAAAGAGATATGTTCCGAGCCGCGGAGCCAAAGCACCGATGCACTTCTCGGTCATGACCTACAACATCAAGCTCGGGATGGAGAGCGACCTCAAAACGGTCGCCGACATCATGGGCGAGGCCGACATCGTCGCGGTCCAAGAGATCGCCGTCGATTGGTTTCAGGGCGACCCGGGTAACCAGCCGCAGCTACTCTCGCGCGCGAGCGGTCTCGGACACTTTCGCTTTGCGTCTGTGCTCACCTACTCGTCCGACGTCGAGCCGTTTGTCGCGCGCTCGGCGCCGACCGCCGACGACCGCCCCGGATTTGGCCTCGGCCTCTTCTCGCGCTTCCCGCTAGGTCCCTGGACGCGACACCGGCTGCCGAAGAAGAAGGACGAGCAGCGCTGCATCCTCTCGGGCACCGTCGTCACCCCCAAGGGGCCCATCAGCGTGCTCGTCACGCACCTCGGGGCCCACCCGATCGACCGCAACGCGCAGATCCCCGCGCTGCTCCGGCACGCACAAACACAGGCCGTGCCGCTCATCGCGCTCGGCGACTTCAACGCCTCCGTCGACGAAGAGACGATGCGCCAGCTGTCGCCGTACCTGCGCAACGCCGCCGGCGACGACCCCCACCCGACCTACCCCGCGCACAACCCGACCGACGCCATCGATCACATCTATGTGACCAAGGAAGTCGAGATCCTCGGGCCCGCGATGCCGCTTCCGCTCATGGGCAGCACGCACCTGCCGGTCATCGCGAAGCTCTCGATTTGATTGGCAAAACCGTCCACCCGTCGTCGGCCCTCGCGCTGGCGTTTGGGCTCGTCGCGTGCGGCGATTCAGCCGCTGCGCCCGACGCCCAGGCCGCCGACACGCAAACCGCCGAGGTTGCTCAGGAGGTCGTGGGCTCGGAGGCGACCGCGCCGCTCGACGCGTGTCCGGCGTGCCTCGACAACGCCGATTGCGAAGGCGCGCTGTGCATCCAGGCCGGCCTGGAGTCCTATTGCGCTCCCATCTGCATGCGGCCCGGCGAGCGCGACAGCTGCGACGTGGGCCGCGTGTGCACGCTCACGGCGACTTACGCCGGCGGCCAAGCGACGGTGTGTCTGCCTACCACGGGGCCCTGCGCGGCGGCGCCCGTGACCACTCCGCCCGGCGAGGACACCTGCGGCACGCTGGTCGGTCCCGACGTCACCGCCAAGTGCTACGCCTGTCGCGTCGCCGACCAGCCCTGCCAGGCCAACGGCTGCTTCGGCGGCTGGTGGTGCAACACCTCATCGGACCACTGCCAGGCGCCGCCCTCCAGCTGCGCCGGCGACGTGACGTTCACGGGCGGGGCGCCGGTCGCGGGAACCATCGACGCGAACGGCGGCAAGCTCTCGCGCCTCTACTTCGCCGTCGTCGGCGACACGCGCCCCTCGCTCATCGACGACACGGCCGGGTACCCGACCAACATCATCACCGCGATCTACGAGGACCTCGAGCACCTCGTCCCGCGACCACCCTTTGCGGTTGCCACCGGCGACTACATCTTCGCGAAGAAGTTCGGCCCCGAGGCGGCGCCCCAATTCGACCTCTATCTCGGCGCACGCGCGCGCTTCTCGGGCGCCTTCTTTCCGGCGTTCGGCAACCACGAGTGCAGCGGCTACACCCGCTCGAATTGCGGCGAAGGCCTGGCTGACGGCACGCCCACGAACTACAAGCAGTACCTCGCCAAGATGCTGACACCCATCGGAAAAACGCTGACCTACTACACGGTCCGCGTCGACTCCGATGCGAGCGTTGCCCCCGCCGACGCCTGGTCCGCCAAGCTCGTCTTCGTGGCCCCGAACGCGTGGACGACGGCGCAGGCCGAGTGGCTCGAGGCCGAGCTGGCCAAGGAGACGACCTACACCTTCATTGTGAGGCACGAGCCGCGCAAAGCCGACACAGCGCCCGGCACGACGCCCTCGGAAGAGATCATGGCGCGCCACCCACTGACCCTCGCGATCACGGGACATTCGCATACTTACGGGCGATCGGGGCAACGCGAGGTCATCGTCGGCAACGGCGGCGCGCCGTCCACCGGCAGCAAAAACTACGGCTTCGCGATCATCAGCCAGCAGCCCGATCGAACGCTTCACATCGATATGATCGACTTCACGACGGGCGTCGCCGATCCGGGCTTCCACTTCCGCCTGAACCCCGACGGGACCAACGCGCCGTGAGCGCGGCGTGGGCCCTCGCATGGGCTTGGTGGGCGCTCGAGCGGGCGAGCGAGCTGCCTGGGGCGCCTGCGCCGATCTACCTCCAGGTGCCCCACGTGCATGAGGCCTTTCATCCCGAGGGCAAGGCCGACGAGCCGTTTTGGACCCGGCGCGCGGCGCGCACGGGGGCGTTCGTCGATGTCAGCGGTCGACCCGCGCGACCCTTTGCGGAGGCGCACTTCGCGTGGGACGCAACGGGCCTGAGGGTCGCACTCTATGCGGCCGACAGCGATATCACCACGGGCGATGTCTTCCGCCTGTCGCTGGCGACCCTTGCAGCGGGAAGCAAGGAAGCCACGGTCGCCCTCACTCCGACCGCGACGCGCGGTTTCGGCGCCGGGAAGGTCGGGGTGGACCTCGACGGGACCTGGAACGACCCGAGCGACGACGACGAGGAATGGGTCGTCGAGGTAGCCATTCCGTGGGCCGCGCTGGGATCTGAGCGGGCCGCTGAGGGGACCTCGGTTCAGGTCTCGCTCGAGCGCGACGATGCGACCTCTGGGCGTGCCGGCGTGACCATCTCGCACTGGGGGACCCGGCGCGCCCGCGGCATGCTGGTTCTCGCGCCCGCGCTCAAGTAGTCGCGCTGCCCTCGTCGACCGAGTCCTCGGGGGCCTGGTCCACGTCGAGCTCGAAGCGCCCGGTTGGCGGCCGCCCGACCCAACGGCGGAGGTGCGCGATGACCTGCGCCTGGGTCGCCGCGTCGTCCGGCAGCGGCACGAGGATCCCCTCGAGCGGATCGAGCGGTGAGAGGCGCGCCCGCGTCATGAGCTCGACGCGCGGCAGCCCGACGTTGAACACCTCGAGGCGCCGAAAGGTGCGTAGATCATGGCTGCGCGGGGTCCCGAGCTGGCGCACGACCAGGCTCGTGCCGTCGAGCGCCACCTCGGTCGGAAAGAAGAACGGCAGCGCGAGAAACGTGAGCCCGAGAAACACCACGCCCGCAAAGAACACGTTCGCCAAGAGATACGCCGCGACCGCCGTCCCGCCCACGACGCCCCCGACCGCAATGGCGAGACGTGCGCGATGGCGCTTGGCGGGCCAGATCCGATAGCGCAAGACGCCGCCCGGTCCGCCCGAGAACTTGGCCGCGACGTTGCCGCGCAGCCGTCCCTCAGCCGCGTCGTCACCACGGGCGGTCGCGGGCCGGGCGGCGGTCGCCGCCTCGCCTCGGGACTCGTTCTTGCCGGCCATGGCGGCGAGCCTACTCGCCTTGACACCGACAGGCAAACCTTCGAAACCAAGGGCTGTCATGGGCCACCTCACGGGACGAACACAGACGCTGCGGCTCGGGCCCGGTCGCGGTGCGTGCGTCGGGGTGACCGCGCGCGTGATGCTCTGCGCGAGCCTGGGCGCCGCCGCGTCGGCCTGCGGCTGTCCCGACGCGCGCGAGCTGCCGCCCTCACCCAAGCTCGTCCGCCCGAGCCCCGAGCGCGTCGCCGAGCTCGCCGCTCAGCACGGCGTGATCCCTCCGCGCGATAGTTTGCACACCAATGATCGGGTCGAGACCCGCATCACCAAAGGCCCCGCGGCCTTCACGAACGCCGCCCAGTTCGACGGATTCCAGCGCGAATGTGACGCGCTCGAGCCGCGCGAGGTCCCGCAGCCCGGACTCGCACCCGGCAAGGACGAGAGCGCCCTCGGCCAGATCTACCGCGGCCAGCGCCCTCCCCCGCCGCTTCCGCCGCTCGCCGGCGACAACATCCTGCGGGTGGCCGAGACCAACCCCGAGTTCATCGACCCGAACAAGGTCGCCGAGCAGGCGGGCTCCGCGATCGTCGCGAACCTCTTCGACACGCTCTACGCCCTCTCCCCCGGCAACGCCCCGCCCGTTCCCAGCGCCGCCGAGCGCACCGACGTCAGCCCCGACGGCAAGACCCTCACGTTTCATCTGCGCCCCGGCATGCGCTGGAGCGACGGCCACGCGGTGACCGCCGAGGACTTCCGCTACTCGTGGCTGCGCGCGTTGGATCCCGCGACCGGCAGCCGCAACGCCCAGCTCCTCTGGACCATCGTCGGTGCCAAGGCCTACAACACCGGGACCGCCAAGACCGCGGACGGCGTACAGATCCACGCGCCCGACGCGCTCACCCTCCAGGTGGTCCTCGTCGCCCCTACCCCGTTCTTTTTCGACGTCACGACCTACCCCTCATTCGCCCCCGTCCCGCGCGCGCTCGTCGAGCGCTGGGGCAGCGAATGGACCCGCCCCGAGCACCTCGTCAGCAACGGCGCCTTCACCCTCACCCACTGGGCCGAGCGCGACCGCTTCGAGCTGAAGAAGAACCCGCGCTTCTGGGACGCCGCGAACGTGGCCCTCGACGGGATGGTCATCTACCACTCGGACGACGAGCGGAAGAACGAGCTCCTCTACGCGAGCGGCCAAATCCACATCGCGCGCCCCATCTCTCCGGACTCCATGCGCACGTGGATCGCCGAAGGTCGCTCCGACCTCCGCATCGATGCCAACATGTGCATCTATTACTACGTCGTCCGCACCGACCGACCGCCGTTCGATGACGTGGACGTTCGCCGCGCGCTCGATCTCGCGCTCGACAAGGAACGCGTCACGGGCCACATTCTAGGCGGGTTTCAGAAGGTCGCCACCACGCTTGTGCCCGAGATCGCCACGCCGATCTCAGGCTACCTGCCGCCCCCTGGACCCGGCTACGACCGCGCCGAAGCCGAGCGCCTTCTGACCGGCGCCGGCTACCCCAACGGCCAGGGACTCGGCAAGGTCGACCTCCTCTACAACAGCTACGAGGTCCACGCGCGCATCGCGCAATTCCTCGCCGACAACTGGAAAACCGCGCTCGGCCTCGAGTTCACCAGCTCCAAGATGGAATGGAAATCACTCCTGAAACGCCAAAACGCAGGCGATTTCCACATCGCGCGCGCCGGTTGGTGCGCCGACTATCCGGACGCGATGGCGTTCCTCGAGGTCTTCCAATCAGACTCCGAGAACAACTACCCGGCCTACAGGAACCCCGCCTACGACGCGCTCCTCGAGCGCGCGCGCCTCGAGCCCGATCGCCGCCAGCGCAATGTCTTCCTGTGCGCCGCCGAGAAGGGCCTCATGCGCGATATGCCGGTCATCCCCATCTACCAATACACGCGCGCCGCCCTCATCCGCCCCGAGGTCCGTGGCTATCTGCCGCAGTACCAGGACCATCACCTCGCGCGCTGGATCTCGCTCGCCCCGACGACCGCGTCCCCCCCAACAGCGCCCGGAGCCCCGTAGCCATGGGCCGCTACCTCCTCCGTCGCCTCCTCGGCACTGTGCTCGTCCTCTGGGTCATCGTCACCGGCTCGTTCTTCCTCATGCGCTTCGCGCCCGGCGGCCCCTTCGATCGCGATCGCCGCCTGCCCCCCAACGTCGAAGCCAACAAGTGGCTCATCTTCGGCATGGGCGAAGAGGTCACGGCGCCCGTCGCCGGCACCATCACGTCGGTCGGCACCTTCGTCACAAAACACACGGAATACGCGGCCGGGACGGTGCTCGCCACCATCCAACCGACCGCCGGCGGCGCGCCCGTCGAGGTGCGACTCGAGGACGACAGCCCCATCGTCGCGGTCGGCGTCGAGGCCGGTGCCACCGTCGCGGTCGGTGCCCGCATCGTGGTCGTGCCCAAGCCGCTACTGGCCCAATATTGGGATGCAATCGGTCACTACCTGACCCTCGATTTCGGCAAGACCATCACGTCCGAGGGCACGCGTGACGTTTCCGAGGAGCTCCTGCGCGCCTTGCCCATCAGCTTCCAACTCGGCGTCATGGCTCTGTTTTTTGCGCTCGCCATCGGCATCACCCTCGGCCTCCTGGCCGGTCTCAAGCAGAACACCTGGGTCGATTATTCGGTCATGACCGGCGCGATGGTCGGCGCCTCGATTCCGACGATGGTCAGCGGCCCACTCATCGTCGCCGTCTTCGCGCTCGGGCTCGGCTGGTTTCCGGTCGCCGGCTGGGAATCGAGCCAGGCCGAGTGGTCGACGTGGCAATATCGGGTCTTGCCGGTCATCACGCTCGGGCTCGCCTACGTCCCGGTCATCGCGCGCCTCACGCGCGGCGGCATGCTCGAGGTCGTGCGCTCGGATTGGATCCGCGCCGCCCGCGCCAAAGGCCTCTCGGAGCGTACGATCGTCCTGCGCCACGCGCTCCGCCCGGCCCTCCTCCCGACGATCTCGTGGCTCGGTCCCGGCACCGCCGGCATCGTCACCGGGTCGATCGTCATCGAGCGCGTCTTCGGGATCCCCGGCCTCTCCGAGCACTTCGTGACGCCCGCCCTCAACCGCGACTACCCGATGGTGATCGGCGTCGTCGTCGTCTACTCGGTCATCCTCGTCGTCCTCAATCTGCTCGTCGATCTGGCCTACACCTTCCTCGATCCGCGCGTGAGCCTCGAATGACCGCGCCTGCTCTCGCGAAGAGCGCCGAGCGCTCGCCCGCGGCGAAACCTCGGAGCCTCTGGGCCGACGCCTGGCGCCGCCTGCGCCGGAATCGCCTGGCCCTCGGCGGCCTGTGCCTCATCGTCCTCGTGGCCTTCGTCGGCTTCAGCGCCCCGTGGTGGGAAGCCAACGTCACCCACTTCGGTCGCAACGAAGCCAACAGCCTCCTGGCCAGCCAACCGCCCGGCGTGCGCGGCGTCTCCTCCACCCATCCGACCTACGACGGCGACCCGCGCGCCTTCGCGCTCGTCGATTTCGACGGCGACGGTTTCCTCACCTGCCGCCTCATCCCCGCACAAAACCTGGTCCCGCCGGGCCTCCGCTTCCTCGAGTCGTTCGCCCCGTCGCTGCACGCGGAGGTCCAGCGCGACCTCACCGCGCTCCTCCGTCAGGCCGGCGACGGTGATATTGGGCGCGCCCTCGGCGTCATCCTCGGCGTCATCGATTGCCCCGAGCTGCGCCTCGCCGACGAGGTCGCCACCCAGCACTTCGAGAAGCTCCTGGGCGGCGACAAACCCAGCGAGAAAGCCCAAGCCGGTTACCTCCTGTGGGACGAATTCCCGAAGAACGACAACGACTTACCAGCGCGCTTCCGTGGCCTCGGCCTCGCCGGCCTCGAGGCCTTCACGGCGCTCGACATCGACGGCGACCACGTCCTCTCGCGCTGGGAGATCATCGAGCGCACGCGGACCCTGCGCTACGCCTCGCAGCCCGAGGCGGGCCCGCGCAACTTCGATCGTTTCCTCCACGACTTCGATGCCGACGGCGATCTGCGCATCTCGCTCGCCGAGTTCCCAGGCGCCCCCGAGCTCCACACCTACGTCCTCGGCACCGACAACAACGGCCGCGACATCCTGACGCGCCTCTTCTTCGGCCTGCGCCTCTCGATCATGATCGGGCTCCTCTCGACGCTCGTGTCGCTCCTCATCGGCGTCCTCTACGGCGCTGTCGCAGGCTACGCAGGCGGTCGCGTCGACGGCCTCATGATGCGGCTTGTCGATGTGCTCTACGGCCTGCCCTACATCTTCCTGGTCATCCTCTTCATCGTCATCATCGACGACCGCAATAACCCCATCCTCCTCTTCATGGCGCTCGGACTCGTCCAGTGGCTGACGATGGCCCGAGTGGTCCGCGGTCAGGTCCTCTCGCTCAAGAACCGCGAGTTCATCGAGGCTGCGCGCGCCATCGGCGTCTCGCGCACCGGCATCATCTTCCGCCACCTCATCCGCAACGCGGTCGGGCCCATCATCGTCTACGCCACCCTGCTCGTGCCCGCCGTCATCCTCGAGGAGGCGTTCCTCTCGTTCCTCGGGCTCAGCATCGACCTCTCGCTCGGCAACATGATCGCCGAGGGCACGCGCACCATGGAGAATATGCCATGGCAGATTCTCTATCCGTCGTTGGCACTCGCCCTCATCCTCTTCGGCTTCAAC